>JAJFIO010000207.1 GCA_021774915.1 Alphaproteobacteria bacterium
ATGTCGCAACCGTTTGACCTTCTGTTTGGTCGTAAGACATACGATGCCTTTGCCGGGTACTGGCCAAACGCCCCCGAGTCCGTCCATAAAACAAAGCTCAACGATGCAACCAAGTATGTTGCGACATCGCGCGCAAATGGCCTCGATTGGGAAAACTCGGTGCAAATCAAAGGTGACGTGCCAGCAGAAATCGCGAAGCTCAAGGAAAGCGATGGTCCGCTGCTCCAAGTTCACGGCAGTTCGCAACTCATCCAGACCCTACTCACCCACCAGCTCATTGATGAGTTTCGGTTATGGACCTTTCCTGTTGTGGTGGGTGCGGGAAAACGCTTATTCGATGAAGGTTCTGTCCCGACGAACGTAGGCCTCAAGAAAACTGCATCCACTTCGAATGGCGTGGTGATGAGCATCTACAGACGCGGCTGAACAAGACCAGGCGACACAGCCACGCCTCGCGCAGAGCGCTTTGATCTGCTATCGAGGGGCAGGCAAACGCGACATCAAACTCTAGAGCATTTTCAAGCGAAGTGGATACCGGTTCGTGGTTCAAGAAAATGCGACCAAACAAGAACTTAGAGCGATTCCGTTTATAACTGAATCACGAAAACGCTCTAGAGCAAATTTTAGTCTTTGATCGGTGGATTGATGAGCGGCGCTTGCGTATCACGGCTGACTTCCAGCATCACGGTATCGTGTTGGAGGGTCGCGCGACCGCTAGCGATCAGGCGCACGGCCTCGGGATAAATTTTGTGCTCGGCTTCCAGAATTCGCGCCGCTAAACGCGCTGCATCATCGTTGGCTAGGACCGGCACGGCCGCTTGGATAATGATGGGCCCGTCATCGACCTCAGGCCGCACATAATGGACGGTGCAACCGGACAGACGCACGCCCGCTTCAATCGCCCGTTCATGAACGTGCAAGCCACGAAAGGCGGGCAGGAGAGATGGGTGAATGTTGATGATCCGATCGGTCCATCGGGTCACGAAATCAGTCCCCAGCAAACGCATGAAACCCGCCAGGCAAATAAGCTCGACGCCCGCCTGTGCAAGCGCTTCAGTCAGAGCAGCGTCAAAGGCATCTCGATCTGCAAACTCTGCGTGAGTGATCACCTGAGCGGGGATATGCGCCGCCCGTGCCCGCTCGAGGCCTTTGGCGTCCTTTCGATTCGAGAGCACTAAAACGATCTCAGCCGGGTAGTCGTCTTGTGAACAAGCCTCGATCAAGGAGGCTAAATTGGACCCCCGGCCCGATATCAAAACGCCAAGTTTGAGTTTTACCATATGCGGGCGGGCCTTTTACGGGTCTTTGTCTTACGTTGAAGGTGTCAAATGACCCCGGTACTTTATGCTCGGCGCCGCATCTTTCTTGCTGGCGCTGCGAATGCTCCCCATTTCGAAAATCGTTTCGCCAGCCTCGGAAAAAGATTTTTTCAGGAGTGGGGCGTTCTCTTTTGGGGTGATGAGAACCATGCCGATGCCGCAATTAAAGGTACGCAATATTTCATCTGTACCCAAATTACCTGATTCTTCAAGCCAGGAAAAAAGCGGTGGCAGGGGCCATGAGTCCAGATCGATTTCCGCACGAACGCCATGAGGTAAAGAGCGCGGCAAATTTTCCGTGATTCCGCCACCGGTGATGTGGGCCAGGGCTTTCAGTTTTTGCGCATGGATGGCGCCCATCACCTGCTTGATATAAATCCGGGTTGGGCTCAGCAAAGCCTGCCCTAATGTTTGATCAGGATCAAAGGGTGCGGGAGCATGATAATCCAGGCCCACGGAGTCAATTACACGGCGCACCAGTGAAAACCCGTTGGAGTGAAGGCCGCTTGAGGCCAACCCTAAGATCAAATCACCAGCCTGGATGGGATCTGTGCTGGGAAGCAGATTGCCCCTTTCCACGGCGCCAACAGAAAATCCCGCCAAATCGTATTCACCTGCATGATACACGCCCGGCATTTCCGCGGTCTCGCCGCCGATAAGTGCGCAACCGGCCTGTTTGCAGCCCTCAGCAATGCCGGCAATGACTTCAACCGCCACCTCAGGAACGAGCTTTGCAGTAGCAAAGTAATCCAGGAAAAACAGTGGCTCGGCGCCTTGGACGATGAGGTCGTTCACACACATCGCCACCAGATCAATGCCGATGCTGGTGTGCGTGTTCATGAGGGCAGCGATTTTAAGCTTGGTGCCGACACCATCCGTGGCCGCCACCAGAACGGGATCCTTAAATCCCGCTGCCTGCAAATCAAACAGGCCGCCGAAACCTCCCAATGATCCATCTGCACCAGGCCTTTGGGTTTGGGCGACCAGGGGTTTGATGGCGTTCACCAAAGCATGGCCAGCGTCGATATCGACACCGGCGTCACGGTAGGTCATGCGATTGCGTTTGGAGTTTTCGGTCAAAAGATTTAAATGTTGG
Source organism: Alphaproteobacteria bacterium (assembly GCA_021774915.1). Taxonomy (GTDB): domain Bacteria; phylum Pseudomonadota; class Alphaproteobacteria; order SMXP01; family SMXP01; genus JAJFIM01. Next base: position 2,416 of record JAJFIO010000207.1, read on the forward strand.
CAGCTATGGTTCAATGGTAGTGCGGGCGTGCACCCGAGAACGTCCGGGCGTGCACCCGAGAACGTCCGGGAATGTTCCCAAAACACGCGTGAGATGGACGTCTATCTACCTGAGACAGAGTAAAATGTCTTCTCAAATCCAACTCACCGAACACTTTTTTGACATTTTCACTTTTATATAGTGCAGGGTGACATACGAAGGGGAATGCTAGTGCAAGCTGCGGGTTTAGCAAAAAAAGCGTGGATTCTGGGGCTCTTAGCCGGGTTGCTGTTTGGCTGGTCGCCACAGGCAGCGGCACAGGCGGGGGGGGATGTCTTTACCATCGATCGTTTGGCCGTCGATGCGACCGGCGCCTCAGCCGCAGAAGCACGCGATACCGCCATGTCCCAAGGACGCGTAGAGGCTTTGCAACGGCTTTTTCGCCGCCTGACACCGCAGAGCTATTGGGGTATTTTACCTCAGATCAGTAAGGCGGACACCATCTCCATGGTCGCCGGATTGCAATTAGCCAATGAAAAAACCAGTCCTACCCGCTACTTGGCTGATGTCACATATAGTTTTAAGCCGGCAAGAATCCGCGAAGCGCTGCGCCTTGCGGCTGTTCCGTTCAGTGAAACGCAAGCGCGCACGGCCATTGTCCTGACGGTTCTGGAGACCCCGGAAGGCTCGTTTCTTTGGCAGGCGGATAACCCCTGGGCGCAAGCCTGGCAGGACCGCCTTTTAGGCAATGAACTTGTGCCTTTCCTGCTGCCTTTGGGGGAATTGGAGGACCTTGTAAGTGTCAACGTTGATGATGCTCTGGCGCACAATTGGGGCGTGTTGGGTCCATTTGCGGAGCGCTACGGGGTCATTGAAGTTATGTTGGCGCATGCCATCCTTCAGGACATGGAAGGGACTGAGGGGATGCAGATCCAGATGACCCGGCTAAATGGCGGTGTTTCACCTGTTGAGACGCTGGGCTTGATTATTAATAATCGGGATGCTTTGCCCTTTGAGGCACTTATGAGTCTGGGCATTGGTCAAGTTCTGAGCCGTCTGGACGAATCGTGGAAACGAAAAACAATCATTCGTTCTGATGCGGTGTCGGACCTGGTGGCCGCCACGATCCATTTCTCCGATCAGCGAGAATGGCTGGTTATCCAGGAACGTCTGAAACGCGTGCCGACTATTCGTGAGTTCGAAATTCTCGCCCTGTCCACCAAAGGGGCGGAAATCATGTTGCATTTCGTAGGCTCCTTCACTCAATTGCGCGTCAGCATGGCGCAACAGGATCTGGAGTTGCTGGATAATGATAGGGTGACAAGCATCGGTTTGCGCAGTGGAATGGAAGCTTTCCCGGAGTTGGGGGTTGAGGAGACCACAGACATCATTGGAACGGATAGCAACCAGAATGAGGTCAGTGATATGAACGTCATGGACCTCTATAGTGAGGGCGCGTCAAACTCTGATGACGCTACGACCAACGACTGGTAAATTTTTTTCCTCGCTTGAAACGCCTCGGGAGTTATCCTTTTGAGTATTCCCAATCTCATCACGTTAATTCGGCTTCTTATCGTTCCCCTGATCATAAGCATGATACTTGAAGACCGGTATGGAACAGCCTTCTGGCTGCTTGTCGGCGCGGGCCTTTCGGATGCCGTGGATGGCTTTATCGCCAAACGTTTCAACAGCGCCACAAAATTAGGCGCCTACCTTGATCCCATTGCCGATAAGGCCTTGCTGGTGAGCATTTTTATCACTCTGGGGTATATGGGGCATATCGAAACCTGGCTGGTGATCGTGGTGGTAAGCCGGGATCTCTTGATCATCGGTGCGGTGGTGCTGTCATATTTGATCGATCACCCTCTGAAAATCTCTCCGCTGTATGTGAGCAAAGCGAATACGACGGCGCAAATCATGCTGGCTGCATTGGTGTTGGCGGACCTGGGGTTGAACAAGACCATGGGAGTGGAGCAGATCATCCTGTTGATGACATATTTGACAGGTGTCACCACGGTTTTATCAGGGGCGCTTTATCTTTTGTATTGGGTTCGGTCTGTCGCTATATGGGAAGAACCAAGCGAACCTTAATTGGCGAGACAAAGGAGTGAGATGCCGAAGAAGACAGACAATAAACCCAAAGGGCCTCACTCCCAACTTGTCCTGGATTTAGGATTCCGCCCGGCTTTGAACCGTGAAGATTTTATTGTAGCGCCGTGCAATTGGGAAGCCGTGGCGGCAATTGACCGCTGGCCTGACTGGCGAGGGGGCATGCTCGCACTGAGCGGGCCACCGGGATCGGGCAAAACACATCTGGCCCAAGTCTGGCGCCAGAGCAGCGGCGCTCAATTACTCGCAGCCGAAGATTTGACGATGGAGAACCTCCCTGCAGTGTTGTCCACAGGTGCTGTCGTGATAGAAAATGGTGAAAATATAAAAGATGAGAATGCCTTATTTCATCTTTTTAATCTTGCCTTTCAAGAAAATGCCTGTTTGCTCTTAACGGGACAAGAGGCCCCGGCGCGGTGGGCGATCAACTTGGCGGATTTGATTTCGCGATTAAGCTCAATTCCGGTTTTTACCCTGGCGCCTCCGGGTGATGAAATCCTCCTGGCGGTTTTGGCTAAATTATTCAAGGATCGCCAATTGGATTTGACGCAAAGCTTGGCTGATTACCTACTGCTGCGGATGGAAAGATCCTTTGCCGCAGCCCGGGACTGCGTGGCCGCCCTGGACAAGGCCTCAATGGCGCAAAAACGCCGTTTGAGCGTGCCATTGGCCAGGGAGGTGCTCGATTCCCTGAACGAGAATTGGACGGCCGAGCAGGAGTGAACTTTCGCCATTTTTTGGTTTCAGAGATCTTCCACAATAGGTTTACCCTTTTACGTTAAATGGTGAAGCGCGGGCAGAAGCTCGCTATAATTGGTTGGAGACTGATTGCCAAGTCTTAGCCGTCCGTACCTTTAGGAGAGAATGAGTCCCGTGAGCAAAGGACACTCAGCCTCAACACCCTCTAAGCCTGCTTTGGTTGCAGGCCGAGATTTTGCAGACTCTAAATCTCCCGACAACGTAAAGGGGGAGCAGGAGGACTCGCAGGCACGCCCTCAGTTTGATAAATCCTCACCAAAGCGTTTTGTGAATCGGGAACTGTCCTGGCTAGCGTTTAACACCCGGGTTCTGGAAGAAGCCACCAACCTCAAGCATCCCCTCTTGGAGAGGGTGCATTTTTTATCCATCTCCGCTGCCAATCTGGATGAATTCTACATGGTGAGGGTGGCTGGCTTGCGCGGGCAGGTTGAAGCCGGCATTACGACCCCCAGTCAGGATGGATTAAGTCCTTCTGAGCAATTAGACTTGGTGAACCGGTGCGCCGGAGAACTGGTCGCCGCGCAACAGCTTTGTTGGGCTCAGCTATCTCAGGAAATGCGTGACAATGGGATCGCAGTCGTAAACGCTGAGGAGTTGGATGAACAGGATCGGAGCTGGCTGGCGACTTATTTTCAGAGCAACATCTATCCTGTGCTCACACCCCTGGCGATTGATCCGGCTCATCCGTTTCCTTTTATTCCCAACAAGAGTTTTGCACTGGCCTTGCAAATGCGCCACGCATCGGAGGGACGGCAGATGATCGCCTTGCTGCCCATTCCAAATCAATTGGATCGTTTCGTACAAATTCCAACCTTGTCACAACAAGATAAAGTGCTTCCACAAGCCCGATACATTGCCCTTGAAACTCTCATCACACTGTTTCTGGATCACCTTTTTCCTGGTTATGAAGTGATCACGCATAGCGCTTTCCGAGTTTTGCGCGACAGTGATATTGAGGTGGAAGAAGAAGCAGAGGACCTTGTGCGTTTCTTTGAGACGGCATTAAAGCGTCGTCGTCGTGGGCATGTTATTCGTTTAAAAGTCGAACATACCATGCCTGATGGCTTGAAAATTTTCATTGCCTCTCATCTGGAAGTTCCGCAACAGGATGTTGTGGTTGTCGATGGCCTTCTAGGGCTTGATCGTACAGTTGATCTTGTCGATCGAACTGACAATCCCTCCTTGAAGTTTAAACCCTTTGATGCCCGGTTTCCTGAGAGGATACGTGAGCATGGGGGCGATTGCTTTGCGGCGATCCGGGATAAGGATATCCTTGTCCATCACCCTTATGAGTCCTTCGATGTCGTTGTTCAGTTTATTCAGCAGGCAGCGGCGGATCCTGACGTTGTGGCGATCAAACAAACGCTGTACCGCACAAGTGAAAAATCTTCCGTTGTGGGTGCTTTAATTGAAGCGGCTGAGGCGGGAAAATCGGTGACGGCGCTCATCGAGCTCAAAGCGCGTTTTGATGAAGCGGCGAATATTAAATGGGCAAGAGATATGGAACGCGCGGGCGTTCAGGTTGTCTATGGATTTATGGAGCTGAAAACCCACGCTAAAGTAAGTTTGATCGTGCGCCGTGAATCTAATCGCCTGCGAACTTATGTGCATTTTGGGACCGGAAACTATCACCCCGTAACGGCGAAAGTATATACTGATTTGTCTTTGTTCAGTGCCGACCCTGCACTGGGGCGGGACGCGGCCATATTATTTAACTACATTACAGGCTATGCCGAGCCCACTCATTTCGAGAAAATAGTTATAGCGCCCATGAACATGCGCTCTCATCTTCTGGGGCTTATCGATGCAGAAATTGCCCATGCCAAAGCGGGGCGCCCGGCGACTATCTGGGCAAAGCTGAATGCACTGGTGGACCCGGCCATTATTGATGCCTTATATGCAGCGAGTAATGAGGGAGTGAACATTGAATTGGTGGTGCGCGGCATTTGCTGCCTGCTGCCTGGTGTGCCTGGCATGTCGGAGAATATTTGTGTCAAGAGTACAATAGGACGGTTTTTGGAACATTCCCGCATTGTGTGTTTTGGCAATGGGGCCAGTTTGCCATCCCCAGAAGCGCGGGTTTACATTTCATCCGCAGATTGGATGCCGCGTAATTTTGATAGGCGCGTGGAATCCTTGATACCTATTGAAAATGAAACAGTACATCAGCAAATTCTTGATCAAATTATGGTTGCTATGCTGATGGACAAAGCTCAAAGCTGGTTTATGCAACCCGATGGTTCATACAATCGTGTTATGGAAAGTGAGGCCGTGTCCGATGCCTTTAGTGCGCATAATTATTTTATGAATAACCCTAGCCTATCCGGGCGAGGAGAAGCGGTGAAGTGGGATATACCACCTCAGATCGTGTCTTAAAGGGCATAAAATGCAGATAACGATATAGGGTTTAACTTTTACCCGAATATAGGTCTTAACTTTTATGATAAAAAAGGCATGGCAGGAGATCGCCACGCAATCCACTTCGCCAGTTGGTATTATCGACATCGGTTCGAATTCTGTGCGGCTTGCGGTGTTTGCTGGCTCGAGCCGGAATCCTGTTAGCATATTCAACGAACGTGTTCTTGCCGGCCTTGGACTCAATGTTGCCACCACAGGCCGCCTTCATGAAAAAGCTGTTGCGCGCGCGCTGAAGGCTTTAGAACGCTTTCATGCCGTTGCGGAAGCGTTAGGCGTGGAACGATTGATTACCGTTGCGACAGCCGCAGTGCGCGATGCTGAAGATGGTCCCGCTTTCGTTCAGCAGGCCAATCAATATTGTGGGACGGATGTTCGGGTCCTGTCGGGAAAAGAAGAAGCCTACTATACGGCCATGGGGGTCTTATGCGGCATGCCGGATGCTCATGGTCTGGTTGGCGACTTAGGCGGTGGCAGTTTAGAAGTCTTGGCCCTCGATCAAGGTAAGATAGGTTTGGGAGCAACGATACCCGTTGGCGGCTTGCGATTGATGGATGTGTCGCGAGGCGATATCAAAGAGGCGCGGCGTATTGTGGACGGTGCGCTGGAGCGCGCTTCATGGATAGATGATGTGAAAGGCAATTTTTACGCTGTAGGCGGTGCATGGCGTGTTCTTGCTCGCATTCACATGGAGCAGCAGAATTATGATTTACATGTCTTGCAAAATTACGTCATTCCCCGAAGAGAAGCGCTGGATTTAGCGCACCTTATTTCGGAACAAAGCACGGCATCCCTGAAAAAACTACCAAAAATATCGCGGCGGCGACTTGAGAGTCTACCGTTTGGCGCCGTGGTTTTAGAACGCCTACTGCTGCGCAGCCCCGTAAAAGACGTTGTCATTTCGGCTTTCGGTCTCAGGGAGGGATTGCTGTATGATGGGTTTTCTCAACCATTCAAGGCGCTGGATCCACTCATTCACTCATGCACTGAAATGGCCCAAAGATTGAGTCGCGCCCCGGATTTTGAACAAGAGCTTATCCCCTGGACGGAGGCATTTTTTCGGCAAATGAAAGGGGATGAAGAAACCGCTCAATTGAAACGTTTGCGGGAAGCCATCTGTCTGCTGAGCGATATTGAATGGCGTTCGCACCCTGATCATCGGGGACAGAATGCCTTTCATGAAGTTCTTTTTGGACCATTAGGAAGCGTCACCCATACGGAGCGCCTTTTCATCGCTCTGGGTGTATTTCATCGTTATGAAGGACAGGGTACGGTTGCGGCTGGAACAATCCTTCCGGTGATTACAACAGAGTGGCGTCAAAGGGCTCGACTGATAGGATTGCTGGTGCGACTAGGCACCACGCTGGTGGGGGGGGCTGTTGGGCTCCTACGCCATACCTCATTGCAAATAGGGCAAAAGCTTGTGTTATCGGTTCCAGGGACACACGCAAGCTTAGTGGGCGAGGCGGTGGAAAAGCGCCTTGAGCATGTGGCGCGCGGGCTGAAACTGGAGCTTGAAATTCAGGTTCGGACATAAAGCCGCGATTCTTTATCCGCGCTCTTTTTCGCTTACAGGAACCAGAACAAGCTCTTGATCGTTTAATGAAATTGCGATCTCTCCGCGCTTCAGCTTCAGGGCGCTTTCACCAAACACCTCGGCACGCCATCCTTTGAGGGCTGGGACGTTGGCGTTTTCATAAGTCGCGATTTGCTCGAGGTCCGCTATATTGGCTACAAGCTTTTGAGCGACCTGGGAGCGCTCGCATTGAAGCTTGAGAAGAACTTTGAGGAGTTCCAACAGGGCACTATTTTTGTTGATGGTCTTGGGGGGCGTTTCTATCAGGGGGAGATTTTCGGAAGGGATATTCCCGCCGCGCTGCACAGCTTCCAGAAGGCCAAGTGCGCCCTGCGAACGGGAGAAGCCTTGCGGCAATCCGCGCATTCCTTCCAGATCCTGTTTAGTTTTTGGTTTTCGTGCGACGATTTCCGAAATGGCGTCATCTTTAATTACGCGCTGACGGGGAATGTTGCGCAACTGAGCCTGCGTCTCACGCCAGGCGGCGACTTCAACCAAGGCACCCAGCCGAGATTTTTTGAAATTACGCAATTTCAAACGCTTCCAGGCGTCTTCCGGGTTGAGGTTATAGGTGGCGGGATTGGACAAAATTTCCATTTCTTCTCCCAACCAGCTTTGTCTCCCGGCCTCCTCCAATTGGTCTGCCAAGATTTCATATACTTTGCGCAGATGGGTGACATCTCCCAAAGCGTAGTCGAGGAGCTGCTTACTCAGCGGACGGCGGCTCCAGTCGGAAAAGCGAGAGGATTTATCAATTTGCGCGTTGGTGAGGTTTTTTACCAGATTGTCATACCCAATAGAATCACCAAAACCACAGGCCATGGCCGCAACTTGCGTATCAAAAAGCGGTTTGGGGATTACGCCGCCCTCATGAAAGAAAATTTCAAGATCTTGCCGTGCAGCATGAAAAACCTTGACGACGGTCTCAGCGCGCAGCAGGTCATAAAAGGCCGTCAACTCCAGATCAGGGCTTAATGGATCAATGATGAAGGCATCTTGCGGACCGGCTATCTGGATCAAGCAGAGCTTTGGCCAATAGGTGGAATCGCGCATAAACTCCGTATCAACGGTCACATATTCGGCTGTCGCCAGTGCCTCACAGGCACTATCGAGATCTTTTGATGAGGTGATGATGTCCATGGAAGCGATGCTATAAAGCATAGGCAATGGCTTGTCGCCTTCAATCCTAAAAATGGGGGTGCTGGCGGGAGAGCCGGGCGCTGATTTTTCAGCGCTCTTGACAAATAAGGCGTGCCATGCGCTTTTTCGCCCGAAATCCGAGGTTTATACTCTCTCAAAAAGGCATGCTTCATGCATATTTTTAGAACCCATAATTGTGGTCAACTGAACCGGGGCGATGTCGGTCAGACCGTGCGGCTTTCCGGCTGGGTTCACCGCAAAAGGGATCACGGTGGTCTGTTGTTCGTCGATTTACGGGATCATTATGGTCTGACGCAATGTGTGATCGAGCCTGAAAGCCCACATTTCTCCAAAGCTGAGAGTGTGAGAACCGAGAGCGTGCTGACCATTACCGGGCGTGTCGTGGCCAGAACTGAGGGGACAGTCAACGAAAACCTGCCAACCGGCCATATTGAGGTGCGGATTGACGCGTTGATTGTGCAATCGGCCGCCGAAGAGTTGCCTCTGCCGGTTTTTGGAGAACCGGATTACCCGGAAGACATTCGCTTGCGCTACCGGTTTCTGGATCTACGCCGGGAGACTCTGCACAAAAACATCATGTTGCGCACCGCCATTGTCGGTGCCATCCGTAACGGCATGGACGCGCGGGGGTTTTTTGAATTCCAAACGCCTATCCTCACAGCGTCTTCGCCTGAAGGAGCGCGCGATTTTCTTGTGCCCAGCCGTCTGCATCCGGGCCAGTTCTATGCTTTGCCTCAGGCACCGCAGCAGTTCAAGCAATTGATCATGGTGGCGGGGTTTGATCGCTACTATCAGATTGCGCCGTGCTTTCGCGATGAGGACGCGCGGGCCGATCGCAGCGCGGGTGAGTTCTATCAACTCGACCTGGAAATGTCATTCGTGACGCAAGAAGATGTTTTTGAGTCTGTGGGGTCCATGCTCGGCGGCGTGTTCGCACAATTTGCGGAAGGGCGCAGCGTCACCGCGCATCCTTTCCCGCAAATACCTTATCTGGAATCGATGCTGAAATACGGCAATGATAAACCGGATTTACGTAATCCCATCGAGATCGTCGATGTCACGGATCTCTTCGCGCGTGATGATGTGACCTTCAAAGCTTTTAAAGGACAGATCGGAGCGGGCGGTGTAGTGCGCGCCATTCCAGCCCCAGGCGCGGCTTCGAGGCCCCGCAGTTTTTTCGACAAGCTCAATGAGTGGGCGCGCCAAGACATGGGGGCTCCGGGGCTTGGCTATGTAGTGTATGAAGAACAGGACGGCGCGTTGACCGGCAAAGGTCCGATTGCCAAATTCATCCCGCAAAATGTTCATCAGGAACTTGCTGGGCGAGCCGGGATCAAAGCCGGCGATGCGCTGTTCTTTGCCTGCGACAAGGAAAATGCCGCGGCTGCCTTGGCGGGTGCCGCGCGCACCCGTATAGGTGAGGGACTTGATATTTGCGAAAAGGGCATATTCAAGTTTTGCTGGATCACGGATTATCCTCTTTACGAATATAACGAGACGGAAAAGCGGATTGATTTCAGCCACAATCCATTCTCCATGCCAGAAGGCGGGTTGAAGGATTTGGAAGAAAAAGATCCGTTGGATATCATTGGCCATCAATACGATTTGGTGTGCAATGGACATGAGCTGGGTTCGGGCGCTATTCGGAACCATAAGCCGGAAATCATGTTCAAGGCCTTCGAGATTGCCGGTTACACGGCTGAACAGGTTGAGGCTGAATTTAGCGGGATGCTGAATGCCTTTCAGTATGGCGCTCCGCCTCATGGAGGGATTGCGCTGGGTATCGACCGCATCGTGATGCTGATGGCCGAGCAGATCAATATCCGCGAAGTGACCATGTTTCCGATGAATCAGCAGGCTGAAGATTTGCTGATGGGCGCTCCGTCAGAGGTCAAGCCTCACCAGCTCCGCGAGTTGCATGTGCGCGTTGTCCAACCGCCGAAAGCGGAAGGGTAGGGCCCACCACGACCACCATCCCAAGGGCCGGTTTTCACGAACAGCCTGAGGTGGAGCCGCATGTTTCGCATTTCAGGCACGTACCATTGCGTACCAGCGTGAAATTACCGCACGATCCGCAAGCATCACCTTCATAGCCTTTGAGGCGTGCTTCCTGGACATGATCCAGGCGGCCTCTGGCTGTGCCATGAGAAGCCTGCTCGACAGCTTTGGCAACTGCGTCAAACGCAGCAGGTTCGCTTTCAACGACAGTGCTCTGAAGTGCAGAAGCGGAATTGGAGGCTTGAGCCCCTGTGTCTCGCTTCAATACGATGAGATTGCTGGGTAGATTTGAACGGATATAACCCTGACTGGCGACGCTGCGCACGACATTCATCACGGCGGACTGATCGGCATTTGATGGGGTTTTGCTTTGATCTTCACCACCGCCTATGGCATCGAATTTCAGGTCTTCCGGTTGCACATGGGCCAGATCATCCCGGCCGAGATAGGAAACAGCCAATTCACGGAAGACATAATCCAGAAGTGAAGTTGCATTTTTTATAGTTGCATTTCCCTGCACCAGACCTGCCGGCTCAAAACGCGTGAAGGTGAAGGCTTCGACAAACTCTTCGAGCGGCACGCCATATTGCAGACCGATGGAAATGGCTATGGCGAAATTATTCATCAGTGAGCGGAAGGCGGCGCCTTCCTTGTGCATGTCAATGAAAATTTCTCCCAATGAGCCATCTTCATATTCACCTGTTCTCAAATAGACCTTATGGCCCCCGACGCTGGCCTTTTGAGTATATCCCTTGCGGCGATGGGGCAGACGGCGGCGCTCATGTTCGCGCTCTATAATGCGTTCGATAATTTTTTCGGTAACTACTTGTGTTCGTTGGACGGCAGGTGCTTCCGTCCGCATTGCGGCTTCCAATGCGTCTTCAGCATCCACTTCTTCTTCATCTACATCATTATCTTCCAACAATTGTGTGTTAAGAGGCTGGCTGAGCTTTGATCCATCCCGGTAAAGAGCATTGGCTTTAATGCCTAGGCGCCAGGACATCATATAGGCATTTTTGCAATCTTCGACAGTGGCGCTATGAGGCATATTGATGGTTTTGGAAATCGCACCGGAAATAAATGGCTGAACAGCGGCCATCATCAGGATGTGGCTCTCAGCCGATAAAAACCTTTTGCCGATGCGGCCGCACGGATTGGCGCAATCAAACACGGGCATGTGTTCTGCTTTGACATATGGCGCGCCTTCAAGGGTCATGGCGCCGCAACAATAGAGATTGGCATCCACAATTTCCTGGCTGGTATAACCTATGGCCGACAGGAGATTGAAATTGTAATCATTTAGTTGATTTTCAGTGAGACCGAGTGTCTCACGACAAAAATCCAAACCTAAGGTCCATTGATTGAAAGCAAAGCTAACATCGAATGCCGTGGCCAAAGCCTCTTCAACCGCCTTGATTTCTATATCGCCAAAGCCTTTCGCGCTGAGGCTGTCGTGGTTTACGCCAGGCGCCCCTTTGAGTGTGCCCGTGCCGACAGCATATTGTGTGATCTCATGAATCTCATCTTGTGCGTAGCCAAGGGTCTGGAGTGCTTCAGGAACCGTTCGATTGATAATTTTGAAATAACCGCCACCTGCAAGTTTTTTGAATTTCACCAGTGCAAAATCGGGTTCAATTCCGGTGGTGTCGCAATCCATCACCAGGCCGATGGTGCCTGTCGGGGCAACCACGGAAACCTGAGCATTGCGGAATCCATATGCAGAACCCAGGTCCAAAGCTTTATCCCAGGCTTTACGGGCATGGGCGACAAGATCGCTGTCCGGGCAGTTCGCCGCATCCAGAGGGACTGGGGGCGTATGGAGTCCTTCAAAATCACTTGCCCCTTTGGCCGCCTGCCGATGATTGGAAATCACACGGAGCATGGCCCTCGAATTTTTTTGATAGCCGGGGAAGGGGCCTAATTGCAACGCCATTTCAGCCGATGTCGCATAAGCGGTGCCGGTCAGAATAGCGCTCAGGGACGCAGCAATGGCGCGGCCTTCATCGCTGTCATAGGGCAGACCTTGAGCCATTAGCAGGCCGCCGATATTTGCAAAACCCAAGCCTAAAGTACGGTAATCGAAGGACTTCTGGGCAATTTCTTGCGATGGGAATTGGGCCATAAAAACTGATATTTCAAGAGCGATGGTCCATAGCCGCACAGCATGTTCAAAACTTGCAATGTCAAAGGATGAATCCGTATTTCGAAATGCCATCAGGTTTAACGATGCAAGATTGCAGGCTGTGTCATCCAGAAACATATATTCCGAACACGGATTAGAAGCACGAATTTCTCCATCCGCAGGACATGTGTGCCAATCATTAATTGTCGTGCTGAATTGAAGGCCCGGATCAGCGCTTTGCCATGCCGCCTGACCGATGCGCTCCCATAACTGACGCGCATCGACAGTTTCCATGATTTCGCCGTCAGTTCGGCGTATGAGAGACCATTTCTCATTGTTTTCCACGGCATCGAGGAATTCGTTTGGAATGCGTACTGTGTTATTAGAATTTTGACCGGAGACCGTGCGATACGCTTCTGAATCCCAATCGGTGTCATAGGTTTTGAAATCGATTGCCGTATAACCTTGCCGGGCAAATTGAATTACACGTTGGATGCTGTTCTCTGGCACCAAGACTTTTTTAGCGGCACGGACTTCGCGCTTGAGAGCCGGGTTTTTAGCGGGGTCGAAGCAATCTCCTTCTTCTCCTTCGCAATTTACACAGGCTTTCATGATGGCGCCGAGGTGTTTATGCGCGATCTTTGAACCGATCACCATCGATGCCACTTTTTGTTCTTCGATGACTTTCCAGTCAATGAAATCTTCTATGTCTGGATGATCAATATCGACGATGACCATTTTGGCCGCGCGTCTTGTGGTGCCGCCGGATTTTACGGACCCGGCCGCCCGGTCACCGATGCTCAGAAAACTCATAAGACCTGAGGATTTTCCTCCACCGGCGAGCGGTTCCTCGGCGCCTCTAAGGGCTGAGAAATTTGTACCGGTGCCGGAGCCATATTTGAATAATCGCGCTTCACGCACCCAGAGGTCCATGATGCCGCCTTCATTCACCAGATCATCTTTGATGCCCTGAATGAAACAGGCGTGGGGCTGTGGCCGCTCATAAGCGCTTTGCGATTTCTCCAGACTGCCACTGTCAGGGTCAATATAATAATGGCCTTGAGCCGGACCGTCGATTCCATAAGCCCAGTTGAGGCCAGTATTGAACCATTGAGGAGAATTCGGAGCCGCTTTTTGCGCGGCGAGCATGAAACGCAGTTCATCGTAAAACGCACGGGCGTCATTCTCACTGTCGAAATAGCCACCCTTCCACCCCCAATAGGTCCATGTGCCGGCTAGACGATCGAATACTTGTTTGGCGCTTGTTTCGCCATCCTGTTGGGCAGCCTCATCCAGGTTAGACGCAGGCGCGGTGTCTTCAGCAACCACGTGGCGCCAAAGCCAGGCGGGAACGCCATCTTCTTCAACTGGTTTGAGAGAAGAGGGAACGCCCGCTTTACGAAAATATTTTTGCGCGAGGATATCGCAAGCGACTTGGCTCCAGTTGGCCGGAACCTCGATATCTGTATGTTCAAAGATCAGCTTGCCGTCGGGATCACGTATCTCGCTGCTGGTCGTGCGAAAGTTCAAGCCGTCATAGGCTGATTTCGTCTCATTTGTAAAATGGCGTTGAATGCGCATCGGGTATATCCAGCCTGATCGTCTCGAAATTATCGCTCATAATCCGGCTGACCGCCAGATCTCTTGAATACCAAAAATCACCAAAAACCAGAGATGTGAACATCGAACTGGTTTTGGGGATCCGCTTGAAAGAAAGATGTTTTCGTGTCGTAGCCTAAGGAAGCACACCAGATGGTGTGCCATCTCCCTTAACAGATACCAAGTTTAGACCTGGGTAGGAGACGACGCAATAGTTTATGTTCACTTCTTCTCAATGCTTTATTGTCTATATGCACTGTCAGGCGTTCGAAACCACCGAATTCCGGGCCTTAGGGGGCTTTTCTTGCCATCTCTTAATATTCATTAACTCTTGGCAAGTACTGTGTATTTAATGCTGTTGATTTAAAAACTGGCCTGCCCACTCATGACAAAAAAAACGAGAAAACCGGTCGATTTGGCTGCTCAGCGGATGTTGATCATCGATGACAACGAAAGCGCCCAGCGGATAATTAAAGCCATCTTGCGCTCCTGGAATGTGCAGAATATCCGCATAGCCAGCGATGGCGCAGAAGGTCTGGAGATCCTAAAATCATGGACGCCAAACCTGATCATCACGGATTGGAGTATGGGGCCCATGAATGGGGAAACGTTTGTAACCCGGCTACGCAATGTGAAAAATGGCGATCTGGGCAAAACGCCGGTTCTGGTTGTGACAGGGCATTCCAGTGGACCGGTTGTCAAATCTGCGCTCAATGCGGGGGCCAATCAGATCGTTGCAAAACCTCTCGAGCCAAATCTACTTCTCTCCCGTATCCAATGGACGCTCCAGGATAGGCGAGCCTTCACGCAATCAGGCGACCGTTTTGTACTGCCCACAATTATTCATAACGGCACTTCTGCCAGTCATTCTTCTGCGGTGAATAAAGCCCATGAAGACGTATCTGAAGATGTGGAAAAAGCGGCCTGGCTGATAGATTAAGGCGTAAAATTTGGGGGATTCTCTGGACGATGTCGCTGGGCGATGTCATAATTCACGTTCTTTGAAGCGAGAATCTTAGCGCTGGAAGCGGTGCGTATCCCGTGGGGGTCAGATGGGTGTATTGAAGAAAATCTTTACCTGGTGGAATGGCGCCACAATCGGGACTCTATGGCATATTATGCGCAAAGGGGTGTTTATCGGCGAGGATCAGCAGGGCAATAGGTTTTACGAAGAAAAAGCCCCGAAAAACGGGAAAGCCCGGCGATGGGTCACCTATAATGGAACCGCTGAGGCCTCACGCATATCGCCTGACTGGCATGGCTGGGTGCATTATACGTTTGATTCACCACCGACTGTGGCCCCGTTCTCTGTGCATGCGTGGGAAACAGCCCACACACCGAATGTGACAGGTACACCTTTTGCCTTTCATCCTATGGGAAGTCTAGAAAAGGGCGGGCGGCGGGCCCAAGCGACCGGCGACTATGAGGCCTGGAAGCCGAACTAGTAGGTCCTTAAGTTTGAGGCCGACAAAAGATTTCAGTAACCGGGATTTTACCGTCCTGGAGGTAAGGTGACCGTTATGAAAAACGATATTCTTGAAACGGCGCTGGGCGCCATCGTCATTTTGATTGCGGTGAGCTTCTTCAGTTATATGTTCTTAAAAACCGACAGTGGGCCGACTTCTGGCTATGAGCTGATGGCGCGCTTCAGTCGTGTAGATGGCATTACGCCTGGCAGTGATGTCCGTCTGTCGGGCATCAAGATTGGCACCGTTTCGTCACAGTCTCTTGATCCTATCTCTTACATGGCGGTGATTCACCTAACGATCCGGGATGACATCGAAGTGCCGGACGACTCATCTGTCAAAATCACTTCTGAAGGACTGCTTGGCGGCAATTATCTCAATCTTGAGCCTGGTGGTAGTGAAGACATGTTGGCTGATGGCGATGAAATTCAATTCACGCAAGGATCAATCGATCTGATGAGCTTGATTGGCCAAGCCATTTTTGCAGTTGGCGGTGATTCCGACGAAAAGAAATAAGATTTGCTTTTCCTGGTAAATCCGAAAAGGACATGACTTTGCCAAAGACGGGTGGGGCAGTTCAGCCTGGTTGTGATCAGACGTGGAACGCCGAAGATTACGCGAGACAGGCGGGTTACGTCGCTGAGTTGGGCAGACCTGTTGTCGATCTTCTTCAGCCCAAAGAAGGAGAGCGCATACTCGATCTTGGATGCGGTGATGGCAGGTTGAGCGTGGCTTTGGCGAAGACCGGCGCAACCATACTGGCCTGCGATTCCAGCTCAGATATGGTTGCCCGAGCGCGCGCCACTGGCGTCGAGGCTCTGGTTCTGGATGCACAAAACTTCTTATTTGAGGAAGAATTCGACGCTGTCTTTTCAAATGCTGCGCTTCATTGGATGAAGGACTCAGTGTCTGTGATTGAAGGTGTTCATCGGGCGCTTCTTCCAGACGGCCGGTTCGTGGCCGAGTTTGGCGGCTTTGGTAATATCGCAGCCATTACAGCCGCCATCACGGCCGTATTGAACGCCCATGGATTTGATGGCGCGGGTTTGAATCCCTGGTTTTTTCCAACCGCGGATGCTTATCGTAAACTGCTCGAAAATGCCGGATTTCGGGTAAAGCGGATTGATTTGTTCTCACGCCCAACCTTTCTTCCACAAGGGATGAAAAGCTGGCTGGATATGTTCGTCCAAGAATTCTTTCAACCGGTGGGCGATTTGTCCGAAAAACTCAAAGGTGAGGTTGTCGCGGCATTGCATCCGGTGCTACGCGATGATGGTGGATATTGGTATGCCGATCATATGCGCCTTCGTTTTGCCGCCTTTAAGGATTAGGGGGATACGAGGTGATGAACAGGGCTAGCAATGTCAGAAACTACAAGGACGACTAATGAAGAAACTTATTAAGGTCGGCTTAACCATATTCAGTCTCCAGATTTGGGCCTTGGGTTTAGCGGACTTCAGCCTGGCTCAGGAAGCTCTACCTCCATCTCAGAGTGAAGTAGACGAGACGCCGCCTGATGAAGGATCGGCCGGTCCTGGTTTTGAAGTCATCCCACCGACACAGGGCGAGGCAATTTCCATTTTGCCCTTGGAAGAGATGCCCACTGCGCCTCAAGACGATGAGTCACCTGCTACTCCGGATGCTGACGAAATGCAGAGCGGGGGTGTGAGTTCCGGTAGAGATTTTGATAATACGCCGCAGGATAGTGACGCTCAGCAAACTCCTCCAGAATCTGGAATTCCCGGCTTTGCGCCCTTGCAAGATGACACGGGGGCGTTGGCTCCTGAAAATATGCCGCCCCTTATCCCGACTTTGCGATCTGATTCATCCTTAGAGGGAAGCCTGGAACCATTGAGCTATCGGGAAGTCACGGTCCGCGCACTTGAAAAAGTGACAGCCCGGACAGAAGATATTGTCATTCCCATTGGTGAGACGGTTACATTCAACGCCATCGATATTACACTGAGAACATGTAACAAGCGGCCCCCTGAAGAGCCGCCGGAAACCACGGCCTTTTTAGAGGTTTCAGAGGAGAAACCAGATGGGGAAATTGTGAAATATTTTTCCGGGTGGATGTTTGCCTCAAGCCCAGGGCTAAATGGGTTGGAGCATCCGGTTTATGATGTCTGGGTAATTGATTGCAAAATTTCCGAACCTATTGAGTCCGACGGCAACGAGTAAAAGTCTGCCTTTGTAAGAATGGCTTCAGACAGCGCGGATCTGTAGTCCGCACGCTGCATTTCAATTGCGCCAAATTGTTGCAAATGTTGAGAGATGAATTGAGTGTCAAGCAGGGTATATCCTCCTACTTTCAATCTAGCAATCAGATGCACCAGCGCGACTTTGCTTGAATCGGTTTCGGAGCTAAACATGCTTTCTCCGAAAAAAGCTCCCCCAATCGAGACGCCATAGAGTCCTCCACGAAAGAGACCTTCACGCCAGCATTCTACACTGTGAGCATACCCATGCTCAAAGAGTTCCGTGTATAGTTGAATAATCTGGTCGTTGATCCATGTGCTCTGACGTCCGCTGCCTGGCTTGGAACAT
>JAJFIO010000208.1 GCA_021774915.1 Alphaproteobacteria bacterium
GGGTCATGGCAGAGGGACGTGATGAGGAACAAGTGAGACAGGTGGTGGGCGATATTGTGCGTATCCTTGAACACGTCTCTGCATAAATTCAAAACCGGCTCTATACCGGGCATGTTTACCAGTCAATAGGATCTCAAAACTAGAGTTGTCGTAGAGGGTGCAATGAAGAGCCGTGTTTTGGTGATAGCAGGATCCGATTCCAGTGGGGGTGCGGGTCTCCAGGCCGATATAAAAACGGTCAGCGCGCTCGGCGCTTATGCGACTTCGGCCGTGACCATGGTGACGGTTCAAGACACGAACGGGATTTCCGGTATTCATGAGATCCCGCCTCATGTGGTAAGCGGCCAGATCTCCGCTGTTCTGTCTGATATCGGAACAGACGCGATCAAGACCGGGGCGCTGGGCTCGCAAGATACCATTCACGCGGTGGCCATGGAGATCGAGCGATTGGCTCAAGGTGTGCCTTTGGTGGTTGATCCTATTCTGGCGGCGACAGGCGGCGGCACTCTCATGGACAGAAATGCGCTTGGCGTTTTTAAAGCAGAACTTGTTCTTCAGGCTGATCTTATTACGCCCAATATTCACGAAGCGGAAATTCTGTCAGGCAGTGAAATCACTTGCGTGGCGGATATGAAACGAATGGGAGAGCGGCTCCTGACTCTGGGCCCCCAGGCGGTGCTGATTACCGGCGGCCATCTAAAAAGCGATCATGTGACGGATGTTTTGATGACATTGGATGAAACAATAGAATTCTCTTCCCCGCGGATCCAGACACGCCACGACCATGGTACCGGCTGCACATTGGCATCGGCAATTGCCACCGGCTTGGCTCAGCACATGTCTGTTGTACCGGCCATAGAGCGCGCGCGTGATTATGTGCGTGAAGCGCTTGTCACAGCGCCGGGCCTGGGCCGCGGCCGTGGCCCGCTCAATCACATGCATGTGTTAAACGACAGATAATTAGAGACTTTCACGTTTACTTTGAACCACCCTGCTTCCCCTCTTCGTCATGCCCGGGCGATAGACCCGGGCATCCACAAAACCAACCAGCACTCACCGCCATGGATTGCCGGGTCTATCGCCCGGCAATGACGCCAGGAGAAGGACAAAGCAAACGTGAGAGATTCTAGAGCATTTTCGAGAGAAGTGGGCACCGGTTCGCGTTAAGAAAATGCGACCAAACAAGAACTTAGAGCGTTTCCGTGATTCAGTTTCAATCGGAAACGCTTTAGAGCATTTCCGGCGATGAATGAATCATAATTAGCTTGAAGAATTTTGCGAACATGGAGCGATAAAAAACTGGATTTGATATTGTATTAGCCAGTTTTTTCAAGCTTTATGATTGAGTAATTCAATATGTCAGGAAAATGGATCAAGTGAAGCTTATAAATATCGATGATGGCAACATGTTCATTGCGATGGAATACTACGCTCTGATCCTTAACCGCACATTGCTAATCATTGCTGGTCACGATGCTATAGTTGGTCTCAAAGTTCGTGGATTAACGTCTGCTGGACGACCTGGCGGGCTGATGACAGTAGGGGGGAATTTGGATAATCCACGTTCATATATCTCCCCTAGAAAACTCGCCATCTATGAAGGGAGGTCGTTGACGCCAGAGTTTGTCCGAGCTGCGAGTAGCGCTAACTTCTGGATCGGATATGACCAAATTGGCAGGGTATACCATGATCCCAAAAAGAAGTGGGGTATGAGCTATTATCCACACAACGGTAAAGTTTATGTTGAGACTAAAGATAAGCGTAAGGAGTTCATCATCCTCGGAGATCAGTCTGGGGATGAGATCAGCAATATGCTCCGGGCAAAAGCTGGATTAGTAAAGTAAATGACCGGCTTACTAGCGCGCGGCGCGGCGGGCACGCGATTGACTGATGGCAACGCCGCTTAAGATCAGTATCAGCGCAAAGAGCGCATTCCAGCCAGGCCGTTCGCTCAAAAAGACCATGCCCATCAAAACCGCCCAGGGGATCGTCAGATAGTTCACCAAGGCAAGAAATACTGCGCCGGTACGGCGGATCAGGACGAAGAAAATCACATTAGCCAATCCGGTTGGCAGCAGACCCAGCAGCACCACCATCACCAGGGATTGAGGGGAGGGGGTCAAGTCCCAAGGCCGATCTATGACAAGGGCGAGCGGCGTTATGATGATGGAGGCCAAAAGGGTCAGACCCGTTGCGGCTCCTAAAGGTTCGACCCGGTCCATACGTTTGGCTATGACATTACTCAGACCCATGAAGACGGCGCCGATGATGATGGCGATTTGATAAACAAGGGTGCCGGCGTGTAGGCTGAATTGGGACCAGGCGCTGGGTCCCATCAAGGCGCAGATCCCTGCAAACCCGAGAGCAAATCCGAGCGCCGAGGTGCGGGTGATGGGCTCGCCGCGAATCAAAAAGTGCGCCAGAATAAGTGTGGTGAGCGGAGAAAAACCCAAGTAAATGCTGGCAATGCTCGAAGGAATTTGCGTCTGACCCCACGCCAGCAGCAAAAATGGCAAGGCGTTGCCGATAAGTCCGATGCCCAGCAATGAAAACCATACCGGATTGACGCGTTTGAATTGCGCTTCGCGAAGATAAAGAGGCGGCAAGGTCTCCCCAGATATTTTGAGCGTAATGAGTAGCACGAGGGAGGCCAACACAAGCCGCGCCGCTGAGAGGGTGAGCGGCGGAATCGTTTCAACCGCAATAGCGATCATCAAAAAGGTGGAACCCCAGAAGACAACGAGAATCGCCAGAAGACCCCAATCTTTTAAGCTGTGCTCAGTCCGCATTGGGTGACCTCACCTTTAAGAGTAAGGCAGGGGCTGTCATGGTCGCTGCCGTCTTTTGAACATATAAAGCGCGGCGGCTAGTTTGGTTTGCGCCAGGGCAACGCCGAGGAGTATCAGGGCAAGCGCGATAAAGGCATTGGCGCCTGGTCTTTCGGCTAAAATTAACGCACCCATCAAGACAGCGACGGGTGGTCCAAGATAACTTGTTTGCGACATGAAAGAGGCCCCGGCCGAGCGCACAAGAACAAAGAAAATAAAAGTGAACAATCCGGTTGAGATGATGCCAAGCCCTGCAAGTGTGAGCAGCGAAACGAGGCTGGGAGACAAAGTCCAAGGGCTATCAACGGCCAATGCCACAGGTGTCAGAAACAGCGATGCAAGCAGGGTCTGCACAGCGCCAGCCGCAATCGGGTCAATTGGCGGCATGCGCTGCACGATGATGCCACCGGCGCCATAACAAATCGCACCGCCGATAATAGCCAACTGCCCCAGCAAGGCTTCACGGTTGTCGCCAAGGTGCAGTAGTGCATCCGGGCCGACGAGCACGCAAATACCAATGAAGCCTAAAATAAACCCTGCCAGACGCGCCACTGTCAGATGTTCGCCGGGAATAAAGAGAGCGGCCATAAGTACCGTAGAGAGCGGCATAAACGCCATTAAGATTCCCGCCAGACCGGAATCAACATATTGTTGACCCCACCCGATCAGGACCTGAGGCACGGCGAGACCGATAATGGAGATTATGACAAGCGTGCGCCAGATCGGATTGAGGCGCTGTTCTACACCACCATTTTCTTGGATGAAAATTGCCGGCAAGGGTGTGCCCTTCACTTTCATCACGATGAGAAGAAAGCAAAACCCGAGCCCTGTGCGCACCGCCGAAATAGTGATGGGCGGAATCGAGCTAAGCGTGAGTTTCATCCAGACAAAAGCCAAGCCAAAGATGAGGACCAACAAGCCCAGCATCAGCCAATCCGATAATTTCCGATCGGTACCCATGGATGCGCTCTGTTTCAAACGGTGTGAATGGCGTTACGGTGAAGCAGACGGATCAGTCTGCCCGCAGCGCATCGACCATAACTGCCAGCGTGCTCAAAGGGAATAGATATATCGTAAGAAGCGCAAGGAGCAATCGCGGATCGCCGCGACATGTGAGACCAGTCTTGAATGCCCCACTCTTATTGTTGACTCGAAGTGCCCCCGCGCCTATATGGACAGCGGGCCACATCCCCCCAACGGGATGCTTCTATTCTGGAAGGAATAGCCTAATGACTGATCTGACGAAGCCGCCGGTGCGTCCTAAGCGCGCTACTTTCTCCTCCGGGCCCTGTGCCAAACGCCCCGGATGGTCCCTTCAAAAACTCGAAAATGCCTGTCTCGGTCGATCACATAGATCAAAGCCGGGTAAAGCGAAACTTTCCGAGGCCATTGCCCGAACGCGCGTTATTCTGGGCATTCCTGATGCATATCGAATCGGCATTGTACCGGCCTCCGATACGGGCGCTGTGGAAATGGCGCTGTGGTCTCTGCTGGGAGCGCGCGGCGTTGATATGCTCGCCTGGGAAAGCTTCGGAGCTGGCTGGGTGACCGATGTCGCCAAGCAACTGAAATTGGACGATGTGCGCATTTTGGAAGCGGATTACGGTGTGCTCCCTGATTTAGCGCAAGTTGATTTTGACCGTGATGTGGTGTTCACATGGAACGGCACCACGTCGGGCGTGCGCGTGCCGGGCGCCGACTGGATTGCTGAAGATCGCGCAGGGCTCACCATATGTGACGCGACCTCGGCGGCTTTTGCGCAGGATCTCGACTGGTCGAAACTCGATGTGGTGACGTTTTCCTGGCAAAAAGTGATGGGCGGTGAAGCGGCGCACGGCATGACTGTTTTAAGTCCGCGCGCGGTGGAACGCTTGGAAAGCTATGCGCCGCCTTGGCCGATGCCGAAAATTTTTCGTCTGACTAAAGGCGGCAAGCTTAATGAGGGAATCTTCCGCGGTGAGACCATCAACACGCCGTCCATGTTGTGCGTTGAAGATTATCTGGATGCGTTGACATGGGCCGAAGAGATTGGAGGCTTGGCGGCGCTAAGGGCGCGGGCGGACGGCAATCTGGCGTTGATCGAAGCGTGGGTTGGGCAAACCGATTGGGTGGATTTTTTGGCCACTGATCCGGCAACGCGCTCCAACACGTCTGTGTGTCTCAAAATCGTCGATCCACGCATATGCGCGTTAAGTGCTGAAGCACAGGCGGCGGCCGCGAAAAAACTCAGCGCGCTGCTGGACGCGGAAAGTGTTGCTTTTGATATCGGAGCTTACCGTGATGCGCCGCCGGGCTTGCGGATATGGGCTGGCGCCACCATTGAGCGCGAAGAAGTGGAAGCGCTTCTTCCTTGGCTCGACTGGGCCTTTGCCAGCGTGGCGGCGGATCTGGTGGTGGCTTAAGTCCACATTTTTACCGTATAAAGACTAAAATTCCCAACAAATATATTTGATTACAGGACGTACTCTCATGCCAAAGGTATTGATTTCGGATAAATTGAGTCCCGCTGCGGCGGAAATTTTTCGCAATCGCGGTATTGACGTTGATGTGAAGGTCGGGCTCTCGAAAGAAGAGTTGATGAACATCATCGGCCAGTATGACGGGCTTGCCATACGCTCGGCGACAAAAGTTACAGCGGATGTCATTGAGGCGGCGACGCATTTGAAAGTTGTTGGACGGGCCGGGATCGGCGTGGACAATGTTGATATTCCGGCGGCGACAGCCAGAGGCATTGTGGTGATGAACACGCCGTTTGGCAATTCCATCACCACAGCCGAGCACGCCATCGCCATGATCATGTCTCTGGCGCGCCAAATTCCGCAGGCCGATATTTCGACACAGGCCGGCAAGTGGGAAAAATCCCGATTTATGGGCAGTGAAGTCACCGGTAAAACATTAGGTATTATTGGTTGTGGCAATATCGGCGGCATTGTGGCGGACCGTGCTAAGGGCCTGCAAATGAAGGTAATCGCTTATGACCCTTATCTCTCTTCGGAACGGGCGGCGGAATTGGGGATAGAAAAACTTGAGCTGGACGCGCTGCTTGCCCGCGCCGATTTTATTTCACTCCATACGCCGCTCACTGACAAAACCCGCAATATTCTCAGCGCCGATGCCATCAACAAAACTAAAAAGGGTGTGCGTATTGTCAATTGCGCTCGGGGTGGTCTTATTGATGAAACAGCCTTGAAAGCGGCTCTGGACAGCGGCCATGTCGCAGGCGCGGCTTTGGATGTGTTCGCGGAAGAACCGGCAAAAGAAAGCCCCTTGTTTGGCACGGAAGGCTTTGTCGCGACGCCTCACTTAGGCGCCTCCACACGTGAGGCGCAGGAAAATGTCGCTTTGCAGGTCGCCGAACAGATTTCCGATTTTCTGCTCACCGGCGCCGTCACCAATGCGCTCAATATGCCATCGATCGGTGCGGATGAAGCGGCGCACCTTAGGCCCTATGTTGCGCTGGCGGAACAATTGGGCCTCTTTGCCGGGCAATTGACCGAGACGGCCATCACCGGCGTTCAGATCGAATATGAAGGGGTGGTGGCGGAGCAAAATATAAAACCACTGACCGCCGCAGCTCTTGCCGGATTGCTGCGACCTCTGGTCTCGGAAGTGAATATGGTCAACGCGCCCGTTGTCGCCAAGGAACGCGGGATCCGCATCTCTGAAGTCACCTGTGACGCCCATGGCGTGTTTGAAAGTTATGTGCGTCTCACCGTCACGACGGAGCGCCAGGAGCGCGGTGTCGCCGGGACGGTCTTCTCCGATGGCCATCCGCGGCTGATCCAGATCAAGGGAATTGACATGGAGGCTTCTCTGACCCCCCACATGCTTTATGTAGTGAATGAAGACAAGCCTGGCTTTATCGGCGCTTTGGGCACGGCTCTGGGCGATGCCGGGCTTAATATCGCAACGTTTAATCTGGGCCGCGCGGAAAATGGTGGTGACGCGATTGCATTGGTTGCGGTGGATCAACCGGTCGTCCAGGCTGTGCTGGAGAAAGTGGCCTGCTTGCCTCATGTGCTCCAGGCAAAAGCCCTGTCGTTTTAACAACTGGCCGCTGAACGCAATTCACGCTACACAAGCAGGCTGTGATCTTACGCCACCGACTGATAAAACTGTCGTCCCTCGGTCGAACGTACTGGTGTCCGGTTTAACTCTTGGCTTTAGCGTTCCCCGGCCTTCGAGCCGGGGCCCAGGGCCAAACGATCAGACGGTGGTCGGCTGCCCTAGATCCCGGCGCGCGCTGACGCTTGACCGGGAAACGCTAAAGCAGTGGCTTTGGATCTGGGATGGCGCGGTGAGGAATATGGGTCGGTCGAGAGTCGTTTAAGGAGATCTAAATTTCATGGCAAATGTGGTTGTAGTCGGCGCTCAGTGGGGCGATGAAGGCAAAGGCAAAATCGTTGATTGGCTTTCAGAACGGGCCAATGTGGTGGTGCGCTTTCAAGGTGGCCACAATGCCGGGCATACATTGGTGATTGATGGCGAGGTTTATAAATTGAGCCTGCTGCCCTCCGGCATTGTGCGCGAAGGCAAGATATCGGTCATCGGCAATGGTGTAGTGATTGACCCCTGGGCGCTGGTCGAAGAGATCGAACGCTTGCGCGCGCAAAACGTTACCATCACACCAGACAAACTTCTCATCGCCGAAAATGCGACATTAATTTTGGCAGTGCATCGCGAATTGGATGTGTTGCGCGAGGGGGGAGCGGGCGCGGCGCGCATCGGCACTACCAAGCGCGGGATCGGCCCCGCTTACGAAGATAAAGCGGGCCGCCGGGCTTTGCGTGTGATCGACCTGGCTGACCCCGATGCGTTAGCGGAAAAAGTGGATGGACTTTTAACGCATCACAATGCCTTGCGGCGGGGCTATGGCGAACCGGATATTGATCGGGACCGTCTGCTGAAAGATCTGCGGGAGATAGCGGCCAAAGTGTTGCCTTATGCGGCGCCGGTGTGGCGAAAGCTGGATGAGATGCGCCGTGCGGGAAAACGCATTTTGTTTGAAGGCGCCCAAGGCATGATGCTTGATATAGATCACGGCACTTATCCCTTTGTCACCTCGTCGAATACCGTGGCGGGCCAGGCGGCCGCGGGCAGTGGCCTCGGGCCGTCGGCGCTGAATTACGTCCTTGGCATCACCAAGGCCTACACCACGCGCGTGGGGGAAGGCCCGTTTCCCACGGAGCAGAAGAATGACATCGGCCAACATCTTGGTAAGATCGGCCATGAGTTCGGCACGGTGACAGGCCGGACGCGGCGGTGCGGCTGGTTTGATGCGGTTATGGTGCGCCAGTCCGTCATCACGGCGGGCATCGACGGAATTGCATTGACCAAACTCGATGTGCTGGACGGCATGGATGAGCTTAAAGTGGCGGTGGCTTATCGCTTGGACGGCGCTGTGATCGATTATCTGCCCGCAGGCCGTGGGCCCCAGGGCCGTGTCGAGCCGGTCTATGAGACTTTGGAAGGGTGGAGCGAATCGACAAAAGGCGCGCGCTCCTGGGTCGACCTGCCGGCTACGGCCGTCAAATATGCCCGCCGTATCGAAGAATTGATCGGCGCCCCCGTCGCGCTTCTGTCCACCAGCCCGGAGCGGGAAGACACGATCTTGATGCGCGATCCCTTCTCGGATTGAGACTTTATTAACCATCCCTCGGCTCTAGTTGCCTCTTGGGAGGCTCTTCGCGTGGTGACGTCAAGGCCTTCAGGGAGGGGTTGTCGTCCCATGACCATATTGACGCTGGGCTGGAAAGAATGGCTGTCTTTGCCCCTGCTTGACCTGCCGGCGATGGAGGTCAAGGTGGACACCGGCGCCAAGACGTCCGCTCTCCACGCATTCGATATCGAGCCCTTCGGTCCGGCGACGCGCCCACTGGTGCGTTTTGGCATTCGTCCGGTCCCGGACAATAATGATATCGAAGTATTTTGTTCCGCCAGGGTTATTGACCGCCGCGCGATCGTCAGTTCAAAAGGCGAGACGGAACAGCGTTATATCATCGAAACATCAATCAACATTGCCGGTTATGAATGGCCTATCGAGATCTCTCTTTCCAATCGCGAGAGCATGCGGTTTCGCATGTTGCTGGGGCGTCAGGCGCTGGGAGAGGAAGTGATGGTGAACCCCACAGAATCCTGCCTCCAGCCCACGCTTTCTTATGAACTCTATAAACGAAATTCCAAAAAGAAAGCGGTTCGGCGCTCTTTGCGCTTGGGAATTTTAACAATAGAGTCCAAGAATTACTCCAGCCGGCGGCTGGTGGAAGCGGCTGAAGCGCGCGACCATGTAATCGAAATGATTGATACGCGGCGCTGTTATATGAATATTAATTCCCATACGCCTGAAGTTCATTATGACGGCAAGCCCTTGGCGAATTACGATGCCATTATTCCACGTATTGGAGCGTCACTAACATCCTATGGCATGTCGGTCGTGCGTCAATTTTCCATGATGGGATCCTATAGCGTCAATCCGGCGCGTTCTATCGGCGCGTCACGTGATAAGCTGTATGCACATCAATTATTTGCGCGGCATAAAATTGGCATGCCCGTTACCGCATTCGCCAATTCGCCAAAGGATACGGACGATCTTATTGATTTGGTGGGCGGCGCACCCTGTGTTGTGAAGCTACTGGAAAGCACGCAAGGACGCGGCGTCGTTCTGGCCGAGAACAAAAATGCTGCTGAATCCGTTGTTGGTGCTTTTAGAGGGCTGAATGCGAACTTTCTGGTACAGGAATTTGTCGAGGAATCGAAGGGCGCTGATATCAGGTGTTTTGTTATTGGCGGACGAGTGGTTGCTGCCATGGAAAGATGCGCGGGGGAAGGCGAGTTTCGCTCAAATCTTCACCGGGGCGGCTCAGCGCGGTCCATTAAAATATCCAAGGAGCAGAGAGAAATCGCCGTGAAGGCCACACGCGTCC
The DNA here is from genome assembly GCA_021774915.1 of Alphaproteobacteria bacterium. Lineage (GTDB taxonomy): Bacteria > Pseudomonadota > Alphaproteobacteria > SMXP01 > SMXP01 > JAJFIM01. The sequence goes on from JAJFIO010000208.1 coordinate 9,752, forward strand.
TCGGCCTTAATGTGGCGGGGGTCGATCTGTTGCGCTCGAACGATGGCCCAAAAGTACTGGAGGTGAATTCATCGCCCGGTCTGGAGGGCATTGAGCGCGTTTCGGGCAAAGATATCGCCGGGCTCATCATCGAGCACATCGAAAAGCGCGCCCGTCCCATCAGCCAGGTCCGCCCGAAAGTGGCGCTGGCTGCGGGTTAAGATCTTTTCTTTACATGCCGGCGGACAGTCTCTTGTCGCGGACAGCGG
>JAJFIO010000209.1 GCA_021774915.1 Alphaproteobacteria bacterium
CTATCTCGATTCACGCACCAGCGGGTCTTCCCTGGCGCCCGCCATAGCCAAATCCTTGGATCTGCCCTTTGCCGTGCGCGATGTGTTTCTGGATGATGAAACCGATGCCTCAACAATCCTCACCCGCTTGATCGAGACCGAGGCCAGCGCGCGGCGCACGGGCTCCGCCATCGCCATCGCCCATCCGCGCGACCACTCACTGGACACGCTCGAAGTGTGGCTGGAGACGATAGAGGAGCGAGGCTTGGGCATCGTTCCTTTAACAGCCGTCGTCCGCAAACGGCAAAGTGGTCAGTTGCGTGTGGCCGCAGCTAACTGACTCATTGTTAGCGAGTGTCCGAACCGTATCCTGCACTTTATCCAATCATTTCGACCAGAGAAACGTTTGTGTGATTGATCTCCGATGTCTAAAGTTATGTGAGACAAGATCGCGTATTGACCACACCGCCGGCCTCTTCTCTGGAGAAAATGAATGAAAGTTGTCTCGCTTAAAGCAATTCCCATCACGCATTTCGACCATCAAAATTTGCCTTTGAACTATTTGTTCGTGAGGGTCGAAACCGATGATGGCGTGATCGGCTATGGAGAGGTGTGCGACAGCTATGCTTGCACCAACCCGCTAAGCGTTGCGGCGATTGTTGAAGAGGCTTTGGCACCGCTTATAGTCGATGAAGATCCGCGTTCGGTGGAGCGGCTGACTTTTAAAATGCGGGGGTGGACACGGCGGCGGCTGGGCGATCAGGGCGTGGTGATTCAAGCGATCAGCGGCGTGGAAATCGCGCTTTGGGATGTTCTTGGAAAGGCGCAAAGCAAATCATTAAGTGAAATGCTCGGTCGCCAAAGTGACCGGATACCTGTTTATGCGTCGGGCACCTTTCTGCAAGAAGGACCACCCGAATGGCATATGAAGTTATTCGAGACTTGCCTTAACAAAGGCGTGCGCGCCGTGAAGGTGCGCATTGCGCTCGATATTTCCTCCGACCTAAAGACGCTACGGGCCCTGCGCTCACTGATTAATGATGATATCGACATCATGGTCGATGGCAGTGAGCATTACACAGTGGCCACTGCTCTGAAGATCAGCAAAACCTTGGACGATATCGGCGTGCGTTTTTTCGAAGAGCCGATCCCCCAGCACCACCGGGAGGGCATTGTCCGTCTGGTCGAGAAGTCATCCGTGCCCATCGCCTACGGGGAGCATCTCTTCACGATCCACGATTTTCAAGATTGTCTGACCCACAAGCGCGCCGATGTGATTCAGCCCGATGCCGCCCTTTGCGGCGGGATTGCCGAAGCCAGAAACATTGCGCCCTTGCTCCAACATACGGCGCAGTGGTGGCGCCCCATGCGGCCGCAGGCCCGATAGCACTGGCGGCCAATCTGCATTTTTGCGCCTCTATTCCCAATGTTTGGATGCTTGAATACGCCTTCACTCTCGATTCCGTCTGGAGCGATATGCTGAACCAACCGATCCTTTCGCCAAGCACCTTGGAAAGCGGGCATTTGCCAGTCCCCGAAGGGCCGGGATTGGGACTATCGATCGACGAGAGTTTCTTTGAGCGTTTTCCCTATAAAACGAAGTCCCCGGTCAAAGCCATGCCCAGTTGGTCTTTGGGGCTGCGTTGAATGTATCCATCCATCCGAGCAATCATTCGCTTTTAAGAATTTCGTCCGGCAAAGCGCACAGCGTCCTGTACCGCGCTGACCACGGCCTTGGCTTTGTTCACGCTTTCCTGGTATTCGGTTTCGGGATCGCTGTCCGCCACGATGCCGCCGCCTGCCTGCACATAAACCTTGCCGTCCTTCACCACGGCCGTGCGCAGGGCGATGCAGGTATCCATACTGCCATTGGCCGAAAAATATCCGACGCAACCGGCATAGATCCCACGTTTTTCTGTCTCCAGTTCATCGATGATTTCCATGGCGCGCACTTTTGGCGCGCCGCTCACCGTGCCTGCGGGAAATCCGGCGATGAGCGCCGATATGGCGTCTTCGCCCGGCGCCAGTTCGCCCTCCACATTGGAAATGATATGCATGACATGGCTGTAATATTCGAGAGCAAAAGATTCCGTTACGGCGACGGAGCCAATTTTCGACACGCGCCCGACATCATTGCGGCCCAGATCAAGCAGCATCAAATGCTCGGCGCGCTCTTTGGGGTCTTCAAGAAGTTCTTTCGCCAAGGCGCGGTCCTGCTCAGGGGTGTTCCCTCGCGGGCGGGTGCCGGCAATGGGGCGGATGGTGACGCGACCATCGCGCAGGCGCACTAGAATCTCAGGGCTTGATCCCACAACGGCGAACGCGCCGAAATTCAGGTAGAACAGAAAGGGCGATGGATTAAGGCGGCGCAGCGAACGATAGAGAGCCAAGGGCGGTAAGTTAAACGGAACCTCAAAGCGTTGACTGGGCACAACTTGAAAAATATCACCTGCCGCAATATAGGCTTTTGCTTTCTCCACCATCGCATAATATTCATCCCGTGTGGTATTGGAGAGGGGATCGGGCAGCGGTGAACGGAATAGAGGAGCTTCTCCCATTGAGGGCAGAGGTTTTGCCAATGCGGCGAGAACATCCTTTATGCGCACTTCAGCCGCGCGATAAGCTTCAGCCGCGGATACGTTCTTACTGGGCCTGACCGGCGTAGAGAGAACAATCTGATCTTTGACCGCGTCGAATATCGCCATGATTGTGGGCCGCATCAACAGTCCGTCAGGAACATTGAGAACATCCGGGTTCTGGTCCGGCAGCGTCTCAATCAATCGAATTGTGTCATAGCCCAGATAGCCGAACACGCCGGCCATCATCGGCGGCAAGTCCGCATCAAGATCAATATGAGAATCGCGAAGCAGGGTGCGCAAGGAATCGAGGGTGTTTTGTGCACAAGGTTCGAAAGCGTCCAGATCCTCAAGGGCGCGGCGATTGATTTCGGCTTTATTGCCTTGGGCCCGCCAGAGTACGTCCGGCTTTAGCCCAATCATCGAATAGCGCCCCCGCACTGCGCCCCCTTCTACAGATTCAAGGAGAAAGCTGTTGGGCAGGTCCGCTGCCAGTTTCAGCATCACCGAAACCGGCGTTTCGAGATCGGCGATCAGCGTTGTCCAGACGACCTGAGGGCGGCCGGCGTCATAGCAGGCTTCAAACTCGGAAAAAACAGGGATCGGTGTCATGAGACCGAACTTAATTAACCGGACCCAATAGCGCATCCACGGCCTCAGGATAGACCCTAACGTCCAATTGCTGCTGCAATCCGCCGACAAATTGATCCATGATGTCGCTTGTGTAGGATTCTTCCAACTGAGTTCGCAGTGTATCCAAATTGTCACCAGCCGCGCTCAGATCGGGCTTGATGATCTCGCGCGTTACCGCAATCACTTGGCTGTCGCCAAAGGCGCTGGCGCTATAGACATATTTGTCCACTTTGCTCGCAAAAAGCTGAGCAACAAGCTCGGCCGAAAAGGTCTCATTGGTGAAGTTTCGACCAATGGGGGACGCAGTAGTCAGCACAGAGCGTCCATATCCAGCCGCAATATCTTCAAATGGTTCCCCAGCGTTAGCGCGTTCCGCAATCGATTGAACCAGGCTCTCAAGCTTTTCCAGTTTCTGTTGCTTGTAATATGCCTGCTTCACTTCACCTCTCACATCCTCAAATGGCTTGAGAGCGGAAGGGATCGCATCTTCGACACGCAGGATGAAATAGCCTTCATCGCCTGCCTCAAGGAGATCGCTGATAAGGCCGATTTCCTGACTGAATGCGGCTGCTAAGATTTCAGGCATGTCGGGCAGGGCGGCAGGTCTAAAGCCATCGGAAGCCGCCCCTTGTGAATCGACGGCGTCAATGGTTATCAGTTTAACGCCAAGGCGCGTGGCAGTGTCTTCAAGGCTGGCGCCGGACGCCATTTCGTCTTCCAGATTGTTGGAAAAATCATAGAGCATATCACGCGCTGTCTCCGAAACCATTTCATCGCGAATGAGCGAACGGGCTTCTTCGAAGGATTGCTTTTTACCCGGTGTAATATCTGTGACGCGTGCGAGGGCCCATCCGAGTTGACCGTTTATGGGGTCACTCACAACATCCTTTTCCAATGCGAAGACGGCATCGGCCACCACATTATCGAGGACATCTCCTTGTTCAATGTTTTCCTGCGTAATGCTTTCCTTTGAAAATCCGCGTTGTTCAGCCACACCCTCAAAAGTGAATCCGGCGCCCAAGTCCGCCCGCGCCTGTTCGGCTTCCTGCTGGCTGAGGAACGGAATAACCTGAATCGTCCGGCGTTCAGGGGTGGCAAACCGAGATTCCTCAAAATCGTAAATTTCCCGGAGGCGGGCATCGTCCACTTCGATCTCATTCTTGAAATCATCCGTTCGGGCGAGAATGAAGCTAAATTTTCGGTATTGAGGCGCCATAAACTGCGGTGCGTAACCTTGATAAAAAGCCTCAAGAGCTGCCTGATCGGGTTCCGATATCTCTTCAGCCTGTTCAGGCGGGACCAATAGATAGTCGGCACTGCGCGCCTCCATTCTGAATGAATAGAGTGCGTGGAGCATCGTGAGTGACGTTGTGGGGCTTGCGGTTATCGCATCCATCAATTGCTGGCGGACAAGGTCCTTCCTTAATGAGGATTCATAAAACGCTTCCGTCAGACTAATACTGGCGAGAACTTCCCGGTATCTATCTTGTGTAAAGGTGCCCGTGATTCCCTGAAACGCTGCATTGCCTCTAATGGAGTTGGATAATTTAGCGTCCGAGACCGCCAGACCTATCTTCTGGCTTGTCACATCAAGCGCCGTCATCGCAATCATGCGCGAAAGCACTTGCTGATCCAGCCCAAAGGCACGTGCCTGATCGGTGGTAAACAGACCGCCCGTCTGACGGGAGAGTTGCTGCACGCGGGCGCGGAATTCTTGATCAAAGGCATCGGTGGTGATTTCGGCATCGCCAACCTCAGCCACATTAGTGGTTGTGACCCCTCTGAAAATATCGCCGATACCCCATACGGCAAAGCTGAGCACAAGCGCACCCACAAAAAGTCCGGCGATCCAAGTTTTTGCGGCATTTCTTAGTTGATCAAGCATGAGGTGTCTTCTTTGTGATTGAATGTCAGGGGTCGTTGATGTCTCGTGCGTTTGCGCGCGGGATCATAGTGCGGCTCCAGCCCAGCGGCAAGCCGATCTCTGGCCATTTTGGGCGGTTTTTGCTAAAGGAACGCCAGAAAACAATACCTTAAAAAGGAATTCATGCCATGCCGACTCCAAAACGAACGCCACTCATTGCGGGAAACTGGAAAATGAACGGGCTGAGGAACTCAAGTCAGGAAATCATCCAGTTGAGAGACCATCTGGCGCAGGTCCCATCACTCAACTGCGATGTGTTGATCTGTCCGCCTTTCACTCTGTTGAATACTTTCGCGGATCTTGTTCATAACACGCCGATTCAGCTCGGAGGGCAGGATTGTCACAGCGCGGCAAGCGGTGCGCATACGGGAGACATCAGCGCACCCATGCTGAAAGACTGCGGAGCAGGGTGGGTAATAGTGGGCCATTCCGAACGCCGGTCGGATCATGGTGAAAGCAGTCAATTGGTGCTGGACAAAGCCAAAGCCGGACTGAAAGCCGGACTGAACGTTATTGTCTGTGTTGGAGAAACGGAAGTGCAGAGAGACGCTGGCGAGACGCTGGCTGTGGTTGGCGAGCAGCTCACCCATTCGGTCCCTGCAGGCTCTACAGCCGCTAAGCTGGTCATCGCCTATGAGCCGGTCTGGGCGATCGGAACGGGGCGGACACCCACGGATCAGGAAATCGAACAGGTGCATGGATTCATCCGTCAACAGCTGACTAAGCGCATCGGTGAACAAGGCCAGGCTATGCGCTGTCTTTACGGAGGATCGGTCAAACCATCCAATGCGGCACAGATCCTTCCCCTGAATGATGTCGATGGGGCTTTGATTGGCGGGGCGAGCCTTAAAGCACGCGATTTAATTGATGTCATAAATCATTGCAACTAATAATAATTCTCAATTAAGTTGCAAATGATTCGAAGGTTAGGCGATTGAAATTTCGCGGTTAATTGGCATAGTTCACATAATAGTAAGGGAATAGAGCTTAATGATGTTCTGCCAAGGACAACCGCAGAGGGAATTCATCCGAAATGTCTTTCAATCAGCAGCCCAGAGGAAATAGCCGCAGCTCTGTTAAAGTGCTGGTTTTCGACCCGGTCCAGAAAAATCAGAAAACCCTGTGCCAAATTCTCAGATCCATCGGATTTGAAAATATTGATACGGCCAGGGACATGGCGCAATTCCAGGCAGCGCTGGAATTTACATTTTACGATTTGATTTTTGCTGAATGTTGCAGAGATGCAGGCGGTGAATCAGGAAATCACGCAGATTCCCTTGCAAAAATAACCACGGCCATGCGATTTGGCGACGTCGGTCTTAACCCTTATCTGGTGTCCATTAATACAGCTTGGCTCCTGAACACACAACTAACCAAGAATATTATTAACTCAGGTACTGATGACCTTTTAGCGCGCCCTTTCAGCACTGAAGACATTGAGCGGCGCATACAAAAACAAGTCAAATCACGTAAAAAATTTATTGTCACCAGTGATTATGTCGGCCCCGACCGCCGGAGAAACCAACAACGCTCTTCGGATGCTTTTTCTTTCATCCCCCCCAATTCTTTAAAAGCAAAAGTGCTGGGAGATAAAAAATCTCTCAAGCATATACCAACGGCCGTTGAGGCCTCGAAAGCGACTGTCACAATAGAAAAAATGCGCCGACAGCCTTTGCGTATAGGCATTATCGCAAATCTTCTAGGCAATGCAAGCTGGGATAAATCACTCAAATTAGCAGGCAAAGATAAGATGGAGTACAATCTATCCGACCTGCTAAAAATTACTGAAGATCTCAACAAGAGAATTCGTGAAACGGGATTTTCCCATTTTGAACATCTCAGCATCACTTTGCACGAGCTGGCTCAGACAATGATGGAAAAATTCAGGTCTGGGATAAGCTTGGATACGGATGACATGGAACTTCTGAAAAAACATTCGGCTAGCTTGCAAATAGCATTTTATCCAGAAGAGAACGAAGCTTCCATTGCGGCAAACATAATTTCCATCATATGTCGCCGTGATCTGGAAATCATCTCCTAATAATCATGGATATGGCAATCGCGCCACTCGCACTAAATGTTCTAGAATTTGTGGTGAGCATCATTCTAGTTAAAATTTTATGATTGTTTCTAATCCGATAGAAATATCTGTCTTACTAGACTCCTGATCTCATGCGGGAGTTGTTTCCCTAATGTCAGTACCATAGTTGAGACAAAAGTTTTATGGCATTAACCAGTGAGACATATTCAAATCAATACGAATCCTCACACGTCCTTGTGTTTGACCCCGTTGCATCCAATCTTCAGATCACGCGAAGTGTTTTATACACGATGGGGTTTCGTAATTTTGAACAAGCTCTAGATATTTCCACTTTAACCGAAATTCTGGAACGTTTTTCTTATGACCTCCTGGTTATTGATTGCACTCAGAATGCCGATGAAATCAGTACCTTGATTAAAGATATAAGATTTGGTGATCTGGGTCTGAATCCCTATCTCGTCATTATGGCGACGGCATGGACTCTTTCTGA
>JAJFIO010000210.1 GCA_021774915.1 Alphaproteobacteria bacterium
TCAGGTCCGGTGCCCAATGCAATATGGGAGACAAGCTGGTCAAGAACACCGAATGATAAAATCGGCGCCGTCGCAGGCGCGGTTTGGTCATCCAACACTTTTGCAAGGACACGCACATCGTCGAGGGTGATTTTACGGACGCGGCCCAGCACCAGTTCACTTAAGACATAATCAAGCCGTAGCTCCCCGATGGACAGATCCGGCCCCGAACCCAACACAAGATCATGCACAATAAAAACCCGCCAGTCGGCGCGTTCCACCCGCAGTGATGCAGGCACCAGCCCTTGAGCCGCCAAAACCCGAGTAGCGGCCAGTTCAATAAAAGGCGCTGGTGAAAGCAGCAACACTGCGGTAATTGTCGTCACGACCAGCAGAATCACGGCTAAAACCCGCCGCCGCCAGCGCTTTTTCTTAACCTTGTCGCTCTTGCGCGTGGCCTTAGACCTGAACATAGATGGGCTCCCCACCCCAACGATCATCACCCCGAGAATCTCATGGTAACCGGCTTACAGCCAATCTGAAACGGTCAATTCCATCAAACGAAAGTGACGCAACAGTCATTGATTGATGCCACTTATCCGCTATCCTGTATCCTGCGGGGTGGAGGGGCAAAGAATAATGCCATAATCTCCAGGGAAAATGGGGTTTACATTGTTCACAGACGAGAAAACAATGGCCATGACAACCACACTTAATCACACGGTCTTTCTTCACCGGTTCCTGCGGAGTCTGGCCGGGTTGGTGATCCTTGCGAACCTTGTCACGTCACAGGCCGTCGCCGAAGAGGCTGATGAAGACACGTTTACCGAGATCGAAGTCATTGATGCCGTAGCGGATTTCTTCGGCATCACGGCTGAGGCGGCGGGCAAAGCCATCGAGAGGGTCTTTCAGGATCAAGGCCGTCCCAATGCCTGGATCAAGGGAGAAGAGGTCAGCGGCGCCTTGGGAGTGGGATTGCGCTATGGAAAAGGTCAACTCACCTTCAAGACCGGTGAAGGACGCAAAGTCTATTGGCAGGGGCCATCGGCAGGATTTGACTTTGGCGGCAACGCTGCCAAAAGCTTTGTGCTTGTCTACAATCTGACAGATATCGATGGCCTCTATCAGCGGTTTCCGGGGGTCGAAGGCAGTTATTATTTTGTCGGTGGCATTGGCATCAATTACCAGCGCAGTGAGGGCATTGTGCTGGCGCCCATGAGGGCCGGGGTGGGCCTGAGGGCAGGCGCCAATATCGGGTATCTCAAATATAGTAAAAAACGCAAAATCCTGCCATTCTGATGTCCTGTGGGATCACCTGACCGGCCTCACTGAAAAAGGGGAATATTATGGCATCAGGCCTTTTATGCAGACTTTTCAGCTTTCTTATCGTTGCTGTAGCCCTTCTCAGCGCGCAGGCAGCCCGGTCACAAGGTGATCTCACCTCAAATGTTGACACCACGCAAATCGCGCCGGGCGTATATACATTCCGCCATGGATTTACCCGCAACATGTTTCTGGTGACTTCAGAGGGTGTCATTGCCACCGACCCCATATCGCCGGCAAGCGCCCGCCTGCTGCGCCAAGAGATTGCCAAAGTCACTGATCTGCCAGTGAAATATGTGGTCTACAGCCATCAGCACTGGGACCATGTTTTAGGCGGGCAGATTTTTAAAGATAAGGGGGCTGTTTTTGTCAGTCACAATAAATGCGCGGCGCATTTTGAACGGGATCCGCACCCCGATCTCGTGTTACCCGATCTGACATTCGAGAAAAACTACACGCTGGAGCTTGGCGACCGGGCGCTGGAGTTGATCTATTTCGGGCGCAATCATGGTGACTGCTTCGTGGCTATGCGCCCAAGCGGCACTTCTATCCTGTTCATTGTCGATTTGGTGACGCCGGGCCGGACGAGCTGGGCCACCATGCCTGATTACGCCCCGATTGATTATATACGGAGCCTGAAAGAGCTTGAGGCGCTTGATGGTTTTGAACAGATGATCGCAGGACACGGATTGATTCCCCTTGCGCCAAAATCAGCCGTAACGGAACGCCGCGCCTATATGGAAGCCCTCATGGCCGCTGTCAAAAAAGAAATCGACGCCGGCGCGCCGTTCAACCAGATCGCAGGCACTATTGATCTACCTGAATTCAAATATCTTGCGGGTTATGATCAAAACATCAAGGGCAATGCGGAGCGCATGGTTTATTACTACACCATGGGATGGTAAAAGCATCGCTCCTTTAAAACCAGTGCACCCTCATTCCTCCGACGTTCTTTGATATTCAGCGGCACGTTCGGCTGCGATGCGGTCGCGCACCATTTCACCTTCATAGCCAAACTCCTGTAATGCACGAGCAGCCAATTGAAGTCCGGCCTCGATGGCGTCTGGAATGACGAAATCTGCACCGGCCTCAGAAAGTCTGCGGGCATGGTCTGCATCCCGGGCGCGTACGAGTATCGGCGCGTCACGCCTCAGGGTATGCACAGCGCGAACCATGGCTTCGGCGCTGTCTGCGTCATCAACGGTGACAATGAACATAGCCGCCCCTTGCGCACCGGCCCGGTTTAGGATCTCCGGACGCGCCGCATCACCGAGATAGACCTTCCAGCCTTGTTCGTGCGCTCTGGCAACGCAAATCGGATTGAGATCAAGCGCCACGAGCTCCGCCTCTTCCGCCTCTAGAATCCGGGCGATGGCGTGGCCGACCCGCCCAAAACCGGCGATAATTACGTGTCCCTTGAGGCCGATGAAATCACCGACTTGCGGCGCCTCGCGGCTAGCTTCGGCAAAACGTGCGGCCGTAATCCGCCCGAGATAACCAAGAAGCGGAATGAGCAACATGGACAGACCGGCGATAGCGGCAACAAGTGTCGCGGCTTCACCACCCAGCACCCCGCCTGCCACAGCGGTTGACAGGATGATGAATGCGAATTCACCCGCTGGGGCAAGCAAGAAAGCAGTCTCGAGGGAATGGGTTGCCGCGCCCGAAAACAACCGGCAGGCAATCGCAGCGATCAGCAATTTGGTGACAAGAAGAACGACCAGGCCACTAGCAACCCAAGGAAGGAGACGCCCGATGCTTTCGATATCGAGACTCATTCCGACAGTCATAAAGAACAAGCCGAGCAGCAATCCTTTAAACGGTTCAAGATCGACCTCCGTCTGATGCTTGAACTCTGTTTCCCCCAAAAGGAGCCCGGCGAGGAACGCACCAAGTGCAAGAGAGAGGCCGGCGCTTGCCGTGATAGCGGCAGCACCCACCACCGTGAGCAGCGTGAGCGCCATGAGAAAATCACGCCCACCAGCATGGGCGGCCAACCGGAAGACACGCCGCAAGAGGAACCGTCCGATCAAGAAAATGATAAGAATTGCAAGGAGACCCTCTATCAACGCCTCGGTGATGATGGATACGAGACTAGACTGCGCGTCATGAGAGGCAAAACCAACAAAGATCAGGATCGGAGCGACAAGAAGGTCCTGGAAGAGAAGAACGCCGAGCGCTGAGCGCCCGACCGGGGTTGCTACGCGGCGCTTCTCGATGAGCAACTGCATCACGATGGCGGTCGAGGAGAGCGCCAACGCCAAGCCAACAATAGCAGCGGCAGGCGCGGAGAGTCCCAGAAGATAAGCCGCAATCCCGATGACTGCCGCGCTCATTCCCGCCTGGAACCCTCCGGCGCCGAAGACGACCCGGCGCAGACCCCAGAGCTTCTCAAAAGAAAATTCGAGACCGAGCATGAACAGAAGGAAGAGAATGCCGAGTTCCGCAAACAGGGCCGCAGCGTCCGGATCTGAAATCGTAAAAAATTCCAGTGCGGGCCAGCTTTGGGCTAGGAACCCTAATCCGTTGGGGCCGAGCGCCACGCCGGCCACAACAAACCCAACAACTGTCGGCAAACGCAAGAGACGAAAGAGCGGCACGACAATTCCGGCCGCAAAGAGGAAAACAAGGACGTCTTTGATCAGAGTCTCCTGGCTTTCATACCCCATACTAAATCTCCGCCTGCACGTGTTGGCTTCTGCGATACAACAAATCAGACAATACCGAAGTCCACAGGAAGAGACACCCGGCTGTATCCATGGGCACAAAGGGCTACGCCTAGGGGCACGAAGGATACGCTTAAGCTTGAAAGGCAATCCCGCCTTCTTTTAAAGCAATCTTAAACTTACTTTGTCCTACTCTTAAGGAATGCAGTTTCTATCACTCAATAACTGGAGTTCTCCGCCATTTTGAAAGGCCGGTTGTTGACAAGGCCGGGAGGACCCGGCATCTTGGCGACGGTTGGGCTCGTTTCACTAAGAACATCACGCAAATTGGCTGCGATGCGAGGCGGCGTGTCGCGCGAGAGGGAATGTGGACCTTGAACGAGGTCGATCGAGAATTATCAAAATCCGGAATGTTTAACCTCTTCCTGGCGGAGATGCTGAACTTTACAGCAAAAATCGCTCATCAGGCGAGTGCGTTCACGAATTTCTCGCACACCGTGCATCGGGGGTCTGCCGCTCTCGGGGTTTTCGCGCTCGTCACCGCTTGTGTACTGGGACTGAGTGCTTTCGCCATTTCGGCGCCGTCTCAAACCATCCATATGGCAAATTCACTGGACACGGGCAGCCCGGCACCCTTCGAACTTCCTCAACTTTCACAGCAGAATCCTTTGAACTGGCTGTCAGACTCCAAAACTCTCAGCCTGAAAAATTCTAATGGCATGAGATCTCTGAACGACCCTGCTCAGACCTCCTTTCAACAGCCCCCCCCCATTCAACAGGCCATAGTCACCCCTCGCCTTCTCCCGGTCATGCCTCCGCCGCCAGCTATCGAATCGACGTCCCTGACCATCAAGTCCGGTGAAACACTGATGGCCGTTTTAGTGGATGCAGGGGTTCCGCGCCTTGACGCTTATAACGCCATTCAGGCGATGGCTAAAAAACTGGACCCGCGCCGCATCAAAGCCGGGCAAAATATCCGCCTGTCCATGCGGGTCAAACCCGAAGCAGGTTTTGTCCCGGTCGACGCCCGCAAACCGATCCTAGCCAGTGCCACCTCCCTATCAGACGAGTTGGAATTCACTCCACAACTGGTTGGTTTTGAAATCACCACGGACGTGGACCGTCATCTCGAAATCAGCCGCAAGAATAACGACAGTTTCGCCGTCGAAGAAATTGTAACACCTCTTGAAGAACGGTTTTTACGCGCTCGGGGCGTGATTCAAAACAGCCTGTTCCTGACTGCGCAAGAAATAAATATTCCATCGTCAGTGATCATCGAGCTCATTCGCATGTATTCTTATGATGTCGATTTCCAAAGAGAGATACGGAAAGGCGACAGTTTTGAAATTTATTATTCGCGTTTTTTCAACGAAGAAGGCAAAGCGGTTAAAGATGGTCAAATTCTTTATGGCAACATGATTTTACGCGGCAAAGATCACGCCTATTATCGCTTCAAAACACCCGACGATCAGATCACAGATTATTATAATGCGAAGGGCTTGAGCGCGAAAAAGTTTCTGATGAAAACACCCGTCGATGGCGCCCGGATATCCTCAGGATTTGGCCGACGCAAACACCCCATACTCGGTTATACAAAGGCGCACAAGGGCGTCGACTTTGCAGCGCCTCGCGGCACGCCGATCATGGCGGCGGGCAATGGCATCATTGAGAGGGCCAACCGTTTCAGCACATTTGGCAATTACGTCAAAATTCGCCACTCCAATGGATATCAAACCGCTTATGCACACTTGAAAGGGTTTGCCAGGGGCATCAGAAAGGGCACCCGTGTCAAACAGGGCCAGATCATCGGCTACATAGGCACCACCGGGCGCTCCACAGGCCCGCACCTGCATTATGAAGTCTTGCTCAACAATCGCCAAGTCAACCCGATGACCATACGCGTCCCCACAGGCCGCAAACTCCAAGACGGCATGTTTGACGCGTTTAACACCTGGCGTGAAGAATTGGACGCGCAGAGAGCGCGCCTTCCCCTCACTCCGCCGCTTTTAGCTTCTGTTGAAGCGTCAGAGACGCCCAGTAAAGCAACAAACTAAAGCCCTGAATCTTTTTCATATTGTATGGCGCACCAACACCAACCACTCTCCCGACCTGAGATACACTTGGCTACCCTGACACCATTTCATCTACTAAATCAATCTGGAGCCTTTTGCCTATCACGGTGGCGGCACGCTGCATGGTGTGCAGTTTGACGTGCGTCTGACGGGGATCGAGCAGCCGGTCAAGTTGGGATCGACTCGTTTGCATCCGCCGCGCCATTTCAGTCTTTGTCAGATTTTTCGCTTTCATAGCTTGTTCAAGCTGCCAGGCTAGAACTCTCTTTATTGCCACTTCCGTGGCTTCTTCAGGAGTTCCTTCTTCCTCAAGGAAGCTGTCGAAAGTCGATCCTATATGCTTCTTCTTGCTCATTTGAGTTCTCCCTTTCCAGGTGGGGCGCAATGCCCCGTAAGTTAAACTTCCTTCTGGCGTCTGACAGCCAGATCCCGGTCTGGTTTTGGTGTTTTTTGGCTTTTCTTAACAAAGCCGTGCAGCAGAACCATCTGGCCGTCTGCAATACAGAAAAGCACCCGCGCGCGATCCGTCCTTTCGGAAGCGCGCTGCGTACTTCCCATAGCCCTTTGTGGGATGTGATAGGTCTACAAACCGGCATCCCAACCGGCCAGCCAAACTCGACCGTCTTGATGTCTTCTCCGATGATTTTGCAATCTCACGGTCAAGGCCCCTTAGCCACTCTCGGACAGGCTCGGCGCCTCCTCCCGTCCGGTAAAAGACAGCAGGTATCCTTTTATCAGCATCAGTCATTTATGCGCCCTATAAGGCATATAATGTACCACACAGGGTACACCTGTCAGGTGTCAGAGGCCTTCAGGCTCATCATCGCTACCCTTATTAGCCGATGCGCTCTATTCCGCGGCCTGTGCTACAGCGCGGCCATTGATGACCAGCCCGTGGCTGTCTGCGGTGACGACAACCGTGTCACCGTCATTCACGCTTCCTTCCAGAAGCAACTCCGCCAAAGAGTTTTGCAACTGACGTTGAATGACACGCTTTAACGGCCGCGCGCCATAGACCGGGTCATACCCCGCATCCGCCAGCCATGTTCGAGCTTTGTCATCGAGAGTGATCACGATTTTCCGATTATCAAGCAAAGCCTGAAGCCGCTCGATTTGGATCAAAACGATGGCATCCATCTGTTCGCGCGTCAGCCGGTGGAACAGGATCACCTCATCCAGCCTGTTGAGGAACTCAGGCCGGAAATGTCCGCGTACCGCCCCCATAACTTCTTCGCGCACCGCCGCACTGATCTCTCCTTCCGACTGGGCGGCCATAAATTCGGCGCCGAGATTTGACGTCATGATAATCAGAGTATTCCCGAAATCTACCGTACGTCCCTGACCATCCGTCAAACGCCCATCATCAAGGACCTGCAACAAGACGTTAAACACTTCCTGGTGAGCTTTCTCAATTTCGTCAAACAACACCACTTGATAAGGTCTGCGGCGCACCGCTTCGGTGAGTGCACCCCCTTCTTCATAACCGACATAACCCGGCGGAGCGCCAATCAAACGGGCGACGGAATGTTTTTCCATATATTCCGACATATCCAGTCGGAGGATGGCCTGGTCATCATCGAACAGAAAGGCCGCCAGGGCTTTTGTCAGCTCAGTCTTGCCCACGCCCGTCGGTCCCAAAAACATGAACGAGCCAATGGGGCGATGAGGGTCCTGCAGGCCGGCACGCGCCCGCCGCACCGCATTTGACACCGCCTTCAAAGCGGCTTCCTGACCGATCACACGCTGTGTTAAACCCTCTTCCATATGAAGGAGTTTCTCGCGCTCGCCTTCCAGCATTTTATCCACCGGAATCCCTGTCCAACGGGACACAACCGAAGCAATGTGTTCATCCGTAACGGTTTCGTTGACAATGGATTCGGGATTCTCCGAAGCTGCAGAAGATAGTTTCTGCTCAAGCTCCGGTATCACGCCATATTTTAATTCACTGGCCCGGGTTAAATCCCCCTGACGTTCGGCAATTTCCAATTCACTGCGGCGTTGATCCAGCGCCTCTGTGATTTTTTGCGTATCAGCCAGAGTTTCTTTTTCCGATTTCCATTGCGCATTCATCGTGGCGGATTGTTCTTCCAGTCCGCTAAGTTCAGCTTCCAGATTTTCCAGCCGGTCGCGGGATCCTTCATCAGATTCTTTTTTCAGCGCTTCACGCTCGATTTTCAGCTGCATGATCCGCCGGTCCAATTCATCCAAAGCCTCTGGTTTGGAATCCACTTCCATGCGCAGGCGGCTTGAGGCTTCATCAATGAGATCAATCGCTTTGTCGGGCAGAAAACGATCAGAAATATAGCGATTAGATAGCGTAGCGGCAGACACGATGGCGCTGTCGCTAATCCGCACGCCATGGTGCAATTCATATTTGTCTTTCAGGCCGCGTAAAATGCTGATGGTATCTTCGACACTGGGTTCAGCAATAAAGACGGGCTGGAAACGGCGTGCCAGGGCCGCATCCTTTTCTACATGTTTGCGGTATTCATCCAATGTGGTCGCACCGATACAATGCAAATCGCCGCGCGCCAGAGCAGGCTTGAGAAGATTGGAGGCGTCCATCGCCCCATCCGCTTTGCCCGCCCCGACCAAGGTGTGCATTTCATCAATAAACAAGATGGTCTGCCCTTCGTCAGCAGTAATTTCAGAGAGCACCGCTTTCAGCCGCTCTTCAAACTCACCGCGATATTTAGCGCCGGCCACCAACGAGCCCATATCAAGGGCCATCAATTTTTTATTGCGCAGGCTTTCCGGAACATCGCCATTAACGATGCGCAGAGCCATGCCTTCAGCAATGGCCGTTTTACCCACACCGGGTTCGCCAATCAGGACGGGATTGTTTTTGGTGCGCCGCGCCAGAACCTGCATGGTGCGGCGTATTTCCTCATCACGGCCAATGACGGGATCAAGCTTGCCTTCCCGCGCCGCTTCTGTCAGATCCCGGGCATATTTTTTAAGCGCGTCATAAGCGCTTTCGGCGGAAGCGCTGTCAGCGGTGCGGCCTTTCCGGATGTCGTTAATCGCGGCATTCAGACCCGTGGCGTCAAGCCCGGCCTCGTTTAAGATACGACCCGACTCGGCATCTTGCGCCATAACGAGCGCCAGCAAAAGTCGTTCCGCCGTGACAAAACTATCACCCGCCTGGGTGGCTATCTTTTCCGCCGTGTCAAAAAGCCGCGCCGTTTCAGGCGCCATATAAAGCTGACCGGCGCCAGACCCCTCAACCTTCGGCAATTTCGAGAGAACCTGATCGACATCCGATAAAACCTGTTCCGGACGCCCGCCAGCTTGGCCAATGAGGTTAGCCGCCAGACCTTCGCTATCATCCATCATAACTTTAAGGATATGTTCAGGCGTGAAGCGCTGATGCCCTTCTCTTATCGCAAGGCTTTGCGCAGACTGGATAAATCCGCGAGATCGATCGGTATATTTTTCCTGATCCATGTATCACCTTCCTCGAAGCGCTGCCCCCAACACTCATTGCTCAGCTTATACGTATCGCCTTTTTCACGAATAGTCTTAACTGTCTTATTTAACAACATCTCAGCGTAAAGCGCCCCCAATCTCTTGAGCAGCGCCTTACAAAGCTAATATGTGTGCTGATAGAGAGACAAACAAGATTTAGCGGGTGGTTTTTCGTTCTCCAGGGTCTTTCCTTTGCATTGGATTTCAGCCATCCTTCCCCTCATGATCGATCAGCAAGATCACCCCCCCCATATTCATGCGCTCTACCGCTACCCCATCAAAGGCCTCAGCCCGGAGCGCTTGAACGAGGCCCTGATGGAGCCAGGGGAAGTAATTGCCGGAGATCGCGCCTATGCCCTGGAAAACGGGAGCGCCGACTTTGATCCGCATGCACCGCGCTACTTCCCCAAAACAAAATTTCTCATGCTCATGAAGCACGAACGTCTCGCGCGCCTGCACACACAATTTGACCCCGACAGCCACGTGCTGAAGGTAACCACGATAGGTGAGGATGCGCTGGAAGCCAATTTAAGCACTAAGGAGGGCCGCCAAGCGCTTGAATCCTTCATCCAGGAATTCATGCCCGGGGACTTGCGGGGCGCTCCACGCATCGTCTACGGCCAGGGCCATAGTTTTTCTGATGTCGCCATGAAGTGCGTTTCGATTATCAATCTGGCCAGTGTGCGCGACCTGGAAGAAAAAGCGAAACAGAAGCTGCACCCTTTGAGATTCAGAGCCAATATCTATCTGGAGGGATTGGAGCCTTGGGTGGAAATGGAGTGGTTGGACAAACTTCTCAAGATTGGCCAGGTGACTCTCACAATCGAGAAAACCACGATTCGATGTCCTGCCACGCAAGTCAATCCCGATACCGCTGAGCGGGACAGTGATGTCCCCCGACTATTGCGGGATCTCTACGGCCATCAGATTTTAGGGGTCTATGCACGAATCGCCTCGGGAGGCACCATAACGCAGGGAGATGCCGTCACACCGCCCCGTTGACAATCATGCACACTCTCAGGACTCAGGACCTCAAACTGGCACTTCATCACTGACGGGCGTTTCCGATGTGGGTTCGCTCGATGGCGCCGCCGAATCAGGATCATCTCCATGATCCCCTCCCTTGCCATTGGCCCGAGGAGACTCTCCCGCAGGGCGGCGGCGCGCCCGCAGGGGCTTTCGCGCAACTTTGGGCTTCGACCCCTCATTTGTCTCGCTCCGATCTGAATGCTCGGATAGCCCACTGGCTTCAGCCGGTGTATCGGAGGGTTGGTTGTTTTTCTCACCGGCTTCGTGAGACTGGACCTCCTTGGCCGAAACAACATTCGTATTGGAGTTTTGAACTGCATTGGCCTGCGCGGCGCGCACCAGCCGATAATAATGCTCGGCATGCTGCAGAAAGTTTTCAGCTGCAATTCTATCACCAGACAAATTCGCATCACGCGCAAGAGCTTGATATTTTTCGCTGATCTGCGAGGCCGACCCCCGAATTTTTACACTGGGCCCGTTGCTGTCAAAAGAGCGATTGCTGTTCTGATTGCCGGGTTTTCGCCCCCGGCCCCGCTGGCGCTTCATAGCGGGTTGCCGCCGTTTATCATTTGTCTGCATACTGATAACAATCAACCTTCTAGCAATCACTGCACTTTTCTACAAGTCAAACACGACCGCGCTCAACCCCAATGCAGATCAGATGGCAAGAGCCAACAGAAAATTAAAACAGTGTTCCGATTGCAGTTTCCAGAGTCAAAGCCTCAAGCCAATACCACGCTACACCGGCGAGACTTTATCTATTCTGTCTGTTCCCTATGCCAGACGTTAGCGTTAACCGCTACTTATTCCAACCCTTTTTTTTAACTTTTTGCACTGAGCCATTTGCGTTCGTTTTTAGCCCAAATATTGTCCGATCAAACAGCGTGGCCGCCCGCCAAGATCATGGGACAATTCTATAAACTTTAATGGCGTCAGGTCAAACAGGATTTCCTTAACGTCCTCAGCCTGATCGGAACCGATCTCGACAATGATATATCCTCCCTGAAGAAGCAACTGTCCAACTTGGCGGGATATCTGACGGTAGGCTTCCAGACCGTCGTCACCGCCATCCAAGGCCCCTCGAGGTTCAAATTGACACACTTCGGGCGCGAGATGTTCCAGATCTTGAGAACAAATATAAGGTGGATTGGTAATGACTAAGTTAAAACGGCCTGGAATATTCGCGCCCCAATCACTTTCAATAAAGCCCGCCCTTTCTGCCAATCCGTGACGGAGCGCATTGCTCCTGGCGACTTCAAGTGCACCGCGATTGTTATCAACCCCAATTCCACGCGCTTCATCAAGTTCAGAAAGAAGGGACAACAGCAAACAGCCCGTTCCGGTCCCCAAATCAAGAATTGAGAAGGCTTGATCCGTACACGCCTTCTGGCCAAATGGTGTCAGTAATTCCAGCGCTTTCGTTACCAAAGTTTCGCTATCAGGCCTTGGAATCAGCGTGTCGCACGTAACTGCGAACTCAAGGCTCCAGAATTCTTTTTGCTCCGTAACATAGGCAAGAGGCTCCCGCGCCAGGCGGCGCGCCAAAAAAGATCTGACCGTCTCATTCTGAGAGGCAGTGAGAACATCGCGGCCATCACGCACCAATTCCTCACTGCTCTTGTCCACAGCATGGGCCACAATCAAGCGGGCATCAAGCGCCGCAGTTTTGATCCCGGCCTGCATCAAACGGCGCGTGCATTCACGCACTGCCTGTTCCAGAGTCACGAGATGGAGCGCAACTCCAGGCCTCTCATGAAGCGAATTCATGCCGGTACTTGGTGCATTCTCTAGAAAAACCGAGTGCATCACGCATCATCCTCATCGAACATCGCCAAGCGGCGCGCCTGCTCTTCCGCCACCAGAGAATCAATCATTTCGTCCAGAGCCTCCCCCGCCAACATCTTTTCGAGCTTGTACAAAGTCAGATTGATACGATGGTCCGTCACCCGTCCTTGAGGGAAATTATAGGTGCGGATGCGTTCCGATCGGTCGCCGGTTCCCACCTGACCTTTACGTTCTTTAGCGCGCTGGGCATCGGCGCGCATACGCTCAGCTTCATACAGCCTGGCGCGCAGAACCTTCATCCCTTTCGCCCTGTTTTTATGTTGGGACTTCTCGTCCTGCTGAGACACCACCAAACCGGAAGGAATATGAGTGATTCGCACAGCACTATCCGTGGTGTTGACCGATTGACCACCCGGGCCGCTGGCGCGAAAGACATCAATCCGTAAATCCTTTTCGTCAATCTGGATATCAACCTCTTCGGCTTCCGGCAGGATGGCCACTGTCGCCGCCGAAGTATGAATCCTGCCGCTGGCCTCGGTTTCGGGCACTCGCTGAACCCGGTGAACACCTGATTCATACTTCAGCTTGGCAAATGCGCCCTTGCCCATGATGGCGGCAGAAATCTCTTTATAGCCACCCATCGCCGCTTCATTGGCGCTGATGATCTCCAGTTTCCATTTCCTGATATCGGCATAACGCTGATACATCCGAAACAGATCACCAGCAAACAGAGCAGCCTCGTCACCGCCCGTTCCCGCACGCACTTCCAGAATGACATTGCGGTCATCATCTGCATCTTTGGGAAGAAGAAGAATCTGGACGGCGTGTTCCAGTTCAGGAACGCGTTTTTTTATCGCTTCCAGTTCACCAGCCGCCAAATCACTCATGTCGGAATCAGTTTCCGGCTCGGCGATGAGCTCCGCCAGGTCCTGCGCCTCCGCCATGGCGTCCATTAAGGCCCGCACCGCCTCAACCACGGGAGTCAGTTCGGCAAATTCTTTGGACAGTCTGACAAATTCCTGAGGATCGACATCAGACGCCATTTGTACTTGTAGCGCATCATATCGCTCAAGGAGTTTTTCGAGCTTTGCGTGGGCAATCACTTAGGCTTTGAACTTCTCTAGAGCGCACTCACAAAAAGCGTGCGCGGTTTTTGGGTTCGAATGCGAGGGCCATTAAAAACTTAGACCACGTTCTTACGATTCAATAAATTCTGAATGTGTTCTAGAGCGTTTCCGTTTGTAACTGAACCGCGAAAACGCTCTAAGTTCTTGTTTGGTCGCATTTTCTTGAACCACGAACCGGTGCCCACTTTGCTTGAAAATGCTCTAGCGCTTTATTCTGCGGCCGATTGATGACCAGAAGCATCTGTATTGGCCTCTGCTTCGATCTGGGCCTCGATCTCATTGACCCGTGCCTCGACAAGTTCAACGATGTGATCAACCATTTTATCATTACCGATATTGTGGTCGGCAATTCCTGACACATAAACCTTGCCTGACCCCGCACCACCTCCGGTAAATCCAATATCGGTCTGCGTTGCCTCACCGGGACCGTTCACCACGCAACCGATAATCGAGAGGGTGAGAGGGGTCACAATATGGGCCAGCCGTTTTTCCAGAACCTCCACTGTTTTAATCACTTCAAATCCCTGACGCGCACAAGAGGGACAGGAGATGATGGAAACTCCGCGATGGCGCAAGCCCAGAGATTTTAGAATATCAAAGCCCACCCGTATTTCTTCCACCGGGTCTGCCGACAAAGACACGCGTATGGTATCACCGATACCGGACCACAACAGCATACCCAGACCAATGGACGATTTAATCGTCCCTGGCATGAGCCCCCCTGCCTCGGTGATGCCCAGATGAAGCGGACAGTCGATAGCGTCGGCCAGTCCCTGATAGGCCGCAACGGCCAGAAACACGTCCGACGCCTTCACGCTGATTTTGAATTCATGAAAATCATTGTCCTGAAGAATACGCGCATGATCGAGCGCACTTTCCACCATGGCCTCGGGACACGGCTCACCATATTTCTCAAGCAGATGACGCTCCAACGATCCGGCGTTGACGCCGATGCGCATGGAGCAGCCATGGTCTTTGGCCGCTTGAATAACATCGCGCTCTCTTTGTTTGTTACCGATATTACCCGGATTGATACGTAAACAGGCAGCCCCAGCTTCCGCCGCTTCGATACCCCTTTTATGGTGGAAATGAATATCCGCAACGATCGGGGCGGACACTTGGGACACAATCTGTTTGAGCGCCTTGGTCGACTCTTCGTCCGGACAGGACACGCGAACAATATCCGCGCCTGCCTCTTCCAATTGGTGAATCTGTTCGACCGTCGCAGCCACATCCGTGGTCAGAGTATTGGTCATGGACTGAACAGAGATCGGCGCATCGCCGCCAACGGGCACCGCTCCCACATGAATTTGCCGCGATGTCCGGCGTAAAATATCCCGATACGGCCGAATACTCATATAGCGCCACTCCAAAATGTCTTTTCCGGGGGCTCCAAACGCGCCGCCCCCACCCTGCCAAAGCTGGATCAAGCTCACAGATTAGATCGCGTATAGCATTATTCCTCCGCAGGAGGAAACGGCCAAATCTCACCTCTGCTCAAGAGGTGTCCGCTCAAGCGATACTCACCCTGACCCAAATCAGTTTGGCTCTCTATCTGATTAATTTTTCGCACAATTGAACCAAATACCTGATCCTATTGTGTCATTTGTGCTCTAGGAGGGGTCAGGGACAACTAACCCCTCGGGCTCCAACGACACATCCAGCGATACGGCGGGAAGCGGCTGACCGGGATTTCCCAGCACGCCGCGCAACGTACCGTCAATGATCACTTCAAGCGCACCAGCATCCCGCGCGGACAGGATCAAACCAGGTTGATTGGGTGCAAAATACTGGTCACCCTCTCGCAACTCCCGTTGAATCAAAACCTGGGAGGCTTCATCCTCCACACGAATCCACGCTGGCGCACGCGCGCGCAGCACGAGGCGCCCCTTGCCTTGAATATCTCCAAACTTCTGGCCTTCACGCTGCAGACCCGGTGATACCACCTCGTTCACAATGGCGGCTTCCCCGGAGAACAAAGATTCCAGCGTAATGACGTCCTCGGGACGACCCAGCACAATGGTCCGACCATTATCGACCGCTATAGTGGCAAACGCTTCATTGCCCACATCCTGCAACGGCCTGACCTGAAGATCCGGCCCGCCTACGGCTGAGGGGGGGCGGGGTTGTAAAGACGGCCCGGACTCACCCGGATCGCTGTAACCGGCTGAAGGGACGGGCGGTACCCGCTCAATGACCATGCGATCGGCAGCAACGGAGAGAAACCATCCTCCATAGAGTCCTGCCGCCAGCAGAGCCGCCAAAATGAACATCGATCCTTGGGGCAACCGCACTTCGGGCTTTGGCTCCAGAAAGGCCGGGGCTTTGGGCATCGTCACTTCTGAGGTTTCGGCTTTAAACCGAAACAGGCACTCTTCCGCATCAAGTCCCAGATACTGCGCATAAGAACGCACGAAACCCCGGACATAGATCATGCTAGGCAAGAGCTCAAACTGCCCCAACTCCAACGCCTCAATGTAATCACGGCGAATTTTGAGGTCCCTGGCCACAAGGGCCGTATCTTTGTCAAGCCTCAGCCGCGCCGCCTTTAAAGCCGCACCAACACTGTCTGCGCGATCCAATTCAGCGCAATCCGCAATTTCCCGAATCTGGAGACGCGAGAGACCGGCCCCTTTTCGGGACATATTGGTCCGTAATCGTGATTTGAAACCCATCACATTCGAATGACCCTGAAACTCTGTACTGTCAACAACGTCACCACCATTGATGGCGTTGCTTGGGAAATTTTGCACCTTATTCCAATCCTTGTCACTACTGCATCCATTATCCATCAACCTGCATTTAAATGGGCAACCGGTTGTTTTCCGCAAATTTTTCAAGCATTGGACGGATCGACCGATCAGGTGAATCAATCAGGTCCTCCATAAACGCCTGCAGTTTCTCAAGGTGCAACCGCCGTGCCATCAACTTCACCGGACCAATACTCGCCGGAGGCATTGAGAGGGTCCGAAACCCCAGCCCCATCAATGCCATCGCCTCTAGCGGCCGTCCAGCAACCTCGCCGCATAGCGACACTGGAACGCCTGAGACATCGCATTCCCGCACGATATGCCGCAGTAGAGTTAATATATTTGGGCTAAGAAAGTCATAATGAGTGCTGACCTGGGGGTTTCCCCGATCAACAGCGAAGAAAAACTGCATCAGATCATTGCTGCCCACCGAGATGAAATCAGCCTCCGCCGCGATGGATTTAATGCTCCAGGCCAAAGAGGGCACCTCAATCATGCAGCCGACCCGGACCTGCGCCGGCATAGGCTGGCGCAAGCGCTTGAGCCGTCCCATTTCGAGATTCAGAAGGGCTTTGGCCGCGCGAAACTCGCTCACCTCAGCCACCATCGGGAACATGAGATTGAGCTGACGTCCTTCCGCGGCCAGCAGAAAGGCGCGCATTTGATAGCGCAGCAGGGCCGGACGGGAGAGCGCCAAACGAATGGCCCTCAGCCCCAAGGCCGGATTATCCTCGCGGCGAATTTTGCCATAAGGCAACATTTTATCGCCTCCCAGATCAAGGGTCCGAAACACCACCGGGCGCTCCTGCGCCGCATCAAGAACTTGGGCGTAAAATTCTTTTTGAGCCGCCAGCCGGGGCATGGTTGAGGAGACCATGAACTGCAATTCGGTGCGGAAAAGGCCAATACCATCCGCCCCCACCTCATCCAGATGCGGCAGATCCATCACCAAGCCAGCATTAACGTTCAACATGATGCGGCAGCCATCCAGAGTGACGGCCGGTTCATCCTTGATGGCGGCAAACTCGGCCCGTTGATGCTTATGGGAGGCAATTTGCTCCGCGTAATACGCCGCGACCTCCTTCTCGGGACGCAAATGCACTTCACCGCTGGCGCCATCCACTACCACCTGGTCGCCCTGGTTAACGTGGGCCAGCACGCCATCCGCCATGCCCACCATAGGAATTTCAAGGGCCTTGGCGACAATCGTCACATGCGCATTGGGCGAGCCTTCTTCCAGCACCACACCGCCAATCAAGGCCGGATCATAATCCAGTAACTCGGCCGGACCCAAATTGCGCGCCAACAGCACTGCGCCTTGGGTCATCTTAGGATGAGCGGGGGCGCCCACAAGAATCCTCAGGAGACGGTTCGCCAGATCATCCAGATCATGGAGACGTTCGCGCAAGTAAGGATCGCGCTGACGCGACATCCGCGCGCGCGTATCACTCTGCACCCGTTCAACAGCGGCCTCCGCCGTCAGCCCATTGCGCACCGCCTCTTCCATGCGCCGCGCCCAGCCACTGTCATTGGCAAACATGCGATAGGCTTCGAGCACATCACGAGGTTCACCAGATAATGAACTGTCGGCCGCTGAGAGCATCGACTCAATGGCCTGTTGCAACTGGGTGAGCCCGGCAGCCAAACGCTCCAATTCCCCCGGGATATCTTCGGCAATGAGGTTTGTGACCTTAATCGGGTTGGCGTGCAGAACCGCTTTTCCCATGGCGAGGCCATCGGCAAACGCGACCCCTTTTTGCCGAAAGGGTCGAATAGGGAGCACTTGGGCGTCGATGACCGTCTCATCCAAATGGATCAACTGTCCCGAGGCCATGATTTCAGCCAGAATCATCGCAACCGTCTGAAGCGCTTCCAGTTCCTCTTCTTCATAAAGCCGCGGCATCCGATTCTGCACGACAAGAACGCCCAGAACATGACCTCCTTTCAGAACGGGAACGCCGAGGAACGAATGATAAGGATCTTCCCCCGTTTCCGGCCGGTAGACGAATTTGGAATGGGCCGGCGCATCGGTCAGATTCAGAGGTTCGGCAGTGCGACCGATCTCTCCCACCAGTCCTTCGCCGATCACAAGTCTGGTTTTATGAACCGCGCCCGGTTTCAAACCTTTGGTCGCAAAAAGTTCCAGCTGATTCCCAGCGCGGCGCACATAGATCGAACACACTTCCGCCACCATATTGGCCGCGATTAATTCCACAATGCCATTGAGACGCTGTTGCGCCGCGATCGGCTGCGCCATAATTTCCCGCAACCGCCGCAAAAGGACCCGGGGGCCCGCCCCCGCGTGTGGCAGGGCAGGATTCATTCTAGGGGCGCATCCAATCCATATGCTGTGTGTAAAGTGCGCAGGGCCAATTCCGTATATTCCTCATCAATAAGAACGCTGATTTTGATTTCAGAAGTCGCAATCACCTGAATGTTGATTCCCTTTTCGGCCAAAGCCTGAAACATAGTCTTCGCCGTCCCGGCATGAGAGCGCATCCCGACGCCGACCACGGAGACTTTCACCACATTGTTATCGGAAGAAAGGCTTCCATATCCGATCCCGTCCTGATTGCTGGTCAGCACTGACAAGGTTTTTTCCAATTCCGATTCAGGAACCGTGAAAGTCATATTCGTCTGGGTGGCAGATCGCGAGACGTTCTGGACAATCATATCAACATTGATATTGGCATCGGCCAGCAGACCGAAAATTGCCGACGCAACGCCTGGCTTATCCTCAATCTGAAGCAGATTGACCCGCGCTTCATCGCGGGAATAAGTGATGCCACTGACAACTTGAGTTTCCACGATTTCATCCTCATCGCATACGAGTGTCCCGCCATTTTCAGTGCCCAGCTCATAAAAGCTGGAAAGCACCCGTAAGGGGACACGGTGTATCATAGCCATTTCCACAGACCGCGTCTGGAGTACTTTTGCGCCGAGCGACGCCATTTCGAGCATTTCCTCATAGGAAATTTTATCAAGTTTATGCGCCTTTTGCACAATACGCGGGTCGGTGGTGTAGACACCATCGACATCTGTGTAAATATCACATCGATCAGCCTTGATGGCTGCTGCAATCGCGACGGCGCTGGTATCGGTGCCGCCGCGCCCTAAAGTGGTGATCGCCCCATCCGGACCGACGCCCTGAAACCCCGTGATCACGGCCACTTCACCATCGGTCAATGCATGGATCAAAGCTGAAGCCGGAATATCGGTGATGCGGGCCTTCCCGTGCACCTCAGTGGTGTGGATCGGAATTTGCCACCCTGTCCAGGATCGGGCCGCCATTCCGCTTGCGTTTAACGTCAAAGCCAGCAGACCTGAGCTGACTTGTTCACCGCTGGAGACAACCGCATCATATTCCCGCATGGGCAGGTGAGGGTTATGCTCACCTGCCTCTTTGACCAGAGCCACTAACCGGTCGGTATCTCCCGCCATGGCCGAAACAAGCACAGCCACCTCGTTGCCCGCTTCCCGTTCGGCCCGGACCAGACCGGCCACATGGCGAATGCGCTCAATGGAGCCCACCGACGTGCCGCCAAATTTCATCACCACCCGGGCCATCGCTAGGCTTGCCTTCTTTTTAAAAAATATGCTGAACACTTAATTCAGCATCCACCTGAAGGCCGCTCACCTCCATGAAGCAGGTCCTCAAAGCGACCCGCAGCTTCCATACAAGGTGCGCCCTTTCAAAGCAATCCAGACGCCCGCGGAAGGCCCCTATCCCTGCCCGCCTACCACGCTATAATGACCTTTCAAATCCTGCCGACCCAAGAACCTTTGAGGCACCATCACCCCTCATGCCGCATGCTGTCCCCACCTCCTTCGACGCCGACGAAATCGCCAAATTTTCCGCCATGGCCGCCGATTGGTGGAACCCGACCGGAAAATTCGCGCCGCTTCATGCCCTCAATCCGGTCCGCCTCAGCTATATCAAGACGCAAGTTTGCACCGTATTTGGCCGGAATGACAAGGTTATGACACCCTTTGAAGGCCTAAGTGTGCTGGATATCGGCTGTGGCGGCGGCCTGCTGTGTGAACCCATGGCCCGGCTCGGCGCTACGGTTATGGGCGCTGACGCGTCCGCGGAAAACATTCAAACCGCCC
>JAJFIO010000022.1 GCA_021774915.1 Alphaproteobacteria bacterium
TTGCAACGGCCCCATAGGGTGGTTGGCGCCCAGCCGCATGGCGGCATCAATGGCTTCCACATTACCCACGCCTTCATAAAGCGTATAAATGGCTTCATTGATCATGGGCAGAAGGATGCGGTTCACGATGAAGGCCGGAAAATCCTCCGATACGGCGACGGTTTTTCCCAGATTGCCGACGATACTTAAGCCTTCTTTGAAGGTATCTTCCGATGTGGCGATCCCGCGAATCACCTCAACCAGCTTCATGAGGGGAACCGGATTCATGAAATGCAGGCCGATGAATTTTTCCGGCCGGTCTGTGCCCGCCGCCAGCCGGGTGATGGAGATCGAAGAGGTGTTGGTGGCGATCAGCGCGCCGGGCTCCAAAAGAGGGCACAGCTTGGCGAAAATATCGACTTTCACCGCCTCATTTTCCGTGGCTGCTTCAATGGCGAAATCCACAGGCGCCAAATCTTCAATGTTTAAGGTTGTCTTGATGCGCGCCAGTGCCGCCCTGACGTCTTCATCTTTGACCTTACCCCGGGCGATCTGGCGCGACATGTTGCCTTCGATAATCTTCAAGCCTTTATCGAGCTGATCCTGGTCGATATCATTGAGAATCACGTCATAGCCCGCCAAGGCGAAAACATGGGCGATGCCATTTCCCATTTGACCGGCGCCAATGATGCCAATTTTATGGTGTGTCATGTCTTCCCTCGGCCTTCCATCTCATGGCGGCCCTGCTTATGGTTTGCGGGTCTAGCGAGATCCCAGGTTATAATCCCAGTTTTTCCAATTCTTCTTCCAGTTCCGGTATGGCCTTAAAGAGATCCTGGACCAGGCCGTAATCGGCAACCTGAAAGATAGGCGCTTCTTCATCTTTGTTGATGGCCACAATAAATTTGGAATCTTTCATACCGGCCAGATGTTGAATAGCGCCGGAAATGCCCACCGCGATATAAAGCTCGGGCGCCACCACTTTGCCTGTCTGACCAACTTGATAATCATTGGGTACGAAGCCTGCATCAACTGCCGCACGTGAGGCTCCTACGGCCGCCCCTAATTTGTCGGCGACCTTCTCCAGGATGGCGAAATTCTCGCCCGATTGCATGCCCCGTCCTCCGGAAATAATGATTTTCGCGGCGGTGAGCTCTGGGCGATCGGATTTGGAGAGTTCTTCCCCCACGAAACGTGAAATCCCTGTGTCGTCAGTGGTTGCGGCTTGCTCAATCGTGGCCGCGCCGCCTTCTTCAGCGGCTTTGAAGGCGGTTGTCCGTACTGTAATGATTTTCTTTGTATCAGTTGACTGCACGGTCTGCATGGCATTGCCGGCATAGATCGGGTGCGTGAAGGTGTCTGGACTTTCCACTGCGGTGACGTCAGAGATTTGCGCCACGTCGAGAAGAGCGGCGATCCGGGGCATGATGTTTTTGCCTGTTGTGTTGGCGACCGCCAGTATCGCGTCATAGGGATCGGCCAGACTCACCACAAGGCTGGCAAGAGGTTCGGCCAAGCGGTTTTGATACTGAGGGGCGTCGGCAACCAGAACTTTTGCCACACTGCTGATTTTTGCAGCGGCTTCTGCAACGCTGCCGCATGCACTGCCTGCTACCAGGATGTGCACGTCGCCGCCTAAAGCTGATGCCGCCGTGACCGCTTTCAAGGTGGTGTCTTTGAGCGCGCTGTTATCGTGATCGGCTAAAACAAGACTGATCATTATATTACCCCCGCTTCTTCTCTGAGTTTTTTCACCAGTTCTGCGGCGCTTTCAACTTTAACTCCAGCCTCGCGTTTTGCAGGCTCCGTCACTTTCAGGACATTCAGACGCGGCGTAATATCGACCTCATAATCTTCAGGGGATTTCATATCGATAGGTTTTTTCTTTGCCTTCATGATGTTGGGCAGAGAGGCATAACGCGGCTCGTTCAGCCGCAGATCCGTGGTCACCACGGCGGGCATGTTGATCTCAATAGTTTGTAATCCGCCGTCAATCTCGCGGGTGACTTGAAGCTTGCCATCGGTGAATTTCACTTCTGATGCGAAAGTGCCTTGCGGCCAGTCCAGCAATGCCGCCAGCATCTGGCCCGTCTGGTTGCAGTCGTCATCAATGGCTTGCTTGCCGAGCATCACTAGTTCTGGTTTTTCTTGTTCGACAATGGCTTTGAGGATTTTGGCGACAGCCAGGGGCTCTACGGTCTCATCAGTTTTGACCAATATGCCGCGATCTGCACCCATGGCCAAGGCGGTCCGTATGGTCTCCTGTGCCTGCTGCGGGCCAATGGAAACGGCGATGATTTCCGTCACGGTGCCTGTTTCCTTCATGCGAATTGCCTCTTCGACGGCAATTTCATCGAACGGGTTCATGGACATTTTCACATTCGCAAGGTCGACGCCGGACTGATCCGGCTTGACCCGGGCTTTGACGTTGTAATCGATGACGCGTTTAACAGGCACGATCACTTTCATATTGCAGGTGCTCCAATGGCTGGTGGCGAAGGATTGACCGCTCACTTTCAAGTAGAACCAGTGGGTTTCAAGCCATCCGGCGCTGTAAATTCTTATATTGCAGTGCGAA
>JAJFIO010000211.1 GCA_021774915.1 Alphaproteobacteria bacterium
ATGAATATGCTGGAGAATATGCAATTCACCTTCAACGGGCCAGGGATGAGCGAAGGCGAATCCGCCATGAATGAAGCCTTGGGCGAATTGGGGGATATGATCGGGCGCCAGAGGGGCCTGCTGGATGAAACATTTCGACAGGCCCAGCCCGGCACACCGAGCGTCACTCCACAGGAACCGGGAGAAAGGGCCCCGGGAAATGAAACCGGCGACACCAAACCATCAGGGGGCGAATTGTCGCAGACTCAAGAAGCGCTGCGCCGCGAGCTTTCAGATGCTCTCCAGGCCCTACGCGACCAGGGCATTGATGTTCCCGATGAGCTTGACCGGGCGGCGCGGGCCATGGGGCGCTCGCGCGATGAATTACAGGGCGAAGTTATGGCCGACGCCATAGATCCTCAGAAAGAAGCCATTGATCAATTGCGCCAAGGTGCACAAGACATGGCTCAGAACCTCCTTGATCAGATGGCGAAGCGCCAGGGATTGGATGGAGACATGGGGGTTGAGGAAGGCCAATTTGATCCTTTGGGACGACCCAGCGCCTCCACTGGTCCCGAATTCGGTGATTCTGTTGAAATCCCTGGTGAGCGGGATCGCCAGCGTGCACGTGATATTCTTCAGGAGCTGCGCCGACGTGCCAGTGAAATGGGTCGCCCGACTTTTGAGCTTGAGTATCTGGAGCGCCTGTTGAAGCGGTTTTAATATCTAAGAGTTGCGGCAGCAGGCCGATTTATCCCCCGTCCGGCACTTGAGAAAAGCGGATCATTAGATCCTGTGCTCCGGAAGGCGGATTGCTTAATTGCGTTTCAAATGATCCCACTTCACCGGGGCGCAATTGGCGGGGCATAGGATCAAATGTCCAATCGAAGAGGCTGCGTTCATCAGCGTCGCGAATGGTGACTTTGACACGTGGGACAGGCAATTCATCTGAAGTTTTGTTGACAATTTCGCCCCGTAACGTCAAAACCGGCATATCATTTTGATAAATGCGCTCATAATGAGTCTGCTGAAAAATCAACCCGCGCGTGTTAATGTTCTCGCCAAAGACGCTGTAGAGCGTGGCCGCCTGGGGCCAGAGGCGAACAATGTCAACTCGGTATTGATAAGCCGCCGCCAAAAAAACACTGGCCACCAAAAGCAAGGCTAACCACCCCGTGATCTGGCTGATCAGACCAAAACGCCGTGTCCGATCGATATCACCCACCGTCAATTCAGTGATGGTAGCCGCAGCGCCGCCTGAATAATGAGGCAGAGCTTTTAAAGAACAATCGTCCGGAGATTCCTGATACCAGCTATGACTGCACTGAGCACAACGCACCATGCGGCCACTAGGCTCAAAGCTTGCTGCTTCGGCCATATAACGGGTAGCACATGAAGGACAGGTCAATATCATTGTTCGACGCGATTTGGGTGGATTGGCACCTTGCGCTTACCTAGCTTGGTTAATTATTATTAGAAGATCATTAACGCTTTCTTTCCATCACCATGACTTAAGGCTGGAAAAAGGCCCCGAAAGGTCAATTGCCGTGCTTCGCTTTGAAAATGTAGGGATTCGGTATGGAATGGGCGCGGAAATCCTTCGCGATGTCAGTTTTCACCTGGAGCCGGGATCTTTTCATTTTCTCACCGGGGCTTCAGGCGCGGGAAAAACTTCCCTTTTGAAGCTGATGTATATGGCGCGGCGCCCTTCACGGGGCTGGATCACGATGTTCGGTCAGGATCTGGTGCATCTCCCCCGCTCCAGCCTGCCCGAGATCAGGCGGCGCGTCGGTGTTGTGTTTCAGGATTTCCGTCTGATCAATCATCTATCGACGTTTGATAATGTCGCCCTTCCCCTCGTGATCGCGGGAGCTCATCCAAATGATTACCGTGAAGATGTGGAAGAACTTCTGACTTGGGTGGGATTGGGAGAGCGTCTGGATGCAAAACCACCCACATTATCGGGCGGGGAACAACAGCGCGTGGCCATCGCCCGCGCGGTGGTCGCAAAACCGGATCTGCTGCTGGCGGATGAACCTACGGGAAATGTCGATCCCAAAATTGGGCAGCGACTGATGCGCCTATTTTTTGAACTCAACAAATTAGGCGCCAGCGTTGTTATCGCAACCCATGATGAACACCTGGTACAGAAAATCGCGGCCCCAGTTTTAAGCCTCGAAAACGGGACGCTGGTTAAACGCCCCCCTGCCGCAAAGGGGGCATGATGCTCATGTCCACTTCCGAAGACCCCGCCCTCATGACCCGGCTCAAAAACGGGCTACGCCGACAAATCGGGGCCAATTTTAAGGGGGCGCGGATCGTACCTGCCAACGATACTACAAATCGCCCTCTTCTGGGCGTCATCGCAATCATGTGCTTTTTCGCGGCGCTGGCGGGCGAAAGCGTCCTCATGATCAATCGGGCAGTTGATGAGTGGACCCAAGGCCTGTCGAGTGCCCTCACCATACAATTGCGCCCCGTTGCCGGTGATACAACTGTGTCCCTGGATGCCCGGGTGGAACAAATTTTAAAAATTGTACGGGCCACACCCGGCGTCACACTGGCCCAGGAGCTCAGCCGTAGAGATACTGAGAAACTGCTTGAGCCCTGGCTTGGGGCCGGAAATATTCTTGAAGAGTTACCTATTCCCCGGCTGGTGGACGTGCAAATCGACAGATCTCAGCCCCCTGAACTGGAAGCGCTCTCGCTCAGCCTTGCCCAAATCGCCCCCAGCGCCAAACTCAATGATCATGCGCAATGGAACAGCAGAATTTTAATCTTTGCAAATTTTTTGCGCGGTCTGGCCTTGAGCATTCTCATTCTCACCATCGCCACCACCATGACAATCGTGGTCTTTGCCACAAGGGCAGGATTGACGGCCAAGCATGACATTGTAGAAGTTTTGCATCTTATTGGCGCCCATGATTCATTTATCGCCCGCGAATTCGAGATTCAGTTTGTATCGCTGGGACTGCGCGCAGGGTTTTTAGCCATTGCAGGCGCGATGCTCACATTCCTGCTGCTGGGTGGGCTGGTCTCGCGCTACGCCAATGCCGACGTCTATTTCCTTCCCACACCCGATTTGTATCTCAGCGATTTATTGTTTCTTCTTCTGATCCCCCTTGGCGCCGCCCTGGTCGCCACGCTCACCACGAGGTTCACCGTATTACGTGTCATTGGCAGAACCCTTTAATCCACGCTCATAAGTTCCGCAGGGGTCCAGTGCGGGTTCAGTGCGGGTTTAGAGCGGGTTTAGAGCGGGGCAGACACGGGTCAGGCACGGGTTCAAAGCCGCTCGAAAATGACCTACACTATTTGACAAGGCGTAGATTCTGGGTGCGGTAATGCAGTGGATGAAAAGAAACAACGGGGATAAACCTTACGTGTTACGAAATGCGAGATCGTTGCTTTTCATTTTTCCAGTCGGCCTCCTTGGCTTTATTGCCCTGACCTGGCTGACAGGATTAGTCTCCTTTGCCAACAGCCTTCCAACACCATCTGCACTTCCAGAGGCCGCGGACGGGATTGTCGCCCTCACAGGAGGAGACACAAGGCTGACAGAAGCCATGAATCTACTGATCGCGCGAAAAGGTCAAAGATTGCTGATTTCAGGCGTCAATCCGGCGGCGCGCCGCAACGACATTCTCTCTTTGTTGGATGTCGAAGAGGACCTGTTTGATTGTTGCGTCGATCTCGATCGCATGGCCGTAGATACGATCGGCAATGCCGCACAGACCGCTCAATGGACCAAAGTCAATAATTATCAAAAAATCATCGTCGTTACCGCCAACTACCACATGCCACGCTCTCTGCTTGAGTTTCGCCACGTCATGCCTGACATCGAAATCACGCCTTACTCGATCCAATCAGACAGGATTCACACAGAACGATGGTGGAAATCCATCAGCACGGCCAGGTTTCTGGCCTCCGAATACAACAAATACCTGGCCAGCTTCATCCGTACACGACTTTTTTAAAAATCTTCCCAGACAAAGTGATTCTCAATATATGATCGCGCTTCGCTCTCTTTTGTTTAATATCTATCTTTATAGCTGGACCATCCTCATCTGCATCATCGGGCTTTTTCTCGTCCCTTTGCCGCGTCGAATATTTGTTGCGGTTTTGCGTGTCTGGGCTCGTTGGGTGGCGATAGGACTGCGTGTCATCTGCAAAATCGACATGGAAGTGCGCGGCCGGGGAAACATTCCCAAGGGCGGAGCATTACTGGCGTCCAAACACCAATCCATGTGGGACACCATCATTTATTTCTGCCTGGTGGACGATCTCGCCATCGTGTTGAAAAAAGAACTCAGTTACATCCCTCTTTTTGGATGGCTCACCATCAAATGCGATATGCTTCATGTTGACCGGTCAGCCGGCGCCAAAGCTTTAAAAACGCTTGTCGCTAAGGCAAAAAAATGTGTGGAGAACGAGCGCCAGATTGTCATCTTCCCGGAAGGGACACGCGCACCGGCAGGCGAAGCACTGAGCTACAAACCGGGCATCGCGGCGCTTTACAATCAACTGGGGGTTCCATGTATACCTGTAGCGCTCAACTCGGGTGTCTTTTGGCCCCGGCGTAAATTTTTGCGCCCACCCGGCTGCATCGTCATAGAATTTTTAGAACCTATCGAGCACGGCATGAAGCGCAAAGCATTTATGGCTGAACTTGAAACCCGTATAGAAACGGCCTCAACCAAACTTTTCGATGAAGGAATGAAGCGCTTGGAAAGCTCTGCACATCCTTCTTAAGACCTCACCTGCTCTCGTGTTCGACACGGTGAGATACCCTCTGCCAAAGACGCTTCAAACCGTCATCGACAACACCCATTTCCTCCAGGTGCTGAAGCGTGTTGGTCAGATATTCCGGGTTTTCTCCCGATTGCCCCTGTCCGTGCGCAATGAGACGCACCTGTTCGTCAATATTCAGCTTGCCCGCATATTGCTCATGGCTCCGGTCAACAATAAAACAAAGGGCATCGACTTTTTCACTGATGCCGTTTGGCGCAGCATCAACTTCAAAAACATGGATGCGGGCCATCACCTCACGATAAATCATGGTGACCTGTTCGCGCGCACGCAAATAGCGTTGCACCTCGCCTGCTTTGCTGGGCATCACCCGATAAGCCAGGCCCCGGCACGACCCCCCCTGATCCAGCCCCAATACCAGTCCCGGATTCTCAGGCGTTCCACGGTGCACATGGCTAAAGACACAAAATGCGCGGTGATGGCCATAGATTTTGGCTGGACGCCGCTCGACATACTCAAAGCCCGGCCGCCACATAAGGGATCCATAAGCAAAAACCCAGAAGTCAGACACTTAGTTCTTTTAAAACCCCCTCATATTTATTTTTGGCTGATGCATTCTAAAAACTGATTTTAGTTTATACTGGTCTTTATGAAGTTAAACACCCAAACTTATCGGCGCTTATGGCGCATTTATACGCCAATTGCGGCTTTCCTCACTCTCGCCCTCGCCTATTCGTTTTATTGGATCAGCCTCTCAACCAGTTTGCGGCACAATATCGATGATTGGATCGCAGATCAAAACGAGCAGGGCTATGTCATCAGTTATGGTGCGCTCGAAATAAGTGGCTATCCGTTCCGTTTGAATATCAACCTCACTGATGTCACGGTCTCGCAGCCCGGACATCCCAATGACTGGACATGGCATGCAGCGCGCGTGGTGGGCGTCACCCTGCCCTATAAACTCAATCACATCATCTTAGAATTGCGCGGCCCCCAGAATATAGACTATGAGGAAAATCTTGGTCCTGAGGCCCGCGCGCCTTATCGCTATACCGTGACAGCAACGGCAGAAGCGGCGCGCAGCTCTCTGGTGTTTTCAAAGCAAAAGCTGGAGCGGCTGTCAATCGACCTGCACAAGCTGAACGCCGATCGGCAGGGCCCGGATGGAACAAAAGTCCTCACCGCTGAGCGTCTGCAAATCCATACGCGCCCGCTTATCATGGAAGCCGGACTGTCTTCCCCATCGACTTCGTCGGGGCTCGATCTGTATATCCAGGCTGAAACCTTGGCCTTGCCATTCGAAAATGGCATCGAAGCTTACCCTGCAACGCCTATCGACGACATAAAGATCAACATCCATTTGGCCGATATGGATAGCTCAGAGCTAAACACATCGGGCATCGCCACTTGGGCTGAGAAGGGCGGTAAAATTGATATCGGCACATCCCATCTGCTTTGGGACCAGATCAACATCACAGCCACAGGCGCTTTTCATCTCGATGCGCAATCCCGCTTGGAAGGAGAACTCAGCACACTGATTGGTGGGTACGATCAGCTTGTTGATCTTCTGGTTCAATCGGGAACGTTCGATCAGAACACCGGCGCGCTCCTCACCTCAGGGCTGGGGCTTTTAGCGGCCTTCAACGGCGACAACCAAGGACGCATCAAAACGCCTGTGAGAATCGAACAGGGCGAGATTTTTCTGGGCCCAGCAAAAATCGGAAATGTGGGGCCGCTTCTCTCGCCATATAATTAACCTGATCGCACTTCAAGCGGCTCCTTAATCATCCGCCTCGTGTTCGCTGCCATGGGATCGTCCAAAATCAGGTTCCGGCGTTTCTTGACCTGCTTCGATAATGGAGCGCCTGATCTCCCTTGTGCGCGAAAAGAGGTTATACAGGGCATCGGCATCTTTCCATCTTATGGCCCGCTGCAAAGCAGTTAGATCTTCGCTAAAGCGCGCCAACATTTCCAGCACCGCCTCGCTATTATTGAGAAAGACATCGCGCCACATGGTCGGATCTGAAGCGGCGATACGGGTAAAATCGCGAAAGCCGCCCGCGCTGTATTTGATCACTTCCGATCGTGTGACGTCTTCAAGGTCCGCTGCCGTCCCAACGATATTATAAGCAATAAGGTGGGGCACATGAGAGGTTATCGCCAACACCAGATCATGGTGCTTGGCCTCCATAATCTCGACATGGGCGCCACAGGCGCTCCAGAAATGCGTCAGACGGTCCACCGCCTCTGCATACGCTTGCCCCATCCCTTCAAGAGGCGTCAGCACACACCACCGCTCATCAAAAAGCTCTGCAAACCCTGAAAACGGACCGGAATGTTCCGTTCCGGCAATGGGGTGGGCAGGAATAAAATGAACCCCTTCAGGTACATAAGGACCAACAGACTCAATAACTGCCTTCTTCACCGAGCCGACATCAGACACTATCGCGCCGGGTTTCAGCGCCGGGGCAATCTCTTGCGCCACCGCACCCAAGACCCCCACCGGCACGCACAGGATGACCAGATCCGCATCACGTACAGCATTTTGCATAGTGTCATAGACGGAGTCGACAATGCCCATTTCAGCCACGGCATCGCGTGTTTTTTGTGATTGAGCATATCCGGCTATGTGCGCGGCCAATCCCCGCCGCCTCATAGCGCGGGCCAAAGACGTGCCGATCAACCCAAGACCAATAAGGGCCACACGGTCAACTATCGGCGAAGTATCAGGGAAAATATCTTGCATAGGAATAAATCAAACGCCCGACTGTTAAATGTGTACAAATTCTTTTAAGGCTGCAACCACAGCCCGGTTATCTTCTTCGCGGCCCACGCTGAGGCGCAAACAATCTGGCAGGCCATAAGCTTCAAGACGGCGCAAGATTAGCCCCCGGCCTAGTAAAAAAGCATCAGCATCCGCCGCACTTCGACCGGGCTTTTGATCAAAATGAATGAGCACGAAATTAGCGACGCTGGGCGTAACGCGTAAATTCAGGGACGATATTTCTTGCAAAAGCCATGTGCGCCATTCCCGATTATATGCCACAGCCTTGTCCAAAAATGCTTTGTCCTGAAGAGCGGCCAATCCGGCAGCTTGCGCGGGCGCGTTGACGTTGAACGGCCCGCGAATCCGGCCAAGCACATCGGCGACCGGGACGGAACAATAACTCCAGCCCAAGCGCAGAGCGGCCAATCCATAAATTTTTGAAAATGTTCGTGTCATGACGACATTCTCACTCGCGTCCACCAGACGCCCCCCCGGTTCATACTCCGCCTCATCGACATATTCGGCATAGGCCGCGTCCAATACCAACAAGATATGAGTGGGAAGCGCCTCATGAAAACGCCTGACCTCAGACGCGGTTAAGAAACTGCCCGTGGGATTATTGGGATTGGCAAGATAAACGATTTTCGTTTTTTCCGTCACCGCCGCCAAGAGTGCGTCAACATCAGCGGCAAAGTTTACTTCCCTTACCGCGACGGGTTTTGCGCTGTTGGCCAGCGCCACCTGCTTGTAAACCACAAAACCATACTGGCTATAAAGCACTTCGTCTCCAGGCAGCACATAGGCCTGGGCCAATAAAGCCAGAATATCGTCCGAGCCGTTGCCACACACGATCCGATCAGGATCAAGCCCATGAGTGGCCGCCAGGCCCTCACGCAATGCCCTGCACCCGCCGTCGGGATAAAGCGCCAGGTCATCCACTGCAGCCAGATAAGCCTCGCGCGCACGGGGACTTGGCCCCAGCGGCGTTTCGTTGGAAGACAATTTGATCGCATGGGCAAGGCCCGGCGCGACGCTTTTTCCGCCCACATAAGGCGCAATGCTCATTATTCCGGGATTGGGGACAAGAGAAGTCAAGAAACTTGCTCCTCGACTTCAGCTTTTATCGGGCAGGCATAGGCCCCAAGAACGCTGATATGGCGGATGCTCTCTGGCGCCGCTTCGCTGAGATTGGCGATCTGCTCCGCATCATCCGTGAAAAAACCGGACACGGAAGCCAGATACGTCTCACTGTCTTTATCCATAATCACTACATCGTGCAGACCTGCTTTAGCCAGACGATCAACCACTGACGGCACAGCAGGAGCGTTGTCAAAAGTCACGGCCACTAAGGTTCTGTCATCCCCTGAGGGCTCCGCCGTCAGACAGGCTATTGTCAATGCTTGTGGCCTATCCCGGTCATCCTCGGCATCTGTCAAAAAGGGGAGCGCGGCCACAACCCGCAAGGCTGTGTTCTTCTCGCATAATACCGGCCACCAGGGCGCGCGTTGATCGGGCACGCCTGGCGCAGGCAGCACACCTATGCGGCCTGGTTCAGCGCCAACCGCTTCCAATACTTCTTGCGCGCTCGCCGCCATCTCCATCGGCGTTGCCGCGCCATAGTGGAACCGCGCCAAATCCCAAACTTTGAGAGCGCTCTGCCCGCCATAGACACTCACGCTAAGCGGCCCTTGCAGCCGTGTCTTGGCCGCCATCAATTCGCGCCACATACGCGCCACCACACCGGGGGGCAAAGCTCCATGATGCCGCGCCAACAATCGCCGCAAGACTTGGCCCTCGCGGCCAGGGCGCATGGCCAGCACAGGAGACCCGGCGCCGGATTTCATCTCCCGTGATTTTGCCTGCGCAATCTGGCGCACGACAAGCGTGCGCTCCATGAGGAGATCATGGCACTGGTTGTCAATCTCATCTATCTGACCGCGCAAATCGCTCAGCGATCTTTCATCTGCGCTCATGATCGTTTCCCCGATGCCAGAGCCACCGCCATTTCACACCCCCCTCACTCGTTAGGGACGGGATGAAGCCGGTTTGAGTAAAAACAGGCGGCTATTCATAAGCGTCTGCTGGCACAAAATCAAAGAAAACGTTGACTCTTTCCCCTCAAGCAAACTAGCAAAGGCGCCCAAAGAGACGCATAATCGGCAGGCACGCGGCACCTGGGTGATCCAAAAGGACACATCATTATGGCTGACATCAAGAAGGAGACGCCTGATGAGAGTGAAGACAATCCCGCTGGCCGTCGCCTGGATCCGGAACTGGTTTCGGCGGCCGGAATCGCGGTTTTCGACCACAGCCAGCCTTTGAAACTGGGCAGCGGCGCCAGCCTAGCCCCCTATCAGATCGCTTATCAGACCTACGGCACGCTCAATAAGGCCAGATCCAATGTCGTGTTGGTGTGTCATGCATTGACCGGCGACCAGCACGTGGCCACCACTCACCCCGTCACCGGCAAAGACGGGTGGTGGCCACGCATGGTTGGACCTGGCTGCCCCATCGATACGGACCGGTTCTTTGTGATCTGCTCAAACGTGATCGGCGGTTGCATGGGCACGACGGGTCCTGAATCCATCCACCCCGAAACCGGCCTGCCCTATGGCCTGAACTTTCCGGTGATCACTATTGGCGACATGGTTAAGGCTCAAGTCAATCTGATTGACCAATTGGGCATCGCTGATCTGTTCTGTGTCATCGGCGGCTCCATGGGAGGCATGCAGGCACTACAATGGGCATCAAGCTATCCTGAACGCGTTTTTTCCGCGATTCCCATCGCCACAGCCGCGCGGCACTCTTCACAAAACATCGCCTTCAACGAAGTGGGGCGTCAAGCGATTATGGCTGATCGCGATTGGCATAGCGGGAACTATCAACGCGTCAACGCCAGACCGAATAAGGGCCTGGCCGTCGCACGGATGGCGGCGCATATTACTTATCTGTCGGAAAAAGCCTTGCAGCGTAAGTTCGGCCGCAATTTGCAAGATCGCGATCAGATTACCTACGGCTTTGAAGCTGATTTCCAGATTGAAAGTTATTTACGCCACCAGGGTTTTACTTTCGTGGACCGGTTTGACGCCAATTCTTATCTCTATATCACGAGAGCCATGGACTATTTTGATCTGGAGGATGATTTTGACAGCGTGCTTTCAAACGCCTTCAAAGATACAAAAACGCGGTTTTGTATTGTCTCCTTCACCAGTGACTGGCTGTTTCCAACTTCAGAGGCCCGGCACATTGTCCATGCCCTCAATGCGGCTTCCGCTAATGTCAGCTTCGTCGAAATCGATTCCGATAAAGGCCATGATGCTTTTCTTCTCGATGAACCTGAAATGTTTTCCACATTGCGCGGATTCCTCAACTCTGCAGCCCAAGCCCGTGGCTTGAGTGCAGACAAGGCCGGCAGCTTCGCATGATAAAATCAAAAAATAGCCCTGACGCCAAACGCTCAGACCTGCTCTTAATCGCCAATATGGTGACCCCAGGCTCCCGCGTGCTTGATGTCGGCTGCGGGGACGGCGCGCTCCTGGAAATGCTTTCCCAGGAAAGACAGGTTGACAGCCGGGGTATGGAAATCAGTCAAAGCGGCGTCAATGCCTGCGTGGCGCGCGGGCTGTCGGCTATTCAGGGCGACGCGGATATTGACCTGAAGACCTATCCCGACAAAGCGTTCGATTATGTCATTTTGAGTCAAACCATTCAGGCAACCAGAAATCCCAAACACGTTCTGGAAGAATTACTGCGGATTGGACAGCGCGTCATCGTTTCGTTTCCCAATTTCGGTTATTGGCGCGTCCGTCTGGCATTGGGCATAGGCGGACATATGCCCATGACCAATGCCCTGACCCAGCCCTGGTATGTGACACCGAACATTCATTTTTGCACGGTCAGTGACTTCCTGAACCTTTGCGATGAGATGAATGTGCACATTGAAAAAGCCTATGCCCTCTCCAGAACCGATAGGATTTATCCCTTCGGCCGACCGGTGCTGTTCGCCAATCTTCTGGCTGAAGAGGCTATCTTTCTGCTCTCACAATAAAGGACGTGTCTGGTGCCTGGCGCCCGGCGATACTAGGCGAAGGTGAGGTGGCGGGAACCGGTCTTAAGACTCTGAAACGGGACCGCTCAGGCGTCAGGGCATAAATCTGCTTGGACGCTTCCAACATCAACAGACCGGAAAAACGCGGCCAAATTCGCTGACCAACATTTTCCCATGCACTGGCTGAGCGCATCAAAAAACCAAAGCCAAAGGGGGGCATATAGAGCGTGCGACGCCACTGTGTCGGCGTGAATTGCGCATCACGCATGAGTTGGGTCAATTGCGAACGTGAAAAGGGCCGGCCATGACCAAAAGGCGTCCGATCAGCACGCGCCCATGGTCCGCGCCGATTCGGCGTCACGATCAACAACCTGCCCCCGGGAGAGAGCACACGCCAAACCTCCCGCAACATCGGGCGCACCGCTTCGCTATTTTCCAGACAATGGACAAGAAGAATGCGGTCCAGGCAAGCATCGGGCAACGGCAACGCCGTTTCCTCCACCAGTCCGGTCAAGCTGCGCGCGTCCACCGGCCATCGGATCACCCCTTGACGCGCCGGCATGAGATTCAAAACCCGCCGCGCCTGTGAGCGAAAGACCCCTAAATAAGGTGAGGCATAGCCTAAACCTAACACATCGCACCCGCGGACATCCGGCCACAGGTCAAGCAACTGGCGCCGAACCGTACGCCGGACCACAGCCCCCAGGGGTTGCCCATAAAAATCTCTCAAATCAATGACGTCTACGCGCATCGCCCGTCATTCCTTTGCCAAAAACCCGCGCCACGCGCCAAGCCGCTCAGCCCCAGCATCCCTTTATCGGTTCACCTTGCCGTCTTAGTAATGCTAGACTGGCAGATCCTAACATTCGATGATGGCCGATGGCCAAATTAGTTAACCGGAAGCAAGCCCCCATGTCCAAACTTGAAGTTCATATGTTTCCCGCCCTCAGCGATAATTATTGCTATCTCATTCATGATAACCAAGCCGGTCTGACAGGCGTCATCGACACCCCTGATGTCCCCGCCATCGAGCGGGCTCTCAAAGAAACCGGGTGGACCCTGACCCATATTCTCAACACACATCATCATGCCGATCATGCAGGCGGCAATCTGGAGCTGAAACAAAAAACCGGGTGCACCGTGGTTGGCGCCGCCACAGATGCCGCGCGCATTCCCGGCATCGACATTAAAGTCGGTGACGGCGATGTGTTTGAATTCGGCAGCCATAAAGCCCAAATCTTTGATGTGTCCGGCCACACAATCGGACACATTGCCTATTGGTTTGAAGACAGCGGCGTGGCTTTTGTTGGAGATGCGCTGTTTACCCTCGGGTGCGGCCGTATGTTTGAAGGTACGCCGGACCAGATGTGGACTTCCCTACAAAAGTTGATGTCTCTGCCCGACGACACCATTGTCTATTGCGCTCATGAATACACGCAGGCAAATGCAAAATTCGCCCTCAGTGTAGAGCCACATAACCAGGCCCTGATTGATCGCGCAGTAGAAATAGACCGTTTACGCAGCCAAAGCTTGCCGACCGTGCCCACGACCATCGGTGAGGAAAAAGCCACCAATCCGTTTTTGCGTCCCTCCAGTGCCGACCTGCAAAAAACCATCGGCCTGACCGGCGCACCACTTGTAGAGGTGTTCGCTGAAACACGTCGGCTCAAGGATCATTTTTAAGAGGAGTGAAGATCCAGCGGATCACATGGGTCAGAAAAAGTGAACGCAAATGGCGACCGCCCGTTTTGCTCCAAATGCTCCAGGCGCTTGCGCCCTTCCTCCACCGAGGGAACCTGACCGGCTTCAATCCACCACAAAGCCAGTGAAGGGCCTTCAGTGGGGATGAACCACTCCTCGCGACGCCGGATAAAACGGCTATGAACGGTTTGGTACACAAAATTCTGAAGTGCTTCCATCGAGCGCCACACAGACATATTGGTGATAATCAACGGATCATCAAATGCGACGATCTGGGATGCGTTGCCTGTGTCTTCCATGAGACGCCATATAAATCCGTCTGTACGCTCTGCCAGTAAATTGATGCGGTCAAGGTTTTCGAAAAATTCCGCCACACTTGGATCGTCTTTCTCGGAGCGCAAGCGCGCAATATTAATTTGAGC
Organism: Alphaproteobacteria bacterium; assembly: GCA_021774915.1. Taxonomy (GTDB): domain Bacteria; phylum Pseudomonadota; class Alphaproteobacteria; order SMXP01; family SMXP01; genus JAJFIM01. The sequence continues at coordinate 13,667 of JAJFIO010000211.1, forward strand.
AATGTGATGGTGCACGTGATTAATTTTCACCTTCTGTGTCAGTCACTGTGCCGACCAGATATTCACGCACAAATTGGAAATTATCGTTCATCGCGCCGTCCATCTGAAAAAACAAGGTGCCCTGTTTGAGATCAACATTACGCGATGCCCCTTTTTCACACACCACGCGGCTAACGCGTTGGTTAACCGCCTCTTGACCACTTTGATCTGTGCACATACTTTCAAGTGCACCGAGCACCGCATCGCAAGACTCAAGGGGCCCCACACCAGCAGCAAGATCATCTGAAGAGAAGCTCTGCCAATCGACAGTAGCCTGAATATTGGAATGGCATACCTGATTGGTATAGGCGATTTCCTCGGCAAGCGTCTGGTCTTCGGTTTGCTGCATCTTTCGATCCTGCAAAGATTGCGCAGAGCCATCTGCGACCAAAACGGCCCACACCAGAAAAACATATCCGACGCTCAAAAATCGTGAGCTCATAAAATGACCCCTACCTAGCTTTGAAAGGATAATCCCGTTCTCAGTCAATATCCAGAAAAGGGCGTTTATGCGCAGAATCAGGCTATTTTATGGCCAGATGAACCAGGGCGGTTTATCCAGTTCAGGCAAAAATCACAGCACACTTTCCAGATAACGCACCAAAGCATCCGAAGACAGACGGCCTTGCACCCCCTTGGCCCCGTTATAGATGATCACCAGAGTTTCCGCCTTCAATTCAGGCTGCGCCGCATCGCCAGGTAGAAAAGTAATCCGAGACAAGCGCGCCGCCAAAGCCTCGCGACCCAGATCATCATCAGCAATTCGGTTCAATGCCACTGCCGTGAGTTCAACAGCATCAGCAAGCGTCGCAAGCACCAGACGATCATCGGGCGCTGCGTTCCAATTCATCCCAAACGTGATATCACGATTAAGTTTCGTACTCAGCCTGTCCGCAAGAACGCGCGCGCGTGCGCGGATCTGGGCCGGATCCTTGCGGGGCAAAACAAGAGGCGCACCTGCCCCGTCTTTCACCACCGGCCTACCTTCTGGCCGAGTAGCGTCGAACAATGTCATGCCGCCGATCAAGGTCTGCCGCAAGATGGCGGTGCCATTATCAAGTTTATAAATGGTATCGCCGCGAGGCCCAGGCACACTCGTTAAAACCAGAATTTCTGGAGAAGCATCAAAGCGCATGACAGAGGGGCGGGATGATTGGTCCAGCACAAAACCAAAATCACCCCCTTCATTGGTATAGTGATCAATACGTGAATAATCTGCATCAAACTCAGCCGCCCATGTATCCATGGCTGCCTGCCCGCCAAGCGCAAAAACCACAAACCCCATGCACAAAAACAACCGGACACGCCTCAGACCCAACCAAGGGTGACCACAGCAGATGATCTTCACATATCCAGACAAATCTGCTCTCCTGCCCCCACCTGCAAAACTCACGAGATGAAAGGAATATATGCCGTTCATGGCGAAAACATGGCTTAAGGGAAGGCCTGGCGAACCGACCTAGCCACGCGAACGTCCTTGGTTAAGAAATACATAATGCAGAATGGCAAACAGCCCGTTAACGGCAGAGGCGCATATAGGATTTGGAACTTATGTCCGCTCCACACACATCGCAATGCCCATACCCCCACCAATACACAATGTGGCCAGGCCGCGCCGTGCATCCCGTTTTTTCAATTCATGCACCAGTGTCACCAGAATGCGCGCCCCTGACGCACCGATAGGATGGCCCAGCGCAATGGCGCCGCCGTTGACGTTGACCTTAGCCGCATCCCAGCCCATGTCCTTATTCACCGCACAGGCCTGAGCCGCAAAAGCCTCATTCGCTTCCACCAAATCGAGATCCGCCGCACTCCAGCCGGCCTTTTCAAGCGCCTTGCGACTGGCCGGAATAGGGCCCGTCCCCATGACCGCTGGATCAACGCCCGCCTGCGCCCAAGAAACAATGCGGGCCAAGGGGGTGATCCCGCGCGCTTGCGCTTGGGCTGCATGCATCAAAACAAGCGCAGCGGCGCCATCATTGAGGCCACTGGCATTAGCGGCCGTGACCGTACCGCCATCGCGTTGGAACGCAGGCCGCAATCCCGCAAGCGATTCCAGCGTGACGCCTTTGCGGATATATTCATCTTGCGCGACCACCACATCGCCTTTGCGCCCCTTGACAATAACAGGAACGATTTCATCGACGAACCGCCCTTGGGCTTGCGCCTCTTCAGCCTTATTTTGCGAGGCAACAGCCAAGACATCCTGCTGGTCGCGGGAAATCTGCCAGCGCTCGGCGACATTTTCGGCTGTCTGCCCCATATGGTAATCGTTAAAGGCATCCCATAACCCGTCCTTGATCATGGAATCCACGAATTCAACATTTCCCATTTTGCGCCCCGCGCGCAATTGGGCCACATGGGCTGACTGGCTCATGCTCTCCTGACCGCCGGCCACGACAATGCTGGAATCACCGGCCAGGACCGCTTGCGCGCCTAACGCCACTGCGCGCAGGCCCGAGCCGCACACTTGATTCACGCTCCACGCCGGCACCTCTTGCGGAACCCCCGCGCCGATACTGGCCTGGCGCGCGGGATTTTGCCCCTGGCCCGCTTGCAGCACCTGGCCGAGAATCACCTCAGAAACTTGCGCCCCCTCCACAGTGGCGCGCTTCAAAGCTTCACGGATCACCGTCTCACCCAACACGCTAGCGGGCACGGCCCCGAGCGCCCCTTGAAAGGACCCGATTGGCGTCCGGCATCCAGATGCTATCACAATCTCCGTCATCTTCAGATCTCCACGATTATCATTTGTTCCGCACTTTGACCCATCTCATTGATTTTTAATGTTTTTATGAGAGATCCTTTTGAGCGCTGGCACTACCATAGACCGATATTGCAGAGCAACAAAGAGGCTTGCGCAGTGCAGGATGAAAAGGCCACAATAGTGCGCAGAAGCTTGGCGTTAGGCCGAAATTTTTAGAAAAAGGCGGAAGTCATTGTGGTAAAAACCGGATCTGCACAGCAAGACCCCATCATCATAAAAAAATACGCCAACCGGCGCCTGTATAACACAGCGACCAGCTCTTATGTGACCCTGGATCACTTGTGCACCATGGTGAAGGAACAACAGGACTTTCAAGTTGTTGATGCAAAAACCGGCGAGGACATTACGCGCTCGGCTCTAACCCAAATCATTTTTGAAGAGGAAAGCAAAGGTAAAAACCTCCTCCCCATTCCGTTTCTGCGTCAACTCATTGGGTTTTACGGCGACAGCATGGAAACCTATCTTCCCAGCTATCTTGAAATGAGTCTGGAGCAATTCACCCGCAATCAGGAGCAGTTGCGCGAAACACTCTCCAACACCCTGGGCGCTTCACCGCCCTTTCAACAATATGAGGAACAAATTCGTCAGAACATGTCCATGTTCAAACAAGCGATAGATATGTTCTCACCGTTCTCTTCGTCAAGCACGAAGGAACGCGAAGCTCCTCAACAAACCACACCATCGGCGCCCCCCTCCTCAAGAACAGGAGCGGTGAATACTGAGCTCAACACACTCAAAAGCCAAATGGCCGCCATGCAGGAAAAACTCGACGCGCTTTCTAAGAAATCCTGACCCATAGTGCTTTTAAATATTGGTCTGGACGGTAAATGCTTATGCGGTCCGCGAAGACGGAGACGTGATACTGCTTTCCGATTCAAGCAATTTCAAGCTTGGCTCTCCCAGATAAAATCCTTGCAGAAAATCGACGCCCAAATCACGTAGAATTGTTGCTTCTTGTGCAGAACCAACCCATTCAGCCACTGTGTCCAAGTTGAAATATTGGGCAAGATCAACCAGTGTGCGGACGAAAAGTTGGTTATCCTGACTTTGCGCTAAACCCCGAACAAACGATCCATCAATTTTTACGCTATCAACAATAAGCGCCTGAAGATTACGGAAAGACGTATAACCTGCGCCAAAATCATCTATCGCAACTTTGCACCCCATACCCCTAAGCCGCGAAAGAAACCGTGCTGATTCCTCAATATTACTGATCGCAGCGGTTTCAGTAAGCTCCACCGTGAGGCGGCTGGAAACATCCCGATTGGCTTCGATATAGGCAAGATATCCTTCTATACACCCCGTTTCCGTGGCTGTTATCCCTGAGACATTCACCGCAAGATGTACATCCTTGCGTTCATAAAGCATTTCCATTGCCAATTCCAAAACACGCCGATCCAGCAGACGAACCAGGCCCAACTGTTCGGCCAAGGGTATGAAATGACCGGCCACAACGATATCGCCATTGAGTTCAACCATGCGGACGAGACATTCATAAAAAGCAATCTTTTGGGTCTCGGATGACATGATTGGCTGATAAGCAAGAACAATGCGCCGATCGTTCAGAGCCGAAATGATCTGATCAGCAATAAGCGCATTACGCCGCCGTGTGGATGTAACCTCATCGGATGCGCAAAATGCCGAAGCGCTTGCAGACCCTGTCTTCCTGGCGGACTCTAATGCCTCACTCGCGCGAGACATGGCTTCATTAGAATTTTTGGCGTGGTTGGGAAAATCAACACAGCCAATAGATAGGGACGCCGGGATAGACCCGGCAGATGTCTTAGTAACAAGGGGCTTGCCAGATTCAATCAAGCCCTGGCCTGTAGCAAGAAGTTCGGATGCGCCACAAGGGTTAACGATAATGCCAAATTTGTTACCGGCAATTCTCCCAATTTCACTAGTGGGCCCAAGAATGGCTTTCAAGCGTTGACCCACGCCAACGATGACTTCATCTGCAATATCAAACCCGTAATCGGTATTAATCACGGCCAAATCGTCAATCGCAGCCATAAAATAACCGGCTGATTTTCCCGTGCGATGGCTTTCACCAATTACATGATTTAACCTTTCCCGAAATTGCGTCCGGTTTAACAAGCCTGTAAGTTCATCATAAGAAGCGAGATAATTCAGCCGAACTTCATGCGCTTTCCGGTCAGTGATACTACGAAGCACACCAACTATGCGGTGGGGCTTTCCCGCCCCGTCCGCCAAGCGGCACCCTCGGTCCTGTAGCCAGTATATTTCACCGGACTTCGTGCGGAACTGGTATTCAATTTGAAACGCCGATAAGTCTGAAGATGGATTATGCGCCAAGTTCGTACGCAACGCTGCCCCATCTTCATTGAGAAACTGACTATAGCCAATCCCTGACTTTAGATCCTCAGAGTTATCCGTCTCTAGAATTTCTGAAACATCGTGACTCCAGACGATGGAATCGTCCACGAGAGACCACTCATATACAAGCGCCCCATCTATGCTTAATGCAAGCCGAAGCCGATCAAGCTCACCCGAACTTTTCTGTAACAGATTTTCATCATTCACTTTTGTGACTGGCGCCATAGCCGGTATAGATACTCGCGGTTGATTACGCACAACTCTCAAGCAATGAAAATACGCCAAGAACCGTTAAGAAATACGAAAGCCTATGGACGCAAACCATCGCTCGATGCAAAAGCGGTGCTCCAGAAGATTAGTCTGTCCCAAGATGAGACAACGCCTCAAATCAGGTTGGCTTCAAACCGAAAAGAGGTGATATTTTCACCTAAAACCTGGCCGCAAACTTGCAATCATGTCCTGCATGACCGCCATTACTCCCATATCCCGAAATTTTTTCGGACATCAGAACTCATCCCGAGACACATTTCTTGCTGCCAAGACGCAATCTAAGTCCCAACAACATCACCAGAAAACGCCTCCTCAGCGCCAGCCTGTCCCCATTAAAAACAAAAACATCGAGAGCCACGCCGATATGCATACTTCTCTATATGGACGCAGAACAACGGACCACCTGACCACATTCGTGACTTCGTCATTTGCCGCTCAGGTGATTGGGCAACATCATCTGGGCGACGGGGAAATTGTTTACAAAAGCTTATCCCCTCACGATTCATCCTACGCCCGGAACGCGCAAGAAAACCTCCGCGAAATTTCACTGATCACCAAAATCCATAAAGATCTCTCAGCCTGAACGGCAAGGACTGAATAAACCAGCGCAGCGCCATCTTTGCGAGGATCTGACCCAGCCGAAAAACTCCCCCAGTGGCGCTGCGGAGGTAGTGACTTAGCCCGTTTCTTTTAGGGTATAAATGCTGTCTGAGAAATCTCGTACTATTTGTTAAGTAAACGTCCGCGATACGCGACCGATTTGAAGAACATCACGATGCCCTCGGTGGGATACTGTTCGGCCCCTGCCCACACATCGAACAGGCTATTTTCACCCAGATAGCGGCGGATATCGAGGAAATAGATTCGCTGTCCGCTGTTTACGCTGGCGCGGACCCGCCCGACCATTTGACCGCTCGGCAACTCTTCTACCCAGATTTTCGTATCTTCAAGACGGTTCATTCTGGCGAGTTCCGTCATATTCTCGATCAGGTCCGCCTGTAACATCGGCCCGAGCGCAACCTGAGTGCATTCAGCACGGAAATAGTGTGCGTAACCGTCGTCAAGACGCGGATTAAGCTCAGCGATCACAGTATCTAGCGTCATCCCGTCAACCGCAGGCACCGTAACCTTGGTGATTGTCGGCTCTGTGACAAACCACACCCGAAAATCACAGCCACTCGGCTGGAAAGTGACTTGCGCAAGCACTATTTCAGGTCGAACCAGTACGAACGCGACTATCAAGGCAAGAGTACGTAGAAACAAAATCTTGAAATTCCTTCCAGTTCCGGTTCGATTCATATACACACAGACGCTGGATATCGCATGCACAAGTTATAATGTTATCCACCCACTACTTTGGAAAAGGTAACACATTGTCCTGCGGCTCCGGGCTTCGTCGCAAGCGGGAGCATTCAACTTCAAAATCAGCCAGCAATTCATCCAAACGCCTGAATTGCTGGCCACGCCGATAATTACTCCAATCTTCCGGGTTATAACTAGCGATTTCCAACAATTTCCTATTAATTCTATTAGCGCGTTGTATTAGTCGGTTGTAAGAATAGGCGCTTCCACGATTGCAATTATATTGATCACGCAATTTGTGTATTTCTTTTCTAATATTTGGATTGCAAGTTTGAATTTTCAGCCAGTAGCGATAGCAATTTTTTCTAACTGTGTTAACGAAATTTATTGCCACCGTTTCCGGTTCTAATTTTTTCGGTTGAGAAAGATTTAGTTTGAAGTTCATCGAAAATCTCCCTATTTCAAATTAATGTTTAAAAACAATAACATAATAGACATTTTATGTCAAGTATTTTGTAACGTACGGAACAAATATCCCTTTTAAAAATCCTGCTAACCCTTCATCGAACGGACGCGGGAGTCGTTTGTTCTTTATCGCTATGGACGCGGGGACGCACGTCTATACAGACTTCCGACTCCACATCAAGCTGCGCAAGAATTCTAATCATGCGGTCAATGGTAAAGCGGCCCAGATCGGCGTTGCGTATCCGCGAGAAATCCGCTGCCGCAAAGCCTGTGTCTTTGGCGGCTTGCCGGACACTCAAACCCTCGTCATCAAGGATGCCGATAATTCGGCCCGCAAGCTTTGCTTTTGCCTGATGCACATCGGCACTGGCCACGTCAAAATCGCGGTACACATTGCCGGACCCCCGGACCAGTTCAACTTTTTCTTTCTCACTCATTTTTTAACATCTCCTTCAGAACCTTAATTCGTGTTCTGATCTTGTCAATTTCGGGCTTGGGGGTTTTGACCCCGGTTTTCGATTTCTTCTGAAACGCGTGGATCACCCAGATATCCTTATCCAGCTCAAGCGCGTATATCGTACGATAGGCGTTTGTCTGATACCGCAAGGCAATTTCCATCACCCCTGCCCCAAGCCCTTTCATAGGTTTGGCAATATCTGACTTTCGGCCTGCGGCGGCGATTTCGAGAGCGGCCAGCATTTGCAGCCGCGCCTTTTCCGGAAACTTTGAGAAATTTTTTTGAGCGGCCTTTATCCACGATATAGGCCGTAAATCTCCCTCTCCGATTTCACCACCACCGTTCATACGAATACGTTGTCATATTTGACAACACTTGTCAATGCCCTCGGGCTTGGCTTTTCCTGAAAACACTTTAATAGACCAGCGCGGCGTCATCTTTGCGCGGATCTGGCCCGGCGCAAAACTCCCCCGCTGCCAGTCTCATGTGTGCGATCCCCGGCGCAGGATATCCAGCGCCGCCAGGCACCCAATGGCTGAGAGGACGCGGCAACGCCGCGTGCGCCATGGACCGTTGACCGGCCAGGTAAATGCAGAGTGCGCATGGAACCCATCTTTCGTTAGGCATGACAAAAGCGAAGTGAAAAGCCCTCGGCTTCACGCCCCTGCCGGTGCAGTGCGCGGCCCATATCTTGCGATATTTAAAACAAAACGCGGGCGCTGTATCAAATCAGGACCCGCCGACGAGGGGATTGCTATGTCCGAACCTGTAGAAAATATCAGCCCAGAGAGGAATAACGCCCTCCCGGTCCTTGAACTTGACGCAAACTCCATCATACCAATGGAGAGCATCCTTGAAGCAGACAGTGATCAGGGGCGCCGCCCATGGTGGGTGCTCACTCTTGAATTGACTTTGGCCGCGACAATATTGCTCTTCTTTCTTTGACCCCGCACCTCATTTGAGGGGGCACAAGTCTGGTCCAAAAACTATTCGACCGTAATGGTGATTTGTTCAGAAAAGACCGGCGGGTCATGCGGCAAATGATCCTGGTCCCCTAAGATCAACTGCAATGTGTGAGTACCCGGCGCCAGGTCCAGCATGGTCTCGGTTTGCCCACCGCCAAAGTGACGAAACGTTTCATCCGATGCGGGCAAATAGTCATCCACTGATGGCAAGTCCCGATCAATCGCCAAATGATGATGCCCGGTATTTTCTTTCGGTACACCGGCTGGAGCAACGCCCATATCCGACAAACCAAACCGCACAAGAACCGGGGACGTAACCACGGCGCCATCCGCAGGTGAGATGATAAACACGCTGGCATTTTCCGGCGCTGGAATGCGCTCAAGTCCATCGCTTTGCGCCATTGCCTCGACACCAGACCCGAACACCCAAAATCCTAGAAGGCTGCCCCCAATGACAAGAGCCAAAGCGTATACATAAGCTGAAAAAGTGCGCGCGCGCATATAACTTCTCCCAATCTCATCTCTCGCGCTGATGCACAACAAGGGCTCAACACAGAGCACAAGATGTCCTGCTCTTTAAGAACAAGAAATGGTCAGGACACAACCGGCCTTAAGAGGCGCCGAAGATACCTTCCCCCACACCCAGGTCACGCCGTGCCGTACTGATGGTCACCGTGAATCCTGCAATCACATCAAGCATCGTCATACAGGTGATCAAGAAAAAGGTTGAATTGCCAAAACCTCCGATCAAGAGGAATTCAAGAAGGCATATGACGAAAACAACCAGTGACAGACCATGGTTGATGATGGATGAACTATCCGTCCGGGTGGCTTTGGCGATTTCAATAAAAAGGAAAATCAACGAGACAATTACGAATATATTGCCCAATGTCAGACCCCAGACATCACCCGACATCATCGGAACATTCACCCTGGTCACATCAAATGCGCCTTGAGCGCCCTCTATGCTTATCATGTCGCCTGCAAAAACAACCACGTTAAATGCGATAACCACAAGTATAAGAAGTGGAAAAATACCTAACATACCAACCTCGCTAAAAAAGTACCCCCGGCCGACATAATGTCCGGCCCTCCCAATGTCTTCACACTCACTATAGCAGCTATTATTGCATTGGGTGTGGCAAATGTATGGCATGGCTTTATACACTTATACGTGTATCGCAAAGAAGAAATTCCCTTTAAAAGAATTTTTCTTAAATTTCCCGGAGATTCCGGGGCAATCGACACCGGCGTTTTAACCAGACAACGCCCAAAATATCCCCTAAGCCAACCCATAATCGGTCAAGAACGCCATAATTCGAGCGGCCGTGTAGCCGTGGCCGATGATTGACATTAATGAAATCCAATTGAAACCCATGGCGAAGCATGAGCGTTGGCATATAGCGATGCATATGATCAAAATAGGGAAGGAGTAAAAAAGTTTCCCGGGCAAAAACCTTTAACCCGCACCCGACATCAACCGCTTTGTCCTGCAAAATCCATTGACGCACGCGATTGCCGACCTGTGACGCCGCACGTTTGACAAAACTATCTTTGCGTTCCACGCGGCGGCCCGACACCATACCGATCCGGGTGTCTTTTTCCAGCTCGGCATAGCGTTTCAATAGTTTGGGAATATCCGCCGGATCGTTTTGACCATCCCCATCCAGTACGACAATAAGCCGCCCGCGTGCGGCGCTGACCCCGGTGAGAATGGCGGCGCTTTGTCCGCAATTCAGATCATGGGCCAGTATACGCAAAGTGGGGCACTCAGCTTTTGCCGCCACCAGAACTTCTAAGGTCCGATCGAGGCTTGAATCATCCACGAAAATAATCTCAAACGACGCTTCCGCGCCTGCCGCATCGACAATTTCCTCCAACAAGGGCACGACATTGTCCTGCTCATTGTGCACCGGGACGACGACGGAAAAATCTAATGCCAAGCCAAAACCCTCAAAAAGCGCCCTTCACGGCGCCATCCTCTGCTGGAGTAGAACTCCATACCTACAAATCGATTAACTGGCAACGTGCCAAATCAGAGCAAATAGGATAGCAATAGAACAGCTTTTATCCTACCTGATGTGATCCGCTCGGAACTTAAGGGGCCGCCCCCGTGCCATCCACCGCAAAGACACTGGACGCTGACCCGCAGCGCATATATTGGCCTGAGATGGTCAAAACCGCGATTTTGAAACACCCCATCCTGGCGCTTGTGCTGCTCACGCTCTGTTTCCATCTGCCGGGCCTGACGTCGCTCCCCCCCCTTGACCGGGATGAAGCCCGTTTTGCGCAGGCCACGGCGCAAATGCTGGAAACCGGAAATTATATTGATATCCGTTTCCAGGATCAGCCACGCTATAAAAAACCCATCGGTATTTATTGGCTGCAAAGCCTTTCGGTCAACGCTTTGAGCAATGCGGAGAGCCGCGAGATCTGGGCTTACAGAATCCCCTCTTTTGTAGGGGCCCTTATCGCTGTTCTCCTAACTTTCTGGGGCGGACGGCGTCTTTTTGGATCCGGCACCGCGCTTCTCGGAGCAGCCTTTCTCTGCACGTGCCTGGCCTTGGTCGCCGAATCCTCAATTGCCAAAACCGACGCGGCTCTGCTCGCATGTGTGACCGCAGCTGAAATGGCGCTGGGCCGCATCTATTGCGACGCCCGGCAGGGTACGCGGGCGCCGCAGTTTGGCAATCCCGGATTGCTGGCCCTGATGTTCTGGGTTGCGATTGGGTTCTCACTCCTTCTCAAAGGCCCCATCGGTCCCGCAATTGTCGGCCTGACTTTAGGCGCGCTGGCGTTTGCCGACCGTGACTTTGCCTGGATGAAGCGCCTCTCCTGGCTGCCGGGATTCGTCATTGTTGCCGTGATCGTTTTGCCGTGGACGGCGGCAATCTGGGTAAAAACCGGCGGCGCCTTTTTTCTACAGGCCGCCAATGATATCGCTCCCAAACTCACCTCAGGCACTGAATCGCATTGGGGGCCACCGCTTTATTATAGTGCTCTTTCTCCCATTCTGCTGTGGCCAGGGTCATTGTTTTTCTTCCCGGCCGCTTTCCTGGCCTGGAAACGGCGAACTGAGCCTGCCGTTCGGTTTTGTCTGGCATGGGCAGCGCCATCCTGGCTCCTCTTCGAACTGGTACCCACTAAACTGCCGCATTATGTGCTCCCAACCCTCCCCGCCATCACGCTGCTGTGCGCCCTCGCTCTCACCTCCGGCCGCATGGTCCTTTCAGAGCGCTCAGCCCTTTTCAGACGGCTGGCCTGGAGCGGCGCGGCGCTTTGGGGGATTGTCTGCGGTCTGTTGGCGGGCGGAATAGTTGCATTGCCGGTGCTCTACGGGAACGCCGCGGGTTGGGGGCCGGTACTGGGCGCGATCCTGGTTCTGGTGGCGGGACTGGCGACGTTAAGTCTGTTCAATCGCGACCGCTGGCGCGCCGCCGCCCTGGGATCAATCGCCACAGCGTGGATAACAATCACCATTTTGTTGCAAGTCACGCTGCCCGGACTCACGCGTCTGGACGTCTCTACCCGGCTGACGCACCTTATCCACGCTTCTGCGCCACAAGACACTCCCCTGGCTGTCGCCGGTTATACGGAACCCTCTCTGATTTTTCTCACTGGCACGGACACACTGTTGACCACGGGGATTGGCGCTGCAAACTTTCTGACCTTGCAACAAGACGGCCTCGCCATCATTGAGGAGCGCTCAAAAGCCGCCTTTCTGGACCGCCTCGCGGCGGCGAATACGTCGGTTGAAGTTCTTGCACGTCTTGCAGGGGTCAATTATTCACGCGGTGAAGATGTTGTCTTGACATTATATCGCAGAGCAAAATGAGACCGCCTTTGAACACGGCATCCCCCGCACACCCGACAGCCAGGAGATTCTCTGTCCTCCGGCCCCGCCATGTGGCGCTCCTGACCCTTGGCGTCACGGGCCTCTGCGCTTTGTTTTATAATACTGCCGATCTGCCTCTGGCTATGCTGCTGGATCGGCTTATCGATCCTTCTGCTGTGGAGTTCTGGAGCGACATCACCAAGATAGGTGACGCCACACCCTATGTTGCTTTGTGTGTTTTGCTCTATTTCGGGGGGCGCACTTTGTTTTTGAGGGCGGCGCCGCAAAAAAATGCTCTTCGTTATTACGAAGCATCACGCATCGGCCTGTTAGGATTGGTGAGCTATGCCGTCTCGGGCGCGCTTGTCCACACCTTAAAACCAAGCATAGGGCGCATGCGCCCAAAATTACTCTTCAACAATGACCAGTATGGCTTTTCCCCCTTCTCCATCGGCTGGGACACAAGCTCATTTCCTTCCGGGCACACGCAATCCATTTTTGTCATTGCCACTCTGTTGGTTATTATCTTCCCCCGGATGAAATGGCTCTTTCTCTCAGTCGCTCTTTCCGTTGGTTTGAGCCGCATGATCCTCAAAGCCCATTTCTTAAGTGATGTCCTCTTTGGCGCCTATATCGCAACAATGTCGGTGCTCCTCGTGAGGGCGTATCTGTTTCCCGACGTCAAAGCACTCTGTCAAACTCCAGCAACCGCGCGCAAAAACGCTTGAACCTCATGCAAAACACCCACGGCGCCGGCGCACAAAACACCAAACGACTGAAGTCCATCTGGGCAGGGTTTGAACAGGGCTTGCATTCACCAAAAGTCATAGGTGGCTTGGGCCTGGCCGCCGGACCCATATTGTATTTTGCCCGCAATCTGATGCAGATCCTTGTGGTCCTCCTGGTGTTAGTCATCTTCATCCCGTCCTGGCCCAATTTACGGGGCACACTGATCCGCCGCGCCCGCGAAAACTGGATCATCTTCATCTTTGTTGCCGCGGGGTTTTTATCCGTCTTCTGGTCACTTGATATGGCGCGCTCTTTGGAAAGAGCCCTCCGGCTTGCCTGGGAATTTTCGATCGGATTGGCGCTAATCGTTGGCTTTGCGTCTCTTGATGAGCCGCGCCGCCGCCAGCTCATCGAATATTGCGCAACGGGCTTAAGTTTTACAGCCATTTTTGTGACTTTCTATATCCTGGTGCATAGAGTGCTCGGGGATGATCAGGCGTCCCGCAATGCCTTGAATGAGATGGCGAGTGATTTTTCACGCGGCGCAGCAATCCATGCCATTCTCGCAATCCCCTTAGGGTTTTCTCTCTGGACACTGAACAAACGGATGACCAGCGCTCTGGTGGTGATCAGCGCGATAACCGCCGCCAGCGTGATCGCCAAGCTCGCCCCCGAATTCGCCCTTGCCGTCAGCCTGATTTGTTTTGGCGCCGTTGTCATTCTGCCGCTCAGTCGATACGTATTTTATACTCTTCAAATAGGCCTGCTCATATTCATTCCCTTGCTTGTGCCCCTCCCCGCACAAAATAAAATCATGTGCGGCCTGGCGGGAGAAAAACTCTCAGCAGCCCACCGCATCGTCATCTGGAATTTTGCAGATGAAAAAATCGCCCAGCGGCCCATTTTAGGCTGGGGCCTCAACACATCACGGCTGGTGCCGGGGCATGAATCCCGTGTGGACTTATCTGATATTTGCGCCGAGCAGAGCCCCGCTGTGACCGTCACACCACCTCCATTGCGCGCCATGCCCTCGCACCCTCATAATGTGCCGTTGCAAATCTGGCTGGAGATGGGCGCCATTGGCATTGCCGCTGCGGCCCTTCTGATGGGAGTTGCCATCATGCGCGTACAAGCCGCGTTTCCCGCCCGTCAACAATTGGCTGTGTTTACCGCGACATTTTCCGCCGCCTATATGATTTTATTTGTCAGCTTCAGTCTGTTCCAAGGCTGGCTCATGGCCAGTCTGTTTTTTGTGGCGGCTTGCCTTCCTCTGTGCTTAAAGAGTCCTGAGCCGCTATGAACATATCTGATGATCAAAAAAACGCCGCCTTGTACAAAACGGTGCTCATTATCGGTCTCATCACCATAGTCAGGATCGGCGCGCTCTTTACCGCCGATCTCAATCTTGGCCCCGATGAAGCGCAATATTGGAGCTGGAGCCGTGATCTGGCTTTTGGATATTTTTCCAAACCGCCGATGATCGCTTGGGCAATTGCGTTTTCCACCAGCCTGGGCGGTGACAGTGAAGCGGTTATCCGTCTGGCTTCCCCCCTGCTGCATTTTGCCACGAGCCTTGTGGTCTATGTTCTTGCGCGTGACATGCAAGGCGCGCGGCTTGCGTTCTGGACGGCGCTTACCTATGCCACTCTGCCCGCTATCTGGTTTTCATCCGGGCTGATGTCCACCGATGTTCCTTTGCTGTTTTTTTGGTCTCTAGCGCTTCTTAGCTTTCACCGCGTACTTACGACAAAAAACGCCGCATGGGCCATGGCTTTAGGGGGCGCATTGGGTCTAGGCCTGCTCTCCAAATACGCCATGGCCTATTTCATCATGGGAGCCGTGGTTCTTTTCATCTTTGCGCCTGGCGCAAGATGGTTTGCCACAAGCAGATATGCACTGATCAGCTTGGGTGTTATGGCCATCATCATCGCACCCAATATCATCTGGAATATCGCGCATGATTTCTCGACACTCTCCCACACAGCCGCCAATGCCAATTGGGAGGGGGACATGTTTAACGTCAGCGCCCTCGTGGCATTCTTAACCGGTCAGGCGGCCATCATGGGACCACTACTTTTTATCGGCTTTATATGGGGCATCTTTGCTTTTTTCAGAACGCAAAAGATCAACACTAAACACACAAATGAACTCTTTCTTCTCAGCTTTACACTTCCCATCCTTTTAGTGGTTAGCGTGCAAAGCTTTATTTCAAGAGCCAATGCCAATTGGGCGGCAACCGCCTATGTCAGCGCTACCATTTTCATTGTCGGCTGGCTCATGAAGCGCCCGGCAAAATGGATCATCCCTGTTTCGCTCGGCCTGCACACGGCCGTCGGCATC
>JAJFIO010000212.1 GCA_021774915.1 Alphaproteobacteria bacterium
GATGCGCAGCGCGCAGAAACGCACAATCGAGGACGCTTGGAAACAGGTCGGGCTTATTGTCGGGTCAATCACACCAAAAGAATGCGCAAACTATCTCAGAAACTCAGGGTATGCTTCAATAAAACAATGACAGACTCTAGCCATCTGCCGGGATATGAAGAATTGTATGATGAGTTTAAGGCGCAAGGCGTTGATCGGATAGTGTGTTTGTCCGTCAATGATGCCTTTGTGATGTTCCAATGGGGCAAGCAGTTGGGCGCTAAGAATGTATTTCTGCTTCCTGATGGAAATGGCGAATTTACCCGTAAAATGGGCATGCTGGTAGAAAAGCAAAACCTCGGATTCGGTATGCGATCTTGGCGCTATTCCATGTATGTAGAAAATGGTGAAATCAAGAAAATGTTTGCCGAACCTGGCTTTGAGGATAATGTTGATCAGGATCCGTTTGAAGTTTCGGATGTCCAAACCATGCTGGACTATTTAAAATCCCGGTAATCACGAATGTGTTAAGGTAAGGTGATTTGTCTCCGGATTGTTTATGTTTTATGACACTGAGGGTTTACTAAAAGGGAGAGTCACTGTGCTGATAAAAAGGCGGGCAAGCTGGGAAATTCCGGAGCGGGAAGCAACGAGTGAACATGCTTTTCTCAATCGGCGGACATTGATCAAGCAAGCGGGCTTGATCGCTGCCGCCAGCTCGCTTATGGGATTGCCCGGCTGTGAGGATGGAGGATCTCAATCTCAGGCGGCCCCAGCTTCAGAACCGGACCCTACCGCTTCTCTTTACCCTGCACCGCGTAATGAATCTTATGTCCTGGATCGTGAGATCACTGATGAAGCAGTTAGCTCCATCTATAATAACTTCTATGAGTTTGGCTCTCACAAGAGCATCTCCAAAGCGGCGCAAAAACTGGTAATCAGGCCATGGGAGGTTAAAATCGATGGTTTGGTGGAGCAAGAACAAACGCTCTCCTTTGACGATCTTATTAAAAAAATGCCCTTGCAAGAGCGTCTTTACCGCCATCGCTGCGTAGAGGCATGGTCCATGGCAGTGCCATGGTCAGGCTTTGCATTGAAATCACTTGTGGATTTTGCCAAGCCTTTGTCTGGCGCTAAATACCTCCGTATGGAGACGTTCAATGATAAAAGCATGGCTCCCGGCCAAAAAGCAGTCTGGTATCCATGGCCATATGTTGAAGGTCTCACTATGGCCGAAGCAACCAATGACTTGGCATTCCTGGTAACCGGTGCCTATGGCAAGCCTTTGCTGAAGCAATACGGCGCGCCTCTGCGTTTGGCGCTTCCCTGGAAATACGGTTTTAAATCTATCAAATCCATTGTCAGGTTCAGCTTTACCGAGGAACGGCCTCAATCGTTCTGGCAAGAGACGGGGCCGCGCGAATACGGCTTCTGGGCTAATGTTAATCCAGAAGTGCCCCATGCCAGGTGGTCGCAAGCGTCAGAAGAGGTTTTAGGCACAGGCGGGAAGCGCGTGGCGACGCAGCTTTTTAACGGCTATGCAAATGAGGTCGCGCACCTGTATAAAGGGCTCGAAAACGAACCTCTCTACATGTAGTGTTTCCCGGAGTTTTATGCTGCCTTCCCTAGTTATTTTTGATTGCGACGGCGTGCTCGTCGACAGCGAGCCCGCGGCCAATCGCGTGCTTGCCGAAATGGTGACGCAAGCCGGTTTGCCGACAAGCGTTGAAGAGTGTTGCACGCGGTATGTCGGCCGCACCTTGGAGAGCAGCATTACACTGATTGAAAAGGAGATAGGCCGGACTTTGCCTGCGGGGTGGCGGGAAGAACTGCGCCGCCGTGAAACCTCCGCCTGGGAAAATGAACTTGTGCCGGTGCAGGGCGTAGAGGCGGTTCTTCACTGTTTGCAGCAGCATGATACCGCCTATTGTGTCGCGTCATCGGGCAGTAAAGAAAAGATGCACTTTACGTTGGGTCATACCGGCCTTCTGCCGCTGGTGAGAGATGTCCTGTTCAGCGCGACCGAGGTTGCGCGATCTAAACCCTTCCCTGATGTTTTTCTCCATGCGGCCGAGGGCATGGGTAAACTTGCTGAGGACTGCGTTGTGATTGAGGACAGCGTTTTGGGTGCGCAAGGGGCACGCGCCGCGGGCATGCGGGTTTTTGGGTATGTCGCCGATCCGTACACAGATGCGGATGGTTTGGAGAGGGCTGGGGCTGAGATCTTCGAAGATATGCGCGCGCTTCCCGCTTTGCTGGGTTTGAGCAGCTCTTAAAAACGATTAGCCGGACCCGTTGCCAGGCCCGGCCGCTCATTTTGGTTTTGCCGTATATGGGGGGCGGCAAAACCTGCTGGCCATCAGAGGGTTGGGGGAGAAGGCCAGCGTTCCAGGCCTTGCGGCCCGCTTGTCATCGCAGGGAGGAGCGACGACATTGCAGTGCAGCATAAAGAGGTTCGTGTCGGTGGACCAGACTCACTTAGGCAACCCAGCTATGCGTTAAATGCATGCCGTGTAATTTGATTGATTTAAAATCTGCTCACAATATGGCTTGGGGTAATGTCTTGAAGGGATGGCGTGCCCGCCAATTGCATGATGCGCACTAATTCACCATGCATAAGATCTAGAACCTTACCAACACCATCTTCACCAAATGCCGAAAGCCCCCAGATATAAGGCCGCCCGATACAAATAGCGGTCGCGCCAAGCGCCAATGCCTTGAAAATATCTGTACCACGCCGAAAGCCGCCATCGATCAATATGGGAATTTGTCCCCCCACCGCCTGAGCGATTTCCGGCAGGGCCTCTAATGTGGCGCGGAGGCTTTCTTCTTGGCGGCCACCATGATTGGAGATGATGAGACCGTCAGCACCACTCGCCACACATAAGGCGGCATCCTCATGGGTGACGATGCCTTTCAGGATTATTTTCATTTTGGTGTTTGCCCGCAGCCAGTCGATAAACTCCCATGTGAGGCTGGGGTCACCAATCATCGGGCGACCCGGAATGTCTTCGAAATTACCCAGTCGCCCTTGCCGGCCACCCTTTTGATTGCGTTGTTGGCGGCGGGCTATGTTTTGCCGTTCGCGGTTACCTAGCACGGCTGAGTCAACAGTCAGGGCGACCACTGTGGCGCCTGCCGCTTCGGCGCGGCTGAGTAGTTCGCGCACCACGCCGCGATCAGGGTTAGCATAGAGCTGGAACCAGATGACACCATTGCCCGCGTCGGCAATTTCACCCACGCTGTAACTGGAGACCGTGGAGACCATATAGACAAACTCTTTTGCCGCCGCCGCCCGGGCCGAGGCCACTTCTCCCTCTACATGCACTTGTTGTTGACCGCCGACGGGAGCCAGAATAATCGGCGTCTTCATGCTGTGGCCGAGCAGAGTGACGGACGTGTCAACGGTACTAACGTCGATCAGGCGCCGCGCGCGGATCTGCACTTCATCAAAAGCCCGGCGATTGGCCTGCACGGTTTTCATGTCATCGGCGCCATCCGCAACGAAATGATATATTTCGGGGTCAAGAAGAGCGCGGGCAGCGTCTTCGAACTGAAACACATTGGTGGCTTCTGCTGCCGTCGCTAGAGCCGTGGATTGCGCCAGGCTTGAAGAAGCGGTCAGCATATATGAGGCGGCAAAGGGAGAGCCTAGAAGAAATTCAACGAACCGTCGCCGAGACTGCTCCGGCGGCGTGAACTCACCACCAGATTGTGGAGTGTGCACTGTCATTGTCTAGCTCCTACCCCTTTTTATGTAATCTTCAAAATGCCGATTCGCGGATTTTCTGTATCAAAAAATCCCGAAATGCGCTGATGCGCTTAGAGCTTCGCAGTTCTTCAGGATAAACAAAATAGGTGTCATAGGTCGGGCTTTGCTCCTCTGACAAAACGGGCACGAGGGCATGATGCGA
>JAJFIO010000213.1 GCA_021774915.1 Alphaproteobacteria bacterium
TCAGAAAGACGGGGAAATATTTCATGTTGTACTTTGAGTCAGTCACGGGTTACCTCGAATGGAAATCAGCACAGCGCTGAAAAAGCTGCTGGATGAATTGACTGGTCTTCGCCAGCAAAACATGGCTAAAAACTAAGGATGGGCATATCCGCCGACAATCGATAATTTCTATGCAACAACCATAGTTTTTCTGAGCAGCATCCGAATGACTGAACCCCGCAAATTACCGCCACTCAACGCTCTTCGCGCCTTTGAGGCGGCGGCACGCCATCTCAGCTTCACTAAAGCGGCTGAAGAGCTGCACGTCACGCCGGGCGCGGTCTCTCAGCAGGTGAAAGCTCTGGAGGAATATTTAGGGTTAACTTTATTCCGGCGCTTGAATCGCGCGCTTACCCTCACTGAGGAAGCTGAACACTGCCTGCCGACATTGCGCGAAGGCTTCGACAAATTAACCGAAGCCACTCAATTGCTCACGGCAACTGAGACGCAAAATCGCTTGTCGGTGAGCGCGGCACCATCCTTTGCGTCGAAATGGCTCGTCCCCCGCCTAGGGAAGTTTCAGCAGGACCACCCCGATATCGATGTCTGGGTGTCCGCCGATATGGAATTGGCTGACTTCGCGAAAGATGGGGTCGATGTGGCTATCCGATATGGCGCGGGCACTTATCCAGGCCTGCATATCGAGCGTCTGCTCACTGAATCCGTGTTCCCCGTGTGCAGTCCGGACCTACTCACCGGCCAAAATCCACTGAAAAGTCTGGAAGATCTGGCGCACCATACTCTTCTTCACGACAGCAGCCCGGATCATGACGAAAGTTGCCCTGATTGGCCGATGTGGCTTAAAGCCTCCGGCGCCAAGCATGTGGACGGCAACAGAGGCTTGCGTTTCAACCAATCCAGTCTGGTCTTGGAAGCCGCCATCAGCGGGCGCGGCGTGGCGCTGGCCAAAAGCACCCTTGCCACCACCGACCTTGCCGCTGGGCGGTTGGCCAAACCTTTCGATATCGCTGTTCCCATTGAATTTGCGTATTATGTGGTGTGCCCGCCTTCCAAATTAGCCCTGCCTAAGGTCCAGCAATTTATGGAATGGGTACGACGCCTCGCGGCTGACGCAATTTGAAAAACTCCAGGTTAACAGTCAGGTGTCGGTATTCTTGACGGTCTACTCGAATGCTTCGTCATAGCGCTCAGCTATTCTGGCCTGCCTCTTCCCAAAAAGCATAAACCCTATATTTCCGCCAAATTTTAACCGAAACCGTGCCTTATCTTAGAACGGGCGGATAGGAATAAATCCACCGGGCGTAATCTGTCCCACTTTGGGCCCTCAAAAGTTCTCGACATGTCGGAAAACTTGACACGTCAAAGCAGAGCCCGGCCTGCCCTCACTTAATTCATTGATTCTTAATCAAAATTCCCTCTGGCACCCAAATTGCTCTTATGGGAAGCACCCCCGGTAGAGACGTGCTCAGAGCAGGGGGCTCTTGAAGAGTATGGAGTAAACAAGATGAAAAAGATTCTTACCAGTATGGTTTTCGCAGCAGGATTGCTGGGCTTTATCGGCTCAGCTCATGCCACGGTGATCGACCTATATTACAACATGGGTGATGGCATTAACATCATTTATGGCCCGCAAAATAAGCAAGGTCTTTATTTTATTGGACCCATGGGCGTGGCAACCGGTGTCGCCTGCAATGTCGATGGCGGTGGAAAATGCCTTGTCAACCAAGATTTTCGTGGGGTTGGGGTCACCAGTGGCGAGTTCGATCAAATTGATATTGACGATAATGGGCCCGCTGAAAACTTGTATCTAAACCTAGTCAGCAAGAAAAAGACCTTGAAGCTCATTGGCATTGCCTTCGAAGATGTCGATTCCCGCTTCTTCGGGGGAGATTTCTATGATGATCAAGCCAAAATCAGCATCAATGGCGGACTTCTGGGTACAGGCCAGATCGATGACGGTGCCGGAATCGGCAGCGCTATCTGCTATCATCCTAAAAATATCGACCGTTGCGCCGTCACATTATCCACACCCTTTGATCTGGGCATGAAATCGTCCATCAAGATTGGAGCTTATGGAACGGGCAAAACCAATGATTTCCGCATCGAATCGGTGAGGGTCGAGGTTGTGCCTGAGCCCAGCAGCTTGGCATTGATCGGCTTCGGCCTAGCGGGAATGGCCCTGATTGGCCGCCGCAGACAACGCTCTGCCAAATAAGAAGCGGTTTTATAACTTAAGAATATTGATGGGTGGCTCCTTAAACAAGAGCCACCCTTTTTTTGAGTCCCAACACTCCCTAGAACGCGCCAGTGTCAGGAATTTTTACAAATTTGACTCAGCGCCAACCAGATTTTTTCTTAAGCACTTGATGCATATAGATTATTTCAAATGGTACTTTTCTTGCTTCCCTTTCTAGATAAATACAATAAACTTCAATGAGATACTTTCTAAGCCGGGTGCGGCGATCACGGAGGACATAATGAAAAAGGGCATACAGAGCCTTATTGTAGCGGCGGGACTTTTAGGGCTGTCGGGCACGGCCAACGCCACGGTGATTGACCTACGCTTTGACAATCCAGCAAATGCGATGTCTCCCTCAGCCAATCCGGGTACCCCATTTACCTATGGGCGTTTAGGCTGGGAAGGGCTGAAATTCGTCGGCGCTCTCGGCGTCAAGGCCACCGCGACCTGTACCACGGACGGTCATTCATGGTGCCGTGTGTCGCAAAGCAATGAAGGCCTTGGCATTTACAACAATGCGATGGATTTCCGGCGGGATGACAGTAGCGCCATTGACAATTTCGGGCGCGATGAAAACCTGAAGATCAATTTGAGGAGCAACAAAACCCTGAAGCTCGTCGGCATCGATTTTGATACGGCCAGCCCCTATGCAGGCGCTGAACTTGACCTCACCCGGCCCTTGCTGCAAGGCAAAACTTTTCGTCAAGCTCTTGGTTCTGGGCCGATCGACGGGTTGCCCAACGCCAATTGTGATGGTGTGGATGACGGCGCCAACGATAACGAATGTGAGATTACCTTCGACGACCCCATCTTTCTCGGCCTCAACTCCACACTGACGATCCAATCGGAAGCCATCGACACCATATTAATGGCGGCTTTGGGCAATATTCTGATCAATCCCGATGAATTCCGGGTGGAATCACTGCGTATTGAAGTGGTGCCGGAGCCGGGCAGCCTGGCGCTGATCGGTGCTGGCCTGGCGGGTCTGGGGCTTTTGGGACGCCGCCGGCGCAGGCAGCAGGCATAAACCCCCTTTCCACCATTTGCTAATTTAGGGCGGCTTTTGCGAAAAAGCCGCCCTTTTTACGTTCTTAACCGACACCCCCACAGAACACTCGCCGGACGCAAAACACTCCTGAGACCGGTCGGTCACCGATAAAAGGAGGGCTCAGTTGTGATTAATGGGGCCCATATGCAAAAAAACCACAATTTATAAGCGTTTCAGCAACGAACACGCCTGTACGATGAGCAGCGAGCGCGGTACTATAAACACAACATTGTGATTGCAGGTATAACCGCGTCCCTGCAGCTACTGCTTTATGACTTAATCAGAAGGGCTCAACAGTGCGTCAGATCCAATCCCCCCTCCTAAAAATCATCACCACTGCTTTTTTGGCCCTGGGGCTTTTCGGCTGCGCAACTGGCAGCACTGGCGATGTACCTCCCGCAGCTTCCGCAAGCAACGTTCCCACAGACTACCTGATAGGCCCCGGTGATAAACTCGACATTTTTGTCTGGCGCAATCCGGATCTGTCTACGTCCGTCCCGGTGCGCCCGGATGGGAGAATTTCCATCCCCCTTATAGATGACCTAGAGGCCGCCGGCAGCACGCCCACGCAATTGGGCAAAAACATTGAAGCGCGTCTCTCCAGTTTTATCCAGGATCCCCTGGTGACTGTCATCGTCACTGGTTTTGTGGGGGCCTTTGGGGAACAGATACGCATTGTCGGAGCCGGTGTTGTCCCCATGGCTATCCCATATCAGGACAATATGACAGTTCTGGATGCCATTATCTCAGTGGGCGGCCTGACCTCTGTCGCAGCCGGAAACCGGGCCAAAATCTGGCGGCGGGCCTCAAAAGATAAGGACAATGTCTTCAAGGTACGACTTGACGACCTCTTGAAGGATGGGGACCTTTCGGCCAATGTGAAACTTGTCCCGGGGGATGTTATTATCGTTCCACAAAGTTGGTTCTAATTATGAATCAGTAGAGCTGGTTCAAGAGAGGTTGGGGAAAACCTGTCATCGGATTCGGCCCAATTATTGCACAAGCCATGCTACACAGCCAATCACATGTAAAAAGTGATTTGTTTTGAGCTGTTTATTTAATGTGGCCCGACTGGCGAGTATTTTGAGTAATTCAGATGCAAATCATTAAGGAAATACGACTCCACTTAAGATCCCTCTGGCGACGGCGCTGGCTTGGCATGGCCGTGAGCTGGCTGATTGCCTTAGGCGGGGCTTTTACGGTCTTTACGGTTCCTGATCAGTATCAATCCAGCGCCCGGATATTTGTCGACACGGATTCTCTTCTGGCACCATTACTCCAGGGCATTGCCATACAAAACGATCCACGTCGCCAGATCAAGATGATGCAAGACACCCTTCTGAGCAAACCTAATCTTAGAAAAGTCGCGCTTGCTGCAGATTTGGATCTGAATGCGAACACTCCAGCGGAACTGGAAAAAATAATTTCCAATATTGGGGAAAACACACTTGTTGAACCGGAAAGCACATCCCTGTTCAAAGTCTCCTTCATTCATGAAGACCCTCAGACCGCAAAAAGCGTAGTGGAGGCATTGCTGAACATTTTTGTGGAAAGCAATTTGGGACAAAATCGCAGTGAAATGGAATCAGCGCGGTCCTTCATCGAGCAACAAATTAGCCTTTATGAGGAAAAGTTATCCGAAGCTGAACACAAGATGGCCGCCTTTCGCGCAGAGAATGCAGATGTTTTAGGCGCGTCTAACTTTGCCCAACGGCTTCAAGCCAAAAAAACTCAGTTGGAGCAGGCAACATTTGACTATTCGGACTCTGTCAGCAAACGGGATCAGTTGCTTATTCAACTGGAATCAACTCCGCGTATGGTCTCTATGGAAACCGCCCCACAAATCGTTATTGGCGGTCAGGGGGCACTCACCACATTACAGCGTATCCGATTAGTGCAGTCACAACTTGATGACTTACTGCTGCTATACACAGAAGGTCACCCGGACGTGGTGGCCGCCCGTCGCCAACTAAACCGTTTGGTTGGCCAATTCAATAGAGAGCAATCCGGCGAAGGACCTGGAGGATTACCGTCAAATCTGGCCAACACCTCGAAACTCCCCAATCCAGTCTACGAAGAAATACAGATCCGCCTCATTGACGCTGAATCATCCACGGCGCAGACGGAGCGGCGGCTGGCCCAGCTTCAAAAAGAATTGGGCCGCCTGCAAGAATACGCAGCCATCGCCCCGGCGCTTGATGCGCAAATGTCCGACATCAATCGCGATTACGTAGTCATTAAAAAGAATTACGAACAGCTTCTGGCGCGCCGCGAATCCGCCCGCATCTCACAAGCCGTTGAATCAGATACTGAATCTGTCAAGTTTCAGATCGTTGAACCTCCAGAGGTTCCCACACGCCCGACCACGCCCAACCGGCCACTCTTCTTAGGAGCCGTGCTGCTGATTGCCATCGGCGCTGGAGGCGGAGCGGCTTTTCTCAGAACACAGCTTGAGGAAACCTATTACACTCCGGAGCAGCTGGAAAACGCTTTCCAAATCCCTGTATTGGGCACCGTTACTCAGGTTCTCAATGTTCAGGAAGG
The DNA here is from genome assembly GCA_021774915.1 of Alphaproteobacteria bacterium. GTDB lineage: Bacteria > Pseudomonadota > Alphaproteobacteria > SMXP01 > SMXP01 > JAJFIM01. Next base: position 5,832 of record JAJFIO010000213.1, read on the forward strand.
TGCTAAGCGTGCGGCAAAGACACTCGGTTTTCTTGTGGCATCTGGCTTTTTCTTCGCCTTCTTTGTCGCATTATACGCCATGCTACTATTGTTTTATTCTCCTGAACCATCAGTCGCCACAACCGCAGTTTCGAGCTTGTTCTAAAGGTAAAATCCGTAATGTCCCAGAGTACCCCCCAGGTCAATTTGATTGAACGGCTGAGTGCTAAGCTAGGTGAGCAGGGCACTGCACCCCAAAAGCCTCTGGTCGAGCGAGCTATGGAGCACTACGATACAGCGATTGAAACAACCCCGGGCGACATGACCGACACTCCCTCTCCTGCTGATATGGAATCGCTTAATTCCACACAAGACTATGATGCCATTTGGGAAAAGACCGAATCCAGTGGCTTCATAGAGTTAAATTTCAGCAAGATGAAGAAGGCCGGCTACATCACACCGGATGGAAAAAGAAACAAAACAAAAGAGCAATATCGCGTTATCAAACGACCCCTCCTTGTGAATGCCTTCCAGCGCGCCGATCAGATTTCAAATCCTCATGTGATCATGGTGACGAGCGCCTCGCCAAATGAGGGAAAGACCTTTACGGCGACCAATCTAGCCCTGTCCATCGCCGCTGAGCGTGAAATCAAGGTGTTGTTGATGGATGGGGATGTCATCCGCCAAGATCTCTCCCGCCGCTTTGGAATTGAGGCCGAGCAGGGGTATTTGGATGTATTATCGAACGATAATCTGGATGTGAGTGACCATCTGGTCCGCACCAACATCCCAAGCCTGGCCATTCTCCCTTGCGGACAAACCCGTGACGATGCCACTGAGCTGTTTGCCAGTGGTCGCATGGCTGATCTGATGCAGGATTTGGCTTCCAGATATTCGGATAGAATCATCATCATCGACACACCGCCGGCCCTGGCCAGCTCTGAGACCAATGCGCTTGCCATGCATGCTGGTCAGATTGTCATGGTTGTCGAATCAGGTAAAACTGACCGGCAGCGGATAGAAGAATCTTTAAGCTTTCTGGCACCCTGCGAAAACATCTTTTTCGTGCTGAACAAGGCGCAAGAATCAGATTTATCTGATAGTTATGGATCTTATTCCGAGTATTATGGAAAAAAATAAGGGTGCGTTTTGCACACTTAAAGGATAGGGAACGGGGGACCTCATTATGTCCATTAATAGACACTCAGCGCTTTTCAAGTCCAGCACGTGCCTGTGTAGCGTCCTGGGGTCTCTCCTCATTGCCGCCAACAGCGCTCACGCACAGCAAACCATATTTGTACCAAGCATTGATATACGTGAACTTTACACAGATAACGTCGCTCTGACTGACACAAATACAGAAAGTGATTTTGTCACAACTGCCACTGCCAACTTAACGGTAACGCGGCAAACTCCCCGCGTTCAGCTTTTCTTAAATGGCACTGCCTCTTTTGATAAATATGCTGACCGGAGCGATTTGGATGGCTTCAGACCCAGCGTTCTTGGCGTGGCCACAGCTGAAATTGTCGAAAACAAACTCTTCCTTGATACACGCGCCTCTGTAATTGAACGCGCAGTCCGCAGGACAACACCCGGCCCTGCCGTAGCCCGAACCTCACCCACAGATCAGACCCGCATCTTAAATTTCTCTGTCACACCGCAACTCGTGCACGACTTCGATGGTCGCGCGCAAGCCCAGGTCATTGTCGGCTATAGCGCGACACGCTTTGGCAAAACGGATGTCGGCTCAAATGCCTCACAATTAAAGGATACCAACGACTTCAATGCTTCAGCAACCTTGTCCAGTTCCTGGCGCGCATCACGCATTCGCTGGCAACTGGCCAGCAGCTTTGCGAAAAACGACAACAAAAGCCAACAAGTATCTGTGAATGGCGTATTGGAATATGCCTTAAGTCAGGGCGTCATCCCCTTCGTTCGTGCTGGATATGATGATATTGAAGATCGCACCCTGAATGACCAAGAGCGTAGCGGCGGGGTCTATTCTGCTGGTTTGAGCTGGATACCAGGCCCTCGTCTCTCATTCAAAGGTGAAGTGGGACACCGCTTTGGTGGTCTCTCCGGCGCTGCGAGCCTTAATTTTGCGATCACGTCCGCGCTTAATCTCGCTATCCGCTATTCTGAAGGCATCTCTACGCAACAGCAGTCATTATCCAACTCTCTAGGTCTTCTCGAATTTGCCGATGCCGGTACGCTTGGTGGTGGGGCCAACACCCCAGTTTTAGTGGATAATGTGGGGTCACCAGCCCAACTCGGCAACAATACGCTCTCCCTCACAAATTCAAGCTTCAAATCTCAAAACCTCTCTGTGGGGCTCAATGGAACCATCCGTAATACAGTTCTCTTTTTGCGAGCCTATCACATCACGCGAAACTTTGACGCCAATGCGACAACCCCCGCGGCCAATGAAACTGTTGCCGGAGGAAGCATCCAACTATCACGTCAGCTTTCTAATGGCGTTTCTGTGCGCCTAGGGGGCATGTATAGTGAAACTCTTGACCCGCGCACCCCTGCAGAAGATGACAATCAAGTGACCGGACGCGCATCGTTATTTTATACCATCAACTCGTCACTCTCGACTTCCATCAATTATGATTACAGAAACCTTCAAACTAAAATTGGAGATGCTGTCGAGAATGCGATTACAGCTTACCTCAACATAACCTTTTAGATGGAAACATGTACCTCAAACATTTCAAGTTCAGGGCGCAACCTTTCCAGCTGTCTCCCGACCCACGCTTTTTGTATGAAAGCAGTGTGCACGCGCGCGCCATTGCCCATCTAAAGTTTGGACTCAATCAGGGTGATGGCTTCATTGTCATCACGGGAGACGTTGGCGCTGGTAAGACCACAATTATTCAGCATCTTCTCTCGACATTGAGCCACCGGAAATATGTGGCCTCTACGGTTGTCATGACCAATCTGGATGACAACGATCTCATTCGGATGATTGCATCAGGCTTTGGACTGAAACAGGAAGGTCGCGACAAAACGTCTATTTTGCGCGACATCGAAGTCTTCCTGCGCAACACAAATCGTCAGCGCAAACGCGTCTTATTATTTGTCGACGAAGCCCAAAACCTGTCTGTTGCTGCATTAGAAGAATTGCGCATGCTGTCGAACATTCAAGTCGATGGAAAACCACCTCTACAACTTTTTCTTCTTGGCCAACCACAATTTCGCAAAACATTAGCGCGAGAGGATTTACTCCAACTGCGTCAACGTATTATAGCGAGCTATCATCTTGGCCCCTTGAATGAGCAAGAGACTCAAGATTATATCCTTCACCGTCTGCATCAAGTGGGATGGAAAAATAGGCCCTATTTTGGCGAAGGCTCTTTTGAGAGAATTTACCATTACACTGAGGGCGTTCCCCGCCGGATCAATAATCTATGCTCGCGCCTGCTGCTCTATTGCTTCTTAGAAGAGTCGGACCTGATCGCCCCCGAGGCCGTAAAGGCTGTGGCTGAGGATTTAGAGAATGAGTTTGAACAGATCCTTGATCACGGTGGGGCCGATCCACTTGAAGCAAGCCATTTGTTAAATATTGATGATCTTTCAGCCGAAAAACTCAAAGAACTTATAGACATAGTTGAAACGGCCCCAACGGGAGACTCAAACGCTCTGCCCATAAAATCGCTAGCGGGAAGCCACTCAACCTCTCCGTTGGTTGCCGATACGCTGACAAAAGAACGGTCTTATAATCAACTTTTTAAACGTTTGCTGCTTCTTATACTGGAAGAATACTTGAAGGGACGTCCCGAGTCGCGCGGCCATTAGGCCAGATGCGGCAGACCGCGAGCGCCCCAAGAGACGCAAGGTTAAGATGGCGCACACGACTTTCCAGCTAAAACAACGACCTGTTGCCCCGGCTCATGGCAGGGTCGTGAATGCGCTTTCAGTCGATGTCGAAGATTATTACCAAGTTCAAGCTTTGGAATCCCATTATGCACGATCAACTTGGGAGACATGCGAATCGCGCGTTGAGCACAACACAAACCGTATATTAGAACTTTTTGCGGACCAGGGGGTGAAGGCCACCTTTTTCACCCTTGCCTGGATCGCCGAACGGCATCCATCTCTCATTCGAAGCATTGTTGACCAAGGCCATGAACTGGCTAGTCACGGGTATTCCCACACCCGAGCGGATACTCAGACACCAGACGAATTCCGGGCCGACATATCCAAGACCAAACATATCCTTGAAGATATCGGAGGGGTTGAAGTGCGCGGCTACCGGGCCGCCACTTTCTCCATTGGCAACAAGAACTTTTGGGCTTTCGATATTCTGGAGCAGGAGGGCTACCGCTACTCATCCAGCATCAACCCAGTACATCACGATAATTATGGTATGCCAGACGCGCCGCGCTTTGCTTTTTTTCCTTCTAGCGCCTCGAAGATGGAGGAATATCCTATCTCCACAGTACGCATGTTCGGCCAGAATCTTCCTTGCGCTGGAGGGGGGTATTTCAGGTTGCTGCCGTATTGGCTGATACGGAGCGCCATTACCCGCGTCAACCGCCATGACGGCTGGCCCTTTGTTTTTTACTTCCACCCCTGGGAAATCGATACTGACCAGCCCCGCCCGGAGGGGGTTTCCGCTAAATCCAAATTTCGCCATTACACGAACCTGAACAAAATGGAGCCCCGGCTAAGGCGATTGCTGAGCGATTTTAAGTGGGACCGGATTGACCGGGTTTTCTTAGACACACCGGAAAAGCACGAGGCTGTTTTGTCATGAAGGTAACCATTCATGAACTCACACCATCGGACAAAGCCGTTTGGGATGCTTTTGTCGACACCTGTCCAGGCGCCACCTTTTTTCATCGCGCCGGATGGAGGGATGTGATTGAACAAAGCTTTGGTCACAAAACCTATTTCGTTTACGCCAAACAAAGTAATGAAATACAAGGTGTGCTGCCCCTGACCCACATTAAAAGCCGTTTGTTTGGAAATGCCCTGATTTCAAATGCATTTTGCGTGGGGGGCGGGCCTGCGGCTTTGAGCGAGGCCGCGCGCGACATGCTTCTCACCCACGCGGCAAACCTGCTGCCAGCGACGGGGGCCGATTTCCTGGAAATCCGTGACGCCGCCGTGGAGCGCGAAGGGTGGCTGGAAAAGAGCGACCTTTACGCGACTTTTGAAAAATCCATTGAAGCAGACGAAGACGCTAATCTCAAACAAATCCCCCGCAAACAACGCGCAGTGGTGAGAAAAGCGTTGAAAGCAGAGGATCTCGAGGTTGAAATTGAAGAGAGTATCGATACGTTTTATTCCCTCTACGCGCTTAGTGTTCGCAATCTGGGCACGCCC
>JAJFIO010000214.1 GCA_021774915.1 Alphaproteobacteria bacterium
CGGTGCAGGCTTTGGAAGTTATTCAAGGAGGAAAAGTGTTCTGGGGCGTGCAGTATCACCCCGAATTCGGCCCGCGGGATATGGCAGCCATATTTCATAGATATCGCGATAAATTTCTTACCCAAGGAATTTATTCATCCCCACAGGAAATCGACCGATGGATTGATGAGTTTGAAACCATGGAGCGCACAGCAAGCAATCGCGAAGCTAAAGGCGTCTCTCATTCGAGGCTTGCGTATTTTGAGAGTAGGACCAGAGAGATCGCCAACTGGCTGCATTGGGTGGGACAATGAAAAGACTGCGTGCTTCCCGGGTTGCAGTAGCCGTTAACTATGTATGTGAAGGCCAGAAGTATGCTGTGCCATTAAAACAGCACGTATTTGGGGTGACCAGGTCAGAAATTGAATTAATTTTGCTACGATCGTCCTGAAATGACGCGCCTGCTCTTTAGCTATGGCGCAAGAAAGTGCTATTCTGCCCGCGTAAAGAAACGGTGAGGTAAACACTGTGCGTTAGAGTTTTTTAGTTTGGTAGTGGGCTAAAGCTTCCTTGATGTTGGAAGGGCGCGCGTGGGGTGATAGTTCCGATTAATGTATTCTCTTCGATTCCATATCAGGATAGATATGGCCTCAGAAGATTTTTACGGCGCTTTTTCACATATTTTGGCGTGGTTTTTGCATTCTTTAACAAAAGATGTGCCTTTTTGAAGATGCTACGAGTTGGGCAATATGATGACTGATAACGATGAGCCCTCAGACGGGGTTCAAGAGGAGACAGACCGGCAGGCGGGGCAGCAGGTTTTTGCCCCTCGCCTTTCTGTGGTCGTGCCGGCTTACAATTGCGCCGAGCAGCTTCAGGAATGTCTGACGGCCATTCTTGAGCAGGCGGATGAACGCACTCAAGTCATCGTGGCTGATGATGCGTCGAGCGATACAACAGCTTCCGTGGCGCAAGGCATGGGGGTTGAAGTTGTACGCTTGACTAAAAATTCCGGACCGGCAGCCGCACGCAATAAAGGGGTCACCAAAGCCAATGGAGACATCCTGCTTTTTGTCGATGCGGATGTCGTCATTGCGCCTCATGTTCTGGAGAGAGTCATCAAGGGTTTTGAGAGCGATCCGGATCTCGGCGCGCTTTTTGGCTCTTATGATACAGAGCCCAGGGCCAAGGGTGTCATTTCACAATATCGAAATCTGCTCCACCACATCATGCATCAAACGGCAAGTGAAGATGCACGGACCTTCTGGTCCGGACTGGGGGCCATCCGCCGTGAAGTTTTTCTTAAAGCCTGGGGGTTCGATACCAAAAAATTTCCCAAACCTTCCATTGAAGACATCGAGCTTGGTTACAGGCTTCGAAATACCGGACATAAAATTCGCCTGGATAAGGGTTTGCAAGGAACCCACCTGAAGCATTGGGGATTTATGAACATGGTCAAAACGGACATTTTTGACCGGGCTTATCCCTGGGCTTACCTCATCCTTCAAACGGGTAAAGTTGCCAACGATTTAAATGTTTCAGCCGATCAAAGGCTATCAGTTCTGCTTACACCGCTTGTCTTTCTTGGGCTTGTCCTCGGATTCTATAACTGGATGTGGTTCGGAGTTGCTTTAGCGGTGTTATCAATCATTGTTTTTATTAATCGATGGGTTTTTGCGAGATTTCTGAAAATTCGGAGCTTTGGATTTACTCTCCTATGCGTTCCTTTGCATACCGTCTATCTGACATGCAGTGGAATCGGCGCGGCGCTGGCGCTGGCTGAGGTGGTGTTGAACTCTCTGAACATTATCAAGCGTTCGGGGCGTGTTGTCTCTGAATAATGGCTAAAGGCTGGTGCGAGATCCTTCTTTGTGTTGGGGACGGGTCAGAAAATCTAAAGATAGGCAAATATTTTCGAAAAAAGTCCTTTTCTCGAAAAATTACGTCGGCTACCTTAAGGGATTGCTTATCGCATCCTGACAAAGGGTAGTTTTTTGGCTGATCTATCACAGCTTTCTATTGAAACCATTCAGGCGTTGGCTTCCCAAAGGGTTGGAAGGCAGCTGGGTTTTGTGGACGGTGCGTCTGTTGAGCCGTTAAGTGAGGCCACCTTTAATGATGTGAGTCCGATTGATGGGAAACTTTTGTGCCAGGTTGCCAATTGCGGGAACGAGGATGTTGATCGCGCGGTTCGCTCTGCGCGTCAGGCTTTTGAAGATCGGCGGTGGAGCGGGTTAGCGCCGCGTGAGCGCAAAAAAATCCTCTTGAAATTTGCTGACTTGATCGAACGCCAATCCTTTGAACTGGCTGTTCTTGAATGCCGTGACATGGGAATGCCCATTACTATTGCCATGAATATGAATCTCCCGGCTGCGGTTGAAAGTATCCGCTGGCATGCCGAAGCGGCCGATAAAGTGTATGACGAGATTGCGCCGACAGGCGATTCAGCACTTGCCCTTGTCATGCGCGAGCCTTTGGGTGTCATTGCAGCGATCGTTCCGTGGAACTTTCCGCTGATGATTGCGGCGTGGAAGTTGGGACCTGCCCTTGCCGCGGGCAATTCAGTGATTTTGAAACCTGCGGAACAATCGCCTCTCACTGCTTTGCGCCTGGGCGCGTTGGCTCTGGAGGCCGGCATTCCCAGTGGCGTTCTTAATGTTTTGCCTGGATTGGGGGAAGTCACCGGCAAGGCGCTGGCGCTCCATAAGGATGTTGATGCTATTGCTTTTACCGGGTCAACCGAAGTGGGCAAGCTTCTTTTGCACTATTCATCGCGCTCGAATATGAAGCGTGTGAGTTTGGAGTGTGGGGGCAAAACACCTAATATCGTTCTGAGCGATGCACCCGATCTTGATGTGGCGGCCCGTGCTGCCGCTTTCGGTATTTTCAATAATCAGGGCCAAGTTTGCAATGCCGGGTCTCGCCTGCTTGTTCACCGCGATATTCATGATGCGTTTTTGGAAAAAGTGACCTCTGTTGCCCGAAGCTTGAAAGTTGGAAATCCTTTGGATCCCACGAGCCAGCTCGGTACGCTTGTGGATGGCAAACAACTCACTCGCGTTGAGCACTATGTTGATATTGGTCAAAAAGAAGGCGCCATGCTCATTACGGGCGGTAAGCGTGTTGATATTGACAAAGCGGGATTTTATTTTGAACCGACGATTTTCGATCAGGTTTCGAATGATATGACCATAGCGCGCGAAGAAATATTTGGTCCGGTCCTCTCCACTCTCACCTTTGCTGATGTGGGTGAGGCAATTAGCATCGCAAATGATTCGCCTTATGGGCTTGGCGCGGCACTATGGACCAGCGATCTCAATACAGCGCATAAGGCCGCGAAGGGGTTGAGGGCAGGGACTGTTTTTGTTAATGCCTTTGGAGGTGTTGATATGACGGTTCCGTTCGGCGGCTTTAAGCAATCGGGCAATGGTCGGGACCGGTCACTGCATGCACTTGAAAAAGTTACTGATATAAAGACGACTTGGATCAACCTATCTTAAATGAGCCGCGTCAGGTCTACTACGTTACGCCAGAAAGCCGTGATACGTCGTTTAATAATAGCTTTGGTCAACTGATAGAAAAGGAAAAGCACATGCCTCGACAGCCTGCAAAGGTGCATCGTGCGACACCAACAAAGGCGGCGAATATTACTGGGCGTTTGCGGGAGGATATTATCGCCTGCCATTTTCCACCTGGGACCAAGTTGTCTTTCGAAAAACTGATGCATCATTATGGTGTCAGTATCAGTACTTTGCGCGAGAGCTTGGCATCTCTGGCGGTTGAAGGTCTGGTGAGCACGCATTTGCGCCGTGGGTTTTGGGCCTCGGAAGTTTCACGCGATGATTTGTATGATCTCACATTAGTCCGGGCCACGATCGAGTCCAAAGCGTTAAGTCTGTGCTTTGAGCGGGGCGGGGATGAATGGGAAGGAAAGGTGCTGCATGCGCATCATGTCTTCCGCAGGGCCGTCAATCGCGCCGAAGGTGGGGGGATGTTCGGAAGTCAAAAACAGCATCTGGATTTGCACGAAGCAATCCTTTCTGCCTGCGGATCTCATCGCTTGCTGGAACTGACCCAGCATCTTCTTTATCAGACCAATCGCTATCGCCACATATTTCATGAATACATGGCCACCCCGCAAGAGCATTGGGCAACTCATTTAAGCATCGTCGAGGCTATTGTGGCGCGGGATGTTGAAGCGGCGTGTCAACAGCTTGCCCGGCATATTGAGGAATCGGCTGAATATTTACTCGATAAAACGGATGAGGCGGAATGGGAGCGTCGTTTGTCGGTGCTGCGTGAAGCGCAAATCACTTTGGCCAGTAGCTGAAAAGTTGTCGTCGGTTGCCGTATGCGGATTTGTCTCGAAATAGATCTGGATTATTTTCGATATATATGGTTTTATCGAAAAAACTACACAATCGGCATTTTCTCGTATGGGGAGTCGATTGAAATGAGTGAAAAGCCCAAGATTGCGGACCCCATAGAATGCCGAAGCCTCCTAAGTCCCAGCTTGCCTCTGGTCAATCCAGTCAGGGTTCTTACAAGCCGCTTCACTTGCCCCCTTCGATTATTGTTTACGACGGTCCCCGCGCCCTGCGCGGTCATCGCTTAAACAAATTTGCGCTTTCCATACGTGATGAGGAAAACCGCCGACAGTTTGTCGCTGACGAAGAGATCTTTATGAAGGCGGCGGGTTTAACTGAAAAAGAGCGTGACATGATCCGCCGCCGGGACTGGTTGGAGATCGTCAACTATGGCGGCAATATGTATGCGATGATCAAAGTCGCCCGCGCGCTCGGCATTTCACAAGCTCGCGTGGGGGCGCAAATGCGCGGCGAAGATTTCGAAGAGTTTATGGCCTCTCGACCGGTCGGTTCTACTGGAATCGCCAGTCGTAACGATCTTGGTGCCTGGAGAGATTAAGCCATGGCCCGTATTCTTGGTGGAATTGGAACCAGTCATGCGCCGTCCCTTGCATTTGCCCAGGATGCCGGCAAACAAAATGACCCTGAATGGAAAGCAATTTTCGACGCCTATCATCCGGCGCAAGAATGGTTACGCAAAGAAGCGCCCGACACCGTGGTCCTGATTTATAATGATCACATGAATACTTTCTCTGACATCGTTCCAACTATTGCCATCAGTGTGGGTGAAACCAATCCGGTGATCGACGAGGGGTGGGGCAAGCGCCCCTATCCCGATTGCCCGAATGATCCTGAATTGGCTTGGCACATGGTCAATCATCTTGTTGAGCACGATTTCGATATTACGACTTGCATGTCTCAGCAGGTTGATCATGGCATGTTAACCCCTATCGCATTGTTGTTCGAGGCGCCCTGGCCCGTACGCATCATCGGCGTATCAATCAATGCCGTTCAACATCCGTTGCCCAGTCCGCGGCGATGCTGGAACTTGGGGCGAGAAATCCGCCGGGCGATTGAGGATTATACCCAAGATACAAAAGTGGTTATTTTAGGGACAGGCGGTCTTTCGCACCAAACAACGGGACCCGGATTTGGTCATGTTAATCCGGACTGGGATCAGAATTTCATGACGCTTCTTGAAATAGAGCCTGAAACGCTGGCCGATTATAGCCAAGACGAAATCATGCTTCTGGGTGGCACTGAATCCGTGGAGGTGGTGAACTGGATTTGCATGCGCGGGATTTTAAGCGATCAGGTGCGACGTGTGCACCGGTTCTATGCCGCGCCGATGCTGACGGGGTATGGCCTTTTGGTCTTGGAAGAAAATTCGAACGGGGAGCGTTAAATGGGTATCCGTACAGGCAAAGAACTCTTGGAGTCTCTTGGTGATGGCCGTGAGGTTTGGCTGGACGGCGAACGGATTACTGATCTCGTCGGCGATCAGCGGCTATCCGGTGCGGCTCATACGATGGCTGAGCTTTATGATATGCAACACCAGAGCGATCTGATCGACAAGATGACATTTACGTCGCCCAGTACTGGCGATCGGGTGGGCATGAGTTACATCGAACCTAAGTCTGTCGATGACCTGAAACGCCGCCGTGAAATGGTCAGGGTGTGGATGGAAGCGACATGCGGTTTTTTTTGGTCGGTCACCCGATTTTATGAATATTCATACCACCGGTTTTGCCAGCGCTCATGAAGTGTTCAGCGCGAAAGATGCAAAATTTGGCCACAACATCCGAGCCTATTATGAACATGCGCGCGAAAATGATATTTCGATGACGCACACTCTTGTCAATCCTCAGGTTGATCGTTCCCAGCCTGTCGAAAAACAGCCCAAGGACCTTGCCGCGAAGATCGTCAAAGAAACTGATGAAGGCATTGTGATCAAGGGTGCGCGCATGGTGGCGACCTTGGCTGTTTATGCCAATGATCTCATGGTGATGCCCTCAAACTATTTGCAAAATAGTGAAGACGCGATGCCCTATGCCTTTGGGTTTAATGTTCCCGTTGGTACGCCGGGTCTGCGGGTGATCTGTCGGCCTTCGACCGTCCATCGCGATCCGGGGTCCTGGCTTGATAATCCCTTGAGTTCCCGTTTTGATGAAACTGATGCGATGATCATTTTTGACAATGTTCTGGTGCCTTGGGAACGCGTGTTTATTCACCGTGATCCGGAAATGTGCAATGGTATCTTCATGCGCACACAGGCCATGCCGCAGATCATGCATCAATTTTGCACAAAGAATCTTGCTAAGGCTGAGTTCATGATGGCGTTGGCCTTTACGATGGTGCGCAGCACCAATATCGACAAATTTCAGCACGTACAGGAAAAGCTCACAGAACTTATTACGTTTACTGAATTTGTGCGCTCCTGCATTATCGCAAGTGAGGCGCAGGCGGTTGAAACACCCTTTGGCACTGTCGCGCCCAATGATATGCCGCTTTGGACCGTGCGCATGATGTTCCCGAAGATGTTTGTGCGCATGTGTGAAATTATTCAGCTTTTAGGGGCTGGTGGCCTGGCGGGTGTGCCGTCCTATGCTGAATTCGATGGCCCTCGGCGGGAAGATATAGAGACATACTATCAAGCCGCTAATACGGATTCGCGCTCTCGCGTCAAGATATTCCGGCTGGCGTATGACGTGGCTGTTTCCAGCTTTTCAGGCCGCCAGCAGCTTTATGAACGGTTTTATACCGGTGATCCTGTGCGCCTCTCCGGTACGCTTTACGATCTTTATCCCAAAAATGAGCATGTCGAGCGCATCACAACCATGCTTGATGATCTTGAAGGCCGGGTGAATGATCATTTGTCGACACCACCGTTCTTGCCAGTTTAGGAACGGCCGGTGATCACTAGATTAATAATCACATGTGGAGAATCAGCGTGAAATGGTTCTCTCGCCGCCGTCGTCTCCCGCATCTTGGGCGCTATCCCATGGAGCAGGTGGCGCGCGTCGATCGGCCGACGACACGCATTGACGATGCAGCCGTTCCGAGGGTGCCTTTTCGTGCGAATTTCTTTTCCCGCGCCGCGCATGGTGATTTAGGCGACCGCGTTGCAGAAGAGATCAAACGGTTCAACACCAAAACGCCTTTGAGTCTCGTCTTGCGCAACTTTGCCGCGACGCATCCCCCCTTTCAGGATGGCGAGACGGCAACAGAAACAGCGCCGCTGACCGATGACCCTCAAAAAAATGCTGAACATGTCAAATCACTGCTCTATTTTCTTGGAGCTGACATTATAGGGATCTGTGAGGCGCCAGCCTATGCGTGGTACTCGCATGATGCGGATGGCGCGCCTGTTGAGCCCAGGCACCGTTATGCCATCGTCATGGCGATAGACCAGGGTTTTGACACCATGGATGCGGCGAACGGTAATGACTGGGTTTCGTCGGGGCAAAGCCAGCGCGCTTATCTGATGGGGTCGACCTTTACAATCGTGGCGGCGGATTATATCCGCCAGCTTGGATTTGGGGCCCGGGCGCACACCAATGCGGACAGTGAGGTGCTGCATTTGCCTTTGGCGCTTCTGGCGGGCATTGGCGAGCTTTCGCGCATCGGGGAAGTGATCATCAATCCCTTTCTGGGGCCGCGTTTTAAGACTGCAGTGATCACCACGGATCTGCCTTTGGCGGTCGATAAGCCGATTGATTTCGGCTTGCAGGACTTTTGTGCGAAGTGTCGCAAATGCGCGCGCGAGTGTCCCTGCGCGGCTATTTCGTATGGCGATAAGATCATGTTCAATGGGTATGAGATGTGGAAACCGGACGCGGAGAATTGCGTCAAATACCGCATCAGCAATCCTGGCGGCACGTCTTGTGGGCGCTGTATGAAAGTATGTCCTTTCAACAAAGAAGGGTTGGTGCAGCATCGCATCGGATTATGGGCGGCGATCCATCTGCCCTGGACGCGGCGCCTGCTGATCTGGCTGGATGATGCGCTCGGATATGGGCAGCGCAATGATCTTAAAAAATGGTGGCGCGATCTGGAGCTTGTGAATGGCGTTTTGCAAATAGCGCGCAAAGTTAATCGGCGGGGTCTGAAAAGAAACAAAGCAGACCGTGAAGAACATAAAATTGCAATCTACCCCGCAGAGGTGAATCCACCGGCCGACGCCAGCGGCGCTGTGCCGGTCGATCGGATCAAAGCTCTGGAAGACGGCCTCAATGCCGAACCGCCGCAGCATTGATTTGGTCAAATCCGTTTATACCTGCATCTGGCCTTTTTTCTGGGTATTCACTTGTGAAGCGGGTCTAACTTTGGGGAGGAAAATAAAATCTTCCCACGGGCTCGGCATTTCACCAACTGGGACTTCGATCACCGTCGGCCCATCGGCTTTAAAGCCTTCTTGCAGTGCCGGGCGCAAGGCGTCAGGCGTCGTGACTCGCACGCCGCGGGCGCCAAAACTCTTCGCCAGTTTAACAAAGTCAGGATTGGTCAGATCGGTGGCAATCACACGATTGCCGTGAAGTTCTTTTTGCATGCGCTGAACATTGCCAAAGGCGCCATCATTGAAAACGACAGTCACCAGGGGAATGCGGTGCTGAACAGCCGTCGCCAACTCCTGCACGTTAAACATAAAGCCGCCATCTCCGGCAATGGCCACGACAGGCACGTCGGGCCGGGCCACTTTTACGCCAAGCGCCGAGGCCAGGCCCCAGCCTAATGTGCCCTGATACCCCATGGAGATAAATGTCCGTGGGCTGTAGACAGGAAAAGCGAACCGCGAGACATACCCAACTTGCGTGAGTTCTTCCACAAACAGACCCTCTTCAGGAAGCTCATCGCGGATGGCTTTGAGCCAGCCGATCTGGGGTCCAAGAACCTCGAACTTTTTGGCCATCACAGCTTTCAATTCGAGCATTTCTTCTTCGCGTGAGGGTTGCGGGGAGCCGGTGCGCTCAAGTTCTTCGTACAACGCAGCAAGGGTTGGTTTCGCGTCACCGATCATTCCGACATCCGCTTTCGTGATGCGATTTAATTCGCTGGCGTCAATATTTAGTCGAATGATTTTAAGGTCTTTATCGGTGCCCCAGTTCATCAATTCAGCCTGCATGCGTGTACCGATGCCTAGAACGACATCGGCCTCTTTCCAGAGCATATTGCCACCAGGCATGGTGTGAGAGAGATAGTGGCGGTCATCCAAGACGCCGCGGCCCATGCGGGACGCGATCACCGGAGCCTGTAAAAATTCGGCAACATTTTTCACCTCTTGAGCGGCGTTCAATGCGCCCCCACCTACAACGATGAGCGGCCGCTTGGCGGTTTTTAATAACGCTGCCGCTTGTGAGACGGCTTCATCATCGATCGGCAGCGGACGCGGCTGTATTTTGCCGCGATCAAGGTCAACAGCTGTGCTTTGCGGAAGGATATCCATCGCGCATTCAAGGCCCACGGGTCCCGGACGTCCGGATTGCATTTGATGAAAGGCAGTGTGCACCAGTTCCGGCGCATCCATGGCGCAAGGAATGCGCGCCGCCCATTTGGTCAGTGTTTTCAAAATACCGAGTTGATCGGGAATTTCATGCAGCATGCCGTATTCGCGGCCAATCGTGGTGGAGGGAATCTGGCCGGTCAGACACATCACCGGGGCGAATGTGCTTTGAGCGGTGGCCAATGCGGCAGTTGAGTTCAAAAAGCCCGGTCCGGGCACCACGGAGTAAACGGCAGGCTTTCCTGTTGCCAGAGCCGCGCCCAGCGCCATATAGGCAGCGCCCTGTTCATGGCGCGTATGAATGGCGCGGATTTTGTCCCCTTCGTCAAACAGGGCATTGAAGAAGTGATCGCTCTGAACCCCGGGGAGGCAAAAAATCGTGTCGATCTTATGCGCCAACAGGGATTTAACGATGGCTTGGCCAGCGGTAAGTCGTGTCATGTCAGGACCTCATACTTAAACTTGAAAATCGTTTTGTCACGCCCGATCCAAAGGGAACGGAGATGTATCGGTTAAACCTTGTGCTTTGTGTATCAGCTGTAATTGCAGGTGTGAGCGGATATTATCGTTATCGGGCGTGCCCCAAAGATTGATAAGCTCATCAGGGTCATCATCCAGATTGTAAAGTTCACCCCACTCACACCCTTCCCATATACTGAGCCGCCAATGTGGCGTAACCAGAGACCAGGTTCTGAAGATCCGGTCAAAGCCCAAATAAGCGAATTGCGCCGTCTGTTCAATGAAGACAGAGGATGGGTCAGTTTGTTCGCAGCCCTGAAGATGGGAGAGAAGATCTCGCCCCTGCATGCCGTTCGCCGGTTGCAGATGTGCGCGAGCAAGGACAGTGCGCGCAAGATCAAGCGTTCCAGCGAGTGGCTTTATGCACCCGCGATTAAAGGTCTCGCTAGGATCGCGCCAGATGAAGGGAACCCGGATGAGATTTTGATAATGCAATGGCCCTTTGAGGAACAGTCCGTGTGCGCCCATCCAGTCGCCATGGTCGCTGGTAAAAATAATAACCGTATCGTCCATGAGATCAAGGCGTTTCAGGCATGACACTATGGCGCCGACCGCGTCATCGATCATGGTGATTTGACCGTAGGTCTTGGCGATGATTTCGCGGGCCTGTGGTTCGCTGGCGATGAAAGGCGATGTGCCCCGGGTTTGGGGTTTGCCGGCAAGGTACTGCTCATAAATGTGGCTAAGCGGCGGTGTTTGGTCATGCGTCGAGTCATAAAACGAGCGCGGCAGAACGATATCTTGTGGTCGGTACATATCCCAATATCGGCCCGGCGGCGTAAAGGGGTGATGCGGGTCAGGAAAACTGCATTGCAAAAAAAACGGTGCTTGCATCTGGTTGTTTTTCCAGTTCTCCAGAAACGCGATGGTCTGTTTCTCGATATAGCGTGTCGGATAGGCCTCCTCAGGCAAAGCGGGTTTATAGGTCTGCGGAGCGCCGGTATCACCGGAACATAACGCCGCCTTGGGGCCGCGCTGGGCTGCCTGATCAGGAAAGTGCGTGCGCAGCCAGGCTTCGTAGTGGCCGGATACTTGGTCACCATGGCCCGTGCAGAGTTTGACGTCATCAAATCCGTAATAGGGCAGGTTCATGTCATGCCCCGGATCAGATCGCCAGAGGCTTTGCAGTTCGTTTGTGTAATTGCTCTCATTATGCTGGGACTTGCGGGCTTCGCTCAACTCTTTAGGCGGCGGCGCAAAATCCTGCGGGAAGTTTTCGCGATCATAGCCGGGCTTCTCGCCCAAAAAATTTTGCAAATGGCTTTTGCCTACAAGGCCTGTGCGATACCCCGCCGCACGCAACAGGTCGACGAAGGTGACGCTGTCCCACTCCAGCGGGATGCCGTTATGGCGAACCCCATGGAGCGCTGGCATACGGCCTGTCATCATGGTGGCCCGATTAGGCATGCACACCGGCGAGGCGACATAAAAGTTTTCGAACCAGCTTCCCTGACGCGCCAGGCCATCGATGTTCGGCGTTGCCACAATTTCGTTGCCCGCATAGCCGACATGACTATGGGTCTGCTGGTCAGTCACGAGAAATAAAAAATTTGGGCGACCCGTCATGATAAAAATGTCATCACAAAAATGCCAATGAGCACGACAGGGATCACGAAACGCACAAGCTTATGCCAAATGAAGAATGCCGGTTTGGATTCCATATTGAGTTCTTCGGCGCTGGAGCGTGTTGACATAACCCAACCAGAAAAAATAACAAGACAAAACGCGCTGAAAGGCAGTGCGATATTTGAAATGAAGTCATTAAGAACGAGGAATATTGTCATATCCGCAAATCGGGGAATGAAACTAAATGGATGAAAATCAGATAGAATGTTGAAGGAGAAAACAGTGAGTAGGCCAATGAACCAGGCCAACGCGCCCGTCCAAATGGATCCCCAAACCCGATTGAGCCTAAAGCGTTCTTCAAGCCATGCGACAACAGGTTGGCTCATGGCTATGGAAGTCGATAGGGCTGCAAACAAGAGCAAAACAAAAAATGCGACGCCGACAATGTCACCGCCCGGCATTTGGCCAAAGGCAATAGGTAATGTAACAAAAATAAGTCCGGCGCCTTCACTGGGCTCAAGGCCAGAGGCAAAGACAATCGGGAAAATCATCAAGCCGGCCAGCAAGGCGACGGCTGTATCGGCGGCGGCGATGATGGTGACAGACCGGGTGATTGAAATCTCTTTCGACAGGTAGGCGCCATAAGCGATCATGCCGCTGCCACCAACGCTCAAGGTGAACATGGCCTGCCCCATGGCCTCCAATATGACCTTCGGCGTTATTTTTGAAAAATCAGGGGCGAACAAAAAGGTGATCGCCGCCATGCCGTCGCCTGCGATGAGGGCGTAAAGAACAAGGCCGATCAGAATAATGAACAGGCCAGGCATGAGGATGGCAGTAGCTTTTTCTATCCCTCCTTTGATGCCGCGCGCGACAATAATCACGGTGAACAGCATAAATATTCCATGCAGCACGCTGAGGCGGTAGGGGCTGGCCAGAAGAGCGTCATAAGCGGCTTTTGAGCTCTCCGAATTGTAATTCTGAAACACGCCTTCAAATGATTTCAGCATGTACTCAAAACTAAAACTTGCAATCACGCTGAAAAAGGTGAGCACCAGATAGGCGGCGATAACCGTCAACCAGCCGACTAATGCCCAGTTTTTGCTATGTCCTTCCGCCACTGCAAGGGCGCGCGTGGCGTAGATGGGGCTGTTTTGTCCCCGACGACCGATCATGACCATGGCGATCAGCGCGGGCACGCCCAGAAACACAATAAAGCCGAGATAAAGCAGCACAAACGCGCCCCCGCCATTCTCGCCCGTGACGAAAGGGAACCGCCAGATGTTTCCGAGGCCGATGGCGCTTCCCATTGCAGCCAAAATGAATGTTGCGCGGGATGACCATTGCTCGTGGACAGGTGTTGCCATGTTTTCCTCGAAATCAATAAGTGTTTGTCTTTGTGCAGATTATAGCTTTGTAAAGATCCGCATGGCATTTTTGCCCCGAATGGCTATGGCTTGTGTCTCCGGCAGATTGTCCACGCGCTTGAGGCACCCCACCATGTCGCCTATATTATGCGGATAGTCGGAGCCATACATGACATTTTCAAAGCCGCCGACCGCAATACAGGTCTCCAGCGCTTCTTGGGTAAAGGTGACGGTGTCGTAATAGATATTCCGCAAATGCTCGCTGGGTCTTATGGATGTGTTCTCGCGGCAGGCGGGCATGTTGTCGAAACAGATATCAAGCCTACCGGCAAGATAAGGCAGTGTGCCCCCGGCGTGACAGGCGATGAGTTTCAGCTTGGGGTGGCGCTCTAGAAAGCCGTCCAGAATCATGCGCGTGAACGCGAGGGTGGTGTCGAACATAAAGCCGACCGATGCTACAAGATTATAGCGCCGCATATCCATTTCGTTCATGCCAAGCGGTACAGTGGGATGAACCAGCACCGGCAGGCCGGCTTTTTCGATCTCCGTCCAGATGGGCTCGAAAGTGGAATCGGTGAGATGCTGCCCTGCGACATTAGCTGAGACAAAGACGCCGATGGCGCCATTTTTATCGGCCCGTTTCAACTCTTCGACAGCAGCGTGTGGATATTGCCAGGGCAGGGTGGCGAACCAGCGCAAGCGGTCGGGATGTGCGGTTTGTGCCTCCACCCAGTGATCGTTCATCACCCGCGCTACGCGCGCACTGACCTCTTCGCCGCCCCAATACACGCTGGGTGCTGTCAGAGACAAAATGGAGATATCCACTTTGGCGGCATTCATATCGCGAATCCGCAGATCGATGTCGAACATCGGGTCGGTCAGCGTCATGAAGGGGGCGCCGTCCAGATGAATGGCGCGTTGACCACCGATGACTGTTTTGGCCGAATAATGGCCACCACTCTGCTCAATTTCAGCCAGCCAATCCGGGTGAAGCTGGTGGGTATGCACATCGATGACCGTCATCACTCTCTCCTTGTCATGATACTGCGCAGGCCTTAGGATTCCAGGGCGCTTGTGGTGTTACAGTCCTATTTGAAGCAAATCTCAAATTATTTTTCGAAGGCTTTACAAGTTTTCGAAAAAAACTTAATATCGCAGCGCAGTCGAATCTGCAAGGATGGGTTTGCCTTGGGGGCAGCATATGTCTTTTGGGGTTTATCTATAAACTGAATAATCATTCCAACGGGGTTAGGGAGGCAATTATGCGCCAGGGGAGATCCTTTAAATCACAGCTTATGCTTTTCACTGCGGGACTGGTTCTGCAGGGGTCAGGCGTGGCACTTGCACAAGATCGTGGGGCACCGGCTGGTGTTGACGAGATTGTCAGCATCGGTACGCGCGTTGAAGGACGCACGGCGACGGAAACCACCGCGCCGATCGACATCATTAACACAGAGGCCATCAGCCGCTTTGGCCAAACCGAAACAGCGCGGTTGATCCAGCAATTGGCGCCGTCGTTTAACTTCGGCAACAATACGATCAGTGACGGCTCTGATATTGCCCGTCCGGCAACTTTGCGGGGTCTTGGTCCTGACCAGGTGCTGGTG
>JAJFIO010000215.1 GCA_021774915.1 Alphaproteobacteria bacterium
TCAAAAGGCCAATCAAAGCAAGGCTGTAAAACCGCCTGCGGGCCCTAATGGTCTGCCGGCATGTCCACATCGGGCATCACGTCTTCGGCTGTCGGGGCCTCCGGCAGGGGCAGGGGATTGTCGTCTAATGTGCGTAAATACACCATTAGATTAGCCCGATCCTGCGGTTTTCTTAAACCTGCAAACGACATGGCGGTCCCTTTGACGTAACCTTTAGGGTTCTCAAGGAAATTCGACATTTCGTCAAAAGACCATGACCCGCTCAACGCGCTCAGGGCTGAAGAATAATTGAACCCAGCGACGCTCGCACTGGCGCGTCCGATTATACCCCACAGATTGGGGCCGGTGCCATTTTTACCGCCCTTGTCAAAGGTATGGCACTGCACGCATTTCTTGGCGAGGCGTTCGCCTTTGGCGCTGTCGGCATTGGCCAGCAGAGTGGAAAAATCCACCACTTCAACCTCAACTGCGCCATGGGCATTGCTTTCGGGCACTTCGATGGCATAGGCGGGGGTCTCTAGGTTTTGCGGGTGATAGAGGGCGCCGCCCACTTCCCGAACCACCATGATCGTCAAAAAGGACCCCAAAACCGCCCCTGCGATCTTGTTGAGTAAAAGGCCATCTTTACCGGAATGATCGTTTTTGTCTGTCATGAGATGCCACACCCCAAATTCGTTTGCCAAGTGCGTCCTCCTGGGAAATGTTCAGGCTTGGACGATTCGCTTCATGGACTCGAAACCCAGCTTTATAAGGGGCCTGTGCCCCAGCGCAACACCTTTCTATCATTCAATGAATTGATGGCCTATGAATAGCGGCAATGAGTCGCAAGGAGTGCGGGCTGAGGGGCGGCGGCAAGAGGTTTTTCGCCCGCGCAAACGGCGGATCAAGGGGCTGTTTGTTGATTTATGGGGCAATTCCATGCGCAGTATTGTCATCATTCCGGCCCGAATGGCCTCAACCAGACTGCCAGGCAAGCCGCTGGCCGATATCGCAGGGGCGCCGATGATTGTTCATGTCTGGCGGCGCGCGAGCGAAGCGGAGATAGGCCCTGTTGTGGTGGCGGCCGCGGAACCTGAAATTGTCGATGCGATCGAGGCAGCGGGGGGGCAGGCTGTGCTGACCCCTCCAGACCTGCCCTCCGGGTCCGACCGGGTTTTCTTTGCTCTGCAGTCCATTGACCCCAACCATAACTATGACCGTGTGCTCAATGTGCAGGGCGATTTGCCGATGCTGAACCCAGATAATCTGCGTGAACTTGAAACTGGCTTGGCGCGCGGAGGGGCCGAGATCGTCACTCTTGCAGCCGAGATTACAAATCCGGCTGAGGCCACTGATCCCAATGTCGTCAAAGCTGTGATCGCTTTTGATCCAGAAGAGGCGCCTCACCGGATTGGCCGCGCTCTCTATTTTACCCGTGCCCACGCTCCAGCGGGCGAGGGGCCGCTATATCACCATATCGGATTGTACGGTTTTCAGCGCTCTGCACTGACCCGTTTTGTCAAACTGCCTCCCTCACCGCTTGAAAAACGCGAAAAACTTGAGCAGTTGCGCGCCCTGGAGGCGGGCATGCGTATTGATGTGGCACTCGTTGACAGCATCCCTTTGGGTGTCGATACTCCCGCCGATTTGGCCGTGGCCCGGCGTTTATTGAAGTGAGTACTCTATGAAGACGAAAGTCCCTCAGAACATTATTGCTTTTCAGGGTGAACCCGGCGCGTTTTCCCATCTTGCCTGCCGCGAATTTGCGCCGGAGTTGGAAACCCTAGCCTGCGCCACGTTTGAAGATGCTTTTGCCGCTGTCTCGGATAGTCGGGCAGCGTTGGCCATGATCCCTATTGAAAATTCAGTGGCAGGCCGGGTAGCGGATATCCATCACCTCCTGCCGGAATCAAAACTCTACATCACACGAGAGCACTTTTTACGCATCCGCCTGCAATTACAGGCACTTGAGAGTGCGACACGCCAAGACATCAAAACGGTGATGAGTCATACAATGGCGCTTGGTCAGTGCCGGACGCTGATTAGAAAAATGCATGTCACCACGGAAATAACCGCGGATACGGCGGGTGCAGCGCGATTGGTCGCCCAGGGTGATGATAGGAGTAGGGCAGCGATCGCCTCATCTCTGGCGGCTGAAATCTATGGACTTGAAATCCTCCAGGCCGATGTCGAGGACGCCCATCACAATACCACACGGTTTTTGGTGCTGTCCGCGACACCTGACGATGCCGAATTGGATAACGGGCCGATCATCACCAGCTTCTTTTTTCGGGTGCGTAATGTTCCGGCCGCGCTCTACAAGGCCTTGGGTGGTTTTGCCACCAATGGCGTCAACATGACGAAGTTGGAATCTTATCAATTGGAAGGCAGTTTCCAGGCATCGCAGTTTTACGCTGACATAGAAGGACATCCGGAACAGCGGAATGTGCGCCTGGCGCTTGAAGAACTCACATTCTTCACCTCTGAGATGAAGGTTTTGGGGATTTATCCGGCTGATTCCTTCCGGTATCGTAAAGGCGATCCGGTCTCAAACTTTTAACCGCCACCGCCTTCGTATACCCAGTGTTTAATCAATTGATGGGCGACGGCCATGGGAGGGGGCAACCAGGTTGTGCCATCCCCTTCTCCTTTTAACAGATCGATCACCTCGGTTCGTGACACCCATTTGGCGTCAGCAAGTTCGTGGTCGTCTAGGCTGATGGCTTGTGTTTGCGCCTGTGCGATACAGGCAATCATCAACGATGAGGGATAAGGCCAAGGCTGGCTGGTGACATAGCGCACTGTGCTAACCTCAACACCGACCTCCTCCAGAACTTCACGCCTTACGGCTTCTTCAATGGTCTCGCCGGGTTCAATAAACCCTGCCAGAGCAGAATACATAGCCTCGGGCCATTCTGCTCCGCGACCCAGAAGGCACTCTTCTCCCTTCACTACTAAGGCGATCATCACCGGATCGGTACGCGGAAAATGTTCTTGGCTACACTGGCGACACACCCGTTTATAGCCTCCGTCCTCCACATCTGAACCATGGCCGCATACCGAGCAAAACGAATGGCGCTGATGCCAATCAATGAGCGATTTGGCCTGAGCCAGAATCGCCGCATCACCAGAGGTTAAATCCGGTGCGATTGAGCGTAACTCGATGAACTTACCAGTGGCGGCCAGGGAACCATGCTGCTTTGGATCCTCAATCGCTGAAGCATCGGCGGCAAAATACGCCACATCGTCTTTCACCCCTAAAAACACTTGCAGTGCATCGTCAGGCACCAGATCGCGAACAAAGCCAGGGCGTAACCAGCCAATGGCGGAGGGCGCGTCCTTCTCTTTGGCGACCACGATCAGCGGCTTGAGCTGCCACAAGGGTACGATCAAGCTCGATGTATTGCTGAGTCGCTCCGCCAACCAGGCGGCATCTGTCCGGCGCTGTGCCAGGCGATCCAAGGGATTATTGGCAAAAGTATTGTGATTACGGTCTGATAGCATGACTAATGATCAGGTTTTTGGGTTTAATAATGGGTAAACTTATTCATCCACCACTACGTTTGCGCAGAATATTTCTAAGAGATTAGAGTTTGGGCCATCCTACCCTCTTGCTTTGCTGACGAGCATCTTCGATAGTGCCGGTGGGAAGTTGGCGGCGGACAAACGCCTCGCCAATCCGGTCAGATCCGGAAGGAAGCAGCCGTAACGAGATTTGTTTGGGTTGCTGTCCAACTTCCCACTTCCTTCAGGCGCTGTGTCGAATCTGTGTATCAGGATTTGGCTTTATCATCTTACGGCTTTGCCTGACATGTGTTTTTAACTTCGAATATTCGATGGTATACATGAGTATGAATACTGGGAACGATGAGAACATTGCCACAAGCTACCGCGTCTTGGCGCGTAAATACCGCCCGCAAACCTTTGATGAATTGATCGGGCAGGGTGCGATGGTGCGGATCCTCTCGGCGGCGTTTACGACGGGTCGCATTGCCCATGCCTATATGCTGACCGGTGTGCGCGGTGTGGGAAAAACCACCACTGCCCGGCTACTGGCCAGGGCCATGAATTTTACCGATGAAGCTGGCAATGGTGCGCCCAGTGTGCACATGGAACGGCCGGGCATGCATTGCGAGGCTATCACCCAGTCGCGGCATATGGACGTGATGGAAATGGATGCCGCCTCACGTACAGGCATTGACGACATCAGAGAAATTATCGAGAGCGCCAGTTTCCTCCCGACATCTGCGCCCTACAAAGTCTATATCATCGACGAAGTGCACATGCTCTCAAAGAACGCCTTTAATGGTCTTCTGAAAATTCTTGAAGAGCCGCCCGAGCACGTTCGATTTATTTTTGCCACAACTGAGGTGCGCAAGGTTCCTGTCACAGTTCTCTCGCGTTGCCAGCGTTTTGACCTCAAACGCATCGAGCCTGAGCGGATGATTGCTCACCTGGCCACTATTGCGCAAAAAGAGAGCGTGTCCATTGAGCAGTCCGC
>JAJFIO010000216.1 GCA_021774915.1 Alphaproteobacteria bacterium
GATTGAAGACTATCTCGATATCCTGCGGTCTCATGAACGCGTTATGGAAATCATCACTCAGGAATTACTCTCCGTGAGGGAAGAATTTGGAACGCCGCGCCGGACGGAAATAATTGATGCAGGCGCCGAGGTTGAAGATGAAGATCTGATCCAGAAAGAAGATATGGTGGTGACCGTCACCCATGGCGGATACATAAAGCGCGTCCCACTGAATATTTTCCGTCCACAGCGACGCGGCGGTAAGGGGCGCGCGGGCATGAGCACGCGTGACGAAGATTTCGTTACGCGCGTATTTGTCGCCAACACGCACACACCCGTACTTTTCTTTTCTTCCAGCGGCATGGTGTACCGGCTGAAGGTCTGGCGCCTTCCTCAATCGACACCGCAGGCCCGGGGTAAGGCCATGGTTAATCTGTTGCCGCTGAAATCCGGCGAGCGGATTACGAGTGTGATGCCTTTGCCGGAAGATGAGGAAACGTGGTCAAAATTACATGTTGTGTTCGCCACGACCCGTGGGAATGTGCGGCGTAATGAGCTTTCAGATTTCATTCGCATTAATGTCAGCGGCAAGATAGCCATGAAGCCCGGCGAGGGTGAAGGCATTGTTGGGGTGCAAATCTGTTCGGAGCGGGATGATGTTATTCTGACCACCGCGCACGGTCGATGCATCCGCTTTCCTGTCAAGGATACCCGTGTATTCTCAGGCCGAACGTCAACGGGTGTCAGGGGGATCAGACTCGGCAGCGATTCTCAAATGGGTGAGGACGAAGTGATTGCCATGACCCTTGTGCATCATGTGGATGTGACGGCAGCTGAATCACGCGCTTATCTCAAACAATCTCACGCCATGCGCCGTGCTTTGGCGGGCGAAGATGGCGCGGATGAAAACGGCCAGGTGGAAGATGATGATGACGCTCATGACGAGTCAGAAGAAGTCACCGTTCTGACGCAGGAGCGTTATGCTGAACTTGGCGCCTATGAACAATTTTTGCTGACGGTTTCCGAAAACGGGTTCGGTAAGCGCAGTTCGACATTTGAGTACCGGACGGCCGGACGCGGCGGTAAGGGCATTATCGCTATGGCGGTCTCAAAGCGTAACGGCAGGCTGGTCGCTTCTTTCCCCGTGGAAGAGAGTGATCAAATTATGCTTGTCACCAATGCCGGGCAGCTTATCCGGTGTCCGGTGGATGATATACGTGTTGCCGGGCGCAATACCCAAGGCGTAACGTTATTCCGCACCGCACCTGGCGAACGTGTCATGTCCGTTGAAAATTTGGGTGACATGAGTCATGACGAAGTTGAGGATGAGGACGAGGCCTCCTAGGATTCACTTTTTTCGGAAACATTCTAGAATTGGTTGACCATTTGGAATAGGTCGCCCTTCATCAGGAAATGGGCAAGAGCGCATGAAACGAATTGGGTTATATCCCGGGACTTTTGATCCTCTGACAAATGGTCACGTCGATATCATTCAACGGGCTGTAAAGCTCGTCGATCATCTGGTGATTGGCGTAGCGGTGAACAAGGATAAGGGGCCGCTCTTTTCGTTGGATGAGCGCGTGGAAATGGTGAAGCATGAAAGCAAAAACCTGGGCGGGCCGGGTTTGGCCACTATTTCGGTTCAACCTTTCGACAGCCTTCTCATGCATTTTGCTGAAGAAGTAGAGGCCCAGATCATTGTTCGAGGTTTACGTGCGGTTTCCGATTTTGAATTTGAGTTTCAAATGGTGGGAATGAATGCCCGGCTCAATGATCATATAGAAACGGTGTTTTTAATGGCGGAAGCCCGTCATCAGTCGATCGCTTCTAAACTGGTGAAAGAAATCGCCAGGCTTGGCGGTGATATTACCAGCTTCACGACGCCCTATGTGGCCGATAAGCTTTTGGGCAAATTCGGTTCTGCCCCAAAACAGCCTTAATTCATGTATTTTCTGTAAGTGGTGTGAGACAAACAAGGACGGACGTATGCGTATTTTTGTATTGGCTTTTTTGGCGCTTTTTGCACTGCCTTGCACTGCCTTCGCCAGAGATGCAGATCTTGACCTGGAAAACACATTATACATGGATCTGAAAGATGGCCGGGTGGTCATCAAGATGTATCCGGCTTTCGCGCCAAATCATGTGGCTCGCATCAAGCTGCTGACCAGACAGGGATATTATGACGGCTCGCCTTTTCACCGTGTGATGGAGGGCTTTATGGCCCAGGTGGGGACGCCGGCTAAGGGCGGCGTTGAAGGGTCGGGGCTTCCCGATCTTGCCGATGAATTTAATATCCGGCGGCATTGGCGCGGTGTTGCCTCTATGGCGAACACGGGTGAGCCCAATAGCGCGAACAGTCAGTTCTTTATTATGTTTCAGGATAACCGCCTTCTTGACGGAAATTATACGGTCTGGGGCCGGGTTATCGAGGGCATGCGCTATGTCGATCGCATTAAAAGAGGCGATCC
The DNA here is from genome assembly GCA_021774915.1 of Alphaproteobacteria bacterium. GTDB lineage: Bacteria > Pseudomonadota > Alphaproteobacteria > SMXP01 > SMXP01 > JAJFIM01. Next base: position 2,448 of record JAJFIO010000216.1, read on the forward strand.
TGAACGTGATGGCGCCGTTGACGATCCGGAACGGATTGTGCGCATGCAAGTGGCGGCCGATGTAGAAGGCGTCTCATCTGCTGATGAGGCTCAGGATATGCCGTCCGGGTCGGATCAATCAGAAAATTCAAGCGAGGAATAGATTATGGCAGCATCTCCCGAAGATACCTTGATCATGGAGTTGGAGAACGGCCGGGTGGTGATCGAAACGCGGCCAGATTTGGCGCCCAAACATGTCGCCCGCATCAAAGAATTGGCCCGTGAAGGTTTTTATGACGGGATCGTTTTTCACCGTGTGATCGAGGGTTTTATGGCCCAAACGGGTGATCCCACGGGCACAGGCATGGGGGGGTCCGGGCAAAATCTGGATGCTGAGTTTAGCGATGAGCCCCACATGCGGGGGGTGACTTCCATGGCGCGTTCCAGTGACCCCAACAGTGCCGATAGTCAGTTTTTTATCTGCTTTGACGATGCGTCTTTTCTTGACCGTCAGTACACGGTGTGGGGCTGCGTCACCGAAGGCATGGAACATGTCGATAAGATCAAGCGTGGAGAGCCGGTGCCGGACCCGGATAAAATTATTTCACTGCGCGTTGCGGCCGATCAGGATGACTGACATAGGGGCGTAAAGCCCATGCGTGTTGACGCGTTCGATTTCTCTCTTTCTGAAGACCTGATTGCCTTGCGTCCGGAATCCCGGCGCGAGGATGCTCGTATGTTGATGGTCAACGGGCCCGAGCGAAGGAATGCCCGTGTGGGGGATTTGCCTGAATTCGTTCGGCCGGGCGATGTGCTGGTGGTCAATAATACGAAAGTGATCCCGGTTTTTTTGCGTGGCTTGCGTCCGGCGCGGGCACATGGGGGGAGTGTCCATCGCGTTCCCATTGATGTGACCCTGCACAAACGCCTTTCAGAGACGGACTGGGCTGCATTTGTGCGGCCCGCCAAACGGTTGAAGTCAGGTGATGAGCTTAAGTTCGGCTCAAGTTTGTCGGCGCGGGTGAGCCACATGGGCGAGCAGGGCGAAGTGGTCCTGACTTTCAATCATGGCGGCAAGGGTCTGGATGAACTCATCAATACCGTTGGGGCTATGCCCCTTCCGCCTTATATCGCCAGCAAGCGTAAGGCCGATGAACAAGATCGGCGGGATTACCAAACGATTTATGCCAGCCGGGAAGGGGCCATAGCCGCGCCGACGGCGGGGCTGCATCTCACACCGGGGCTGGTGGCGGAGCTGGAAAAAAAAGGCGTTGAGGTGGTGGAAGTGACGCTCCACGTAGGGGCAGGCACTTTTTTGCCTGTCAAAGTTGCCGATACCAAAGACCATGTCATGCACGGCGAATGGGGGGAGGTGTCCCAAGACGCTGCACGGCGGTTGAATCTGGCACGGGAGAAGGGTCACGCGCTGATTGCGGTGGGAACGACCTCACTACGCGTGCTCGAATCCGCTGCGGCGCATGACGGCGTGATTAAGGCTTTCTCCGGGGAAACAGCCATTTTCATTACTCCGGGCTACCATTTTAAAAGCGCCGATCTGCTGCTCACCAATTTCCACCTTCCCCGTTCGACCTTGTTCATGCTGGTCAGTGCCTATGCCGGTACAAAGGCCATGCGGGAGGCTTATGCCCACGCCATAGGGGAAGGCTACCGGTTTTACTCCTATGGAGATGCGTGCCTGATCGCGCGACATGACCGGCAAGGCCTTTTGGAGCGTTAAGTGTCACGCCCGAGCCCATTTTTGGCCATGATTAACCCTTATTCCAACTAGGACTCGCCCCAGCTTAAGAAATTTGCCAAGCTAGGAGAGCTAAGACGAGCCCGCTCGCACTGGCTACGCTGACAACACGAAGATGTCAGGGGTGGGGAATTTGCGGATCATTGACCAAGGCGAGTGTAGGGGAGGCAGACCGCGTGACTTCTGAAGTTGTGTTGATGAACAACAAAGCAGTTGCCGTGGCGGCGGACAGCATTGTGACGGTTGCCGTCGATGGTGTGCCGCGCAAGACCTATACTGGCGTCAATAAACTTTTCGAGATTTCCAAAGGGCAACCTGTGGCCATGATGATTTACTCCAATGCGGAGATCATGGGGCTGCCATGGAAAACTGTCATCAACGCGTATAAACAAAAATCAGGCAAGCGTGTTTTTTCGTCGGTTCAGGACTATGCCAACGATTTTTTCTCGTTTCTGGACGGTAATTCCAAGTTGTTTACTGAAAAGTTGCAACGGGAAGAATATGCCTTGATGCTGAAAAGCCTGATCAGCACCATTGAAGCGCGCACGCATTCGCTTAAGACATATATTATGTCGAATGATGGAAACGGGAATGCACCCGATCACTCATCGCTGCTGTCTATGGCTATTGGGCAAATTTTTGACCGGGTCTCCCTGGATGAATGGGATGAACCACGAGAAAATCTGGACTGTTATCCAAGTGGATTTGAGAATGCCATCCTCAAGAAGTACAGCAATGAAATTGAGATAATCATCGGGGGCTTTCTCAAACGCCATGATCTTCCGGAGGCGACCGTCGAAAAGATGAACGCCTTACCTTATCTGATCGTCACCAAGCACTATTTTCCGCAGACGTGGCCGTATTCCGGGATCGTTTTCGCTGGTTATGGCAAGGGGCAGGTTCAACCTGAATTGTGCTCTTATGAGGTTTCCAATGTTATTGGGAGTATCATCAAGCGGGGCAATCATATTTTTGCTAAGTTAAGCACTGATGAGCCGGTCGTCATTCAACCGTTCGCTCAGGATAGAATGATCCGCACGCTTCTTTATGGCATAGACCCCTATCTGGAATCTCTCGTCGTTCATAAGACATTTGAATTGGTTCCACGGATCATGGATCAGATCTTGAGCTCTATTCCCGGTTTGACCGACGAACAATTAGAGACCGTTCTTGATGTGATGAAAAATGAAGATTTCAGCGACACTATCAACGACTTTTTCGGGAGTATTTTTCAGCATCAGGCGGTCTATCACATGGTGCCGATCTACAGTGCGATTCAGGCTTTGCCGGATCATGAACTGGCCAACACCGCTGAAGCACTGGTGAATTTGAATTCGTTCCAGCAGCAGGTGAGCCTGGAAATAGAAACGATAGGCGGTGATATTGATGTCGCCTTATTGACGCCTTCTGAGGGATTTGTGTGGGTGAAGCACCCCAAACACAAGCCAAAGAAGATTGTCGAAAAGGTATGATTTCGTGTATACTGAAAACGTGATGCGAGCCAGAAAAAGCGAGTAAGGACATGCCAAAGGCACTGGGCAAAAAACTTCAGAAATTCCGCCGTCAGGAGCAGGATAAATCCAATGAATGGCAGGGCCGGGTTAATTATCATTCGCCCCGCTCCGCAGAGAGTTGGGAATCGCCTGATCGCCTGCTGAGTTTTGACGGGCATCCGGGGGAGAGCGCGAAAAAGGTGATGGAAGCCTATCGTCAGCAATTGTTGACGGATCGGGGGATCATCAAACCGTCGGAGAATTTAAAACAGACAACGCAGGAGGCTACAGTTGACCGGGCTTATCGGCCGCAGTTTCCGTTGCGTGACGGTAAAGCCTCCAGACTGTCTCCGTTTGAAGAAGCATTCCGTGTGTCTCCAAATGCCAGCCCGGAAGAGCAGGGTGAGCCGTCCTGGCTGAAGCGTCTGTTCTCCAGAAAATAATTCTTGCGCCGGATGGCACGTTCGGGTTCGTGTCACGCCTGAAGCCTTTGCCATCGGTCACTGATTTCACATGACAGAGTCACCTTATTTTTCCGTTTCCGCGACGGACGGCGCCGCGCGAACAGGCCTGATTCAGACGGCGCGTGGGCCCATTCGCACACCGGCTTTCATGCCCGTCGGGACGCAGGCGACCGTCAAAACGATGTTGCCTGAGCATGTTGCGGCCACGGGCGCTGATATCCTGCTCGGCAACACCTATCATCTGATGCTGCGCCCTGGCGCTGAGCGCATGGCAAGGCTCGGCGGGTTGCACAATTTCATGAACTGGCGCCGGCCGATTTTGACGGACTCAGGGGGGTTTCAGGTCATGTCGCTGGCCAAATTGCGTAAGATGACCGAAGAGGGCGTGCGGTTCCGCTCCCATATCGATGGCTCCGAATATATGCTGACGCCTGAACGCAGCATTGAAATCCAGGGGCTCTTGGGCTCTGACATCCAGATGGTGCTCGATGAGTGCACGCCCTATCCCGCCACGTATGACCAGGCCGAATCCTCCATGGAATTGTCCATGCGTTGGGCTCTGCGCTCCGCCGAGGCCTTTGGCGCGCAGGCGGACCATGCGCTGTTCGGCATCGTGCAGGGGAGCACCTATGAAGATTTGCGCCGGCGCTCGGTGGACGCCCTCACAAGCATCGGTTTTGACGGCTACGCCATAGGCGGCCTGGCTGTGGGCGAGGGGCAGGCGAAGATGTTTAATGTGCTGGATTACACCGGTCCGCTTTTGCCTCAGGACAAGCCGCGTTATCTGATGGGGGTGGGCAAGCCGCTTGATATTGTGGGGGCGGTGAGGCGCGGTGTTGATATGTTTGACTGTGTGTTGCCGACCCGGTCGGGGCGCCATGGTCAGGCTTTCACGAAACACGGGCCGATCAATCTGGCCAATGCGCGCTATGCGGAAGACCCCCGGCCGCTGGACGCCGCTTCTGACTGCCCGGCCTCGAGGGATTATAGCCGGGCATACCTGCATCATTTGTTCAAAGCCAGGGAGTATCTCGGGCCGATGCTGCTGACCTGGCATAATCTGCATTTTTACCAACAGATGATGGCGGATCTGCGTACCGCCATTGCCGAGCAGCGTGTGGAGGCTTTTGCGGCGGCTTTTGAGGCGGAACAAAGACGGGGGGAGGCTGAGCCTCCCGAGGAGGGCCTCATTGCGGAGGCGGCTCAGCCGTAAGGGACGACGTTTAGAGCTTGACGGCGGGCGAATAAGTGTTGCATCAAGGCCCGCCGCAACACGGCACCGTGACGAGGCTATGCGAGTCGAAAAGATGGCGTCATTCCGCCAATAACTCCCAGCCAGTGTCATGAGATTTCATATGAAGTGGGCCCGTAGCTCAGTTGGTAGAGCAACTGACTTTTAATCAGTGGGTCGCAGGTTCGATCCCTGCCGGGCTCACCAATGAAATCAAGGGGTTAGCATGGTTCCTCGGGCGCATTGACCTGCTTCCCAATTCATCGCTACTCATTTTTCAAGTCTGATCGCGAATGGCTTGGGCTCTTCTATTCTCTGCGTACCTCAAGGCCGGCCGCGATCTCACGGATTATTTCCCACGCGTCACTAACGTCCTGTTCCGTTGTGTATGTCTGTCCGATTTGAAAGCGAATGACGTAATCTCCATTATGGTGCGTCTGGGTGAAATAAAGTCGCCCATCATTATTGATCGCCTCAAGTAGGTTTTCATTGAGGTCGTCAAGGTCACCCGTCCCTTTGGGGGCGTAACGGAAGGTCAACAGCGATAAGTAGGGTTGGGTGACGAGTTCGAAGTTTTCGTCTTGTTCTATTCTTGCTCCTAATTCTCTCGCCCATTGGCAGTGAGACCGGATGAAAGTTCTCAAGGCTTCCACGCCATAAGAACGGATGACAAACCATAATTTTAAGGCCCTGAAGCGCCGTCCAAGTGGCACCGACCATTCAGAATAATTGATGATGCCCTCATGGCCTTTGGTTTTGAGGTAGGAGGGCTGGATGGCGAGGGTTTTGACCAGATCAGTCGGATTGCGGACAAAGTGTGCGGAACAATCAAAGTTTGTCAGCAGCCATTTGTGCGGGTTGAAAACAAAACTGTCAGCTTCTTCCACGCCGTCCATCAGTGAGCGAAACTCCGGGCAGATCATGGCGCTTCCCGCCCAGGCGGCATCAACATGGACATAAAGATTATGGCGTTTCGCGACTTTGCACACATCGGTCAATCGGTCGCTGGCGCCGACGCTGGTGCCACCTATGCAGGCAATCACCAGTGCGGGAAGAAAGCCCGCCGCTAAATCATCTGAAATCGCTTTTTCAAGAAGATCCGTATCCATTTCTAATGCGTCATTCACAGGAATTTTAACCAGATTTTCCTGCCCAATCCCCGCAATCCAAATGGCTTTATCGATTGAGGAGTGGACGTGCTGTGAACAATAAACCCGCAACGTGGCAAGCTTTGAAAGCCCCTGTTTGTTTCCTTGCCAGTCTAATGCCCGTTCGCGTGCGGTGAGGACAGCGCAAAGCGTCGCCGAAGACGCTGAGTCCTGAATCACGCCTCGAAAATCATCCGGTAGATCCAGCATTTGACGCAGCCAATCGAGGACTTTTGTTTCAAGCTCCGTTGCTGCGGGGGATGTTTGCCACAACATGCATTGCGCGGCCATGGTTGCGGTCAGATATTCGGCGATCACAGAAGGTGGACTTGAATTGGCCGGAAAGTAAGAAAAATTCCGCGGATGCTGCCAATGGGTCATGCCGGGCATGATGACGTCTTCAAAGTCTCGAAAAATTGCGTTCATCGGCTCTGCTTGCTCAGGGGGCGCATCCGGCAATTGGCGTGCGATGTCTCCAGGCTGAACCTGCGCCCGCACTGGCTTTGAGCGGATTGAGTTAAGATAATCCGCCGACCAGTCCGCGGCGCGATGGGCCCAGGAACGAAATTCATCCAGATTCATATGGTTCACCTCATGGAATTGTGTTGTTCTATGGGCCTTGCGACGTGACTATAAATATGACTCTCAAGGAAAGAGGACAAGCTTGATGGTGACGGATATCACATTTCAGAATATTTGCCGTATCCGCGATCAGATCTCAGATGGAATTGTCACCACGCCTGTTTTAGACTGGAAGACCAGTTCCGGTGGCGGTGTTATGGGTGGCGATGATCAGGTGACGCTCAAGCTCGAACTTTTCCAAAATGGCGGCAGTTTCAAAATCAGGGGCGCTCTTGCCGTTATGCTGAACGCCAGTGAGGATGATCTGAAAAACGGGGTGGTGGCTGTGAGTGCGGGCAATCACGCCATCGCAACGGCCTATGCGGCAAAATCTCTCGGGCTTGATGCGAGCGTCGTCATGATGAAAAGCGCCAATCCGGCACGGCTTGCTGCGTGCAAAGCCTTGGGCGCAAAAGTTTTTCTTGCGGAAGATGTCGATCATGCCTTCGAAATGGTCGAGACTATTCGCGATGAGGAGGAACGACTTTTTGTGCACCCCTATGAAGGCCCGTATACGGCTTTGGGGACGGCAACTCTGGGAATGGAATTATGCGATCAAGTGCCGGATCTGGATGCAGTTATCGTACCGATTGGAGGAGGGGGTTTGTGTGCGGGCGTGTCGTCGGCCGTGAAGCTTCTCAATCCCAGGTGTAAAGTTTACGGGGTGGAGCCTGAAGGGGCTGACAATATGCGGCGCAGTCTCATAGCCGGTTCTCCGCAGAAATGTCCGCGAAAAGACACGATTGCAGACAGCCTAAAACCGCCCGCATCGGCGCCTTATAGTTTCGGTCTCTGTCAGGCCCATGTTGATGACATTGTTCTGGTCAGTGATGATGACATCCGAAAAGCCATGGCGCGCTTGTTTTCAGAGATGAAGCTGGCGGTCGAACCTGCGGGCGCGGCTTCTACCGCCGCTTTGTTTGGGCCACTTAAAGAGCGGTTGGCGGGAAAAAAAGTTGCCGCACTTGTTTCCGGCAGTAATATTGATATCACCACATTCGCCACGCACGTCGAAGCGGCAGGCGAGTGAGGGGCGTCCCTTGAACAATTGTCCAACTCACTTCACGTGGCGTCACCACCGGGCTTGACCCGATGGCCCAGGAGCGGCAACCTCTTGAATTCGTTGCTCTGGATACCCGCGTCAAGCGCACTACTGTCCCATTTAAATCTGTTGTAGGGCAAGATCGAGTTGGTTTTTGTCTCGTTTTGGTGGGGGTTCGGGTTGCAGGAGTGCATTGATGGATCTCCTATGCATGAGATTTTGGGTTACGAGACGCATGAATTGCAGGGGGCTTTTGATCACATTTTGGCAGGCTTGAGCCATGCGCAAGAGGACGAAGGCGATTAGGGCAGTGGCGATTTGAGTACGGACCGCATTTTCCGAAGCACCTAAGAAGTGCTTAAGTTTGAGGTTTTGTTTGATCCATTTGAAGAACAATTCAATCTGCCAACGCCGCTTATAAAGCTCTGCTATTTCTTGCACCGGTGCATCAATGTCGTTAGTCACCAAGCGTAGTTGTTTGCCTGTATCGGTTTTGAGGAGAATTTCCCGGACCGGATCCTGGAACGGGTTTTTCCGGTTTCGGGCCAAGCGCTGAGATAGGTGACCGATGCGATCAGAGAAAATACCTTTGTCGTTTTCAGGGACAGGCAGGATCACACACGGGTTAAAAGGCGAGTTCTTTTTCAGCCGGGTGACGAAGCGACATCCGGCCTCGTCAAGGCCAGCCCACCAGCCAAAATCATAATAGGCCATATCAAAAACGTAGGTTGACCCAGCGGCGATAGGCATTTTTTGGCTGGCGTGATGTCGGCGACCTTGGCCCCGGTCACTTCACAATAAAGTGGACAATCGGCGTCAGGGTCATAAACCACATGCATCTTAGCGCTATAGCTATCATTCGACAGGGGCGTCCATCCTGCACTCAGGCTCGACAATTTCACGCTCGTTGCATCCATCAGCCGCACAGCGTCACGGGTCTTGCGTCGTATGCCCGGATGAGCTCGAGCAATCAAATTAGTGAACAGCTCACCAAAAACCGCCCATGGCCGTTGGCGATTGGCATGAGACAGCGTTGAGCGCGCCACTGCACGTGCCCCCAAATGATAGAGCCGGGTCTCATGGCTTTTAAGTCCCGTCTCCACAGCCCGCAAGGAAGCGGCCCCGGACAGTTGAGCATAAAGAAGAGCTATAAACTGGGATTTGGTCGAAAGCCGCCGCACATGTTTGTCGACCTCGTATTTATCCACAAGCCGATCAAACTCACACCAGGGAACATGCTGTAAAAGACCATGAAAAACGCTATTATAGTGCTGCATGGCATTGTTCCTCTTCTGTGTCCAATCCGTCGTCAAACGCTTGGTGCATAGAAGAATCAATGTCATGCGACTTGTCCACCAAAATAAATGGGACAGTAGTGCATCAAGCGCGAGGATGACGCATAAGGAAGGATAATCCTACAATGCATAAACATTGGCGTTCCCCGGCCTTCGCGCCGGGGTCTAGGGCAACACGCTTAAGCTTTGCCATCTTTACCATACTGCTCTAGGCCCCGGATTAAATCCGGGGAACGAAGTTTAGAAATGTCCATCCCTAGCATTCCCCGGTGCGCTCTAACGCTTGGTCGGGAAACTCTAGATATGTGTTAATCTGTGCGGTGATAATTTTGAATAGGGCTCTTAACTTTGCTTTTTCTTTTCCCGCTCAATGGCGCGCCAGCCGATATCGCGGCGGCAAAAGCCTTCGCGCCAGTCAATGAGATCCACTGCTTCATAAGCTGTGCGCGCGGCTTGCTTGACGGTTTGCCCGAGAGCTGTAACGTTCAGCACACGTCCGCCAGTGGCGGTGAGTTGGCCATCCTGAAGGGAAGTTCCGGCATGAAAAATCCGTGCGCCGGTGACTTGTGCCGCTGCGTCCAGATTGCCTATGACGCTGCCTTTTTCATAAGCGCCCGGATAGCCTTTTGACGCCATCACCACCGTGAGGGCGGCGCCGTCATGCCATTCCAAGGTAATATCATCGAGTGTGCCGTCATGGGTGGCGATCAGCGCAGGCAGAAGATCCGATTTCAATAGCATCATCAAAACCTGGCATTCGGGATCGCCAAACCGGGCATTGTATTCAATGAGTTTAGGGCCATCGGCACCGATCATCAGTCCGGCATAAAGAACGCCTTTGTAGGGGCGCCCCTCGGCTGCCATGGCGTCAATAGTGGGACGGATAATCTGTGTCAGGACAGTTTCGCACATTTCCGGCGTCATCACCGGGGCCGGGGAATACGCCCCCATGCCGCCGGTATTGGGGCCGGTATCTCTCATCCCCACGCGCTTGTGATCCTGCGCGGTGGCCAGCGGCAGGGCCGACGCGCCGTCGGTTAACACGAAATAACTGGCCTCTTCGCCGGTCAAAAACTCTTCGATAACGATTTCCTGGCCCGCTTCGCCAAAGGCGCCCGCGAACATTTCGTCTATGGCGTCTTCTGCGGTTTTTAAATCTTCAGCGATGACCACGCCTTTGCCCGCCGCCAACCCGTCTGCCTTGATGACATAAGGCGCGGGCACGCCGCGCACATAAAGTTTGGCTGTTTGCGCATCGGTGAATTTTTCATAACCCGCTGTGGGGATGCCGTGGCGGTCGCAAAGCTCTTTAGTGAAGGCTTTGGAGGCCTCTACCTGAGCGGCGCTGGCCGTTGGCCCGAAGGATTTAATGCCTGCCTCGCTTAAGCGGTCCACCAGGCCCGCCACGAGAGGTTGCTCGGGGCCGACCACGACAAAGCCGATATCATGGGTGCGGCACGCAGCTAAAATCGCATCAAAATCCATGGGGTCAAGATTAAGACACGTGGCGACGTCGGCTATGCCGCCATTGCCGGGCGCGCAATAAAGGGACCCGATAAGCGGGCTGGCCGAGAGGGCCCAGGCCAAAGCGTGTTCGCGCCCGCCCGAACCGATCACAAGAACATTCATGAAAGGCGCCCTCCTTCGGTATTGTGCCGTGTTGCCGGGTCCTTGTATCATGGCCCTTGGGGCGGTCAAAGCGTCCACCCCTCGTGATTTACAAAAAACGGACCGGTTTTCATGGGCCCATCGAGCGAGGAAGACAGTGTCGGCAATATGCCCGAATTCACCGTCAGTGAATTGTCCTTTGCGTTGAAGCGCACCATCGAGGAGAACTACGGTTATGTGCGGGTGCGGGGCGAGATCGGGCGGGTTAGCAGGCCCGGTTCCGGTCATATCTATCTTGATCTTAAAGACGAAAAATCGGTTCTCAACGGGGTGATCTGGCGGGGCGTGGCCGCGCGTCTGAAAGTGGCGCCTGAACAGGGTCTGGAAGTGATCTGCACGGGCAAGCTCACGACGTTTCCCGGCCAGTCGCGCTATCAGATCGTGGTGGAACGTATAGAGCCGGCGGGGGTCGGTGCGTTGATGGCGCTTCTGGAGGAGCGGCGCAAGAAATTAGCCGCCGAAGGTCTGTTCGATGAGGTGCACAAAAAACCGCTGCCCTTTTTGCCTCAGGTCATCGGCGTGGTGACGTCTCCCAGCGGCGCGGTGATTCGCGATATTCTGCACCGGCTTGGCGATCGTTTCCCGCGTCCTGTTCTGATTTGGCCTTGTCTGGTTCAGGGGGAAAAAGCGGCGGAACAGATCGCGCGAGGGATCAGAGGCTTCAATGAGTTGCCGGAGGGCGGGCCCGTGCCCCGTCCGGATGTTTTGATTGTGGCGCGGGGCGGTGGATCAGTTGAGGATCTTTGGGCTTTCAATGAGGAAATTGTGGTGCGCGCGGTGGCGGAGAGCGCCATTCCGGTGATCTCCGCCGTGGGCCATGAGACTGACACAACACTGATCGACTTTGTCTCGGACCGGCGCGCACCAACCCCTAGCGCGGCGGCTGAAATGGCGGTGCCGGTGCTCGCCGATCTTAGCGCTACGCTTCTGGATCTGCGCGCCCGCCTGACCCGCGCGCAAAACCGCCTTGTGCAGGAATGGCGCAAACATACCCAGAGCCTGGCGCGCGGCTTACCAAAGCTTAATGATATTCTGGCTCTGCCGGAACAACGCCTCGATGCTGCCAGTGAACGGTTGCGGGGTTCTTTGCAGCTTTACGTACAGGCCCGCTCGATCGATCTGGCGCAGCGGGCGCGTTTGAGCCCCCGGCCCTTGATCGCGCGCTTGACCCAGGCCGGCGATCGGCTGACAGCGTTGGGTGATCGCTTGAAGCTGGCCCTCAGCCGCGATTTAAGCACCCGGCAGGACCGCCTGACGGCCCGCTTTCAGCTTTTGCAGTCCTATAGTTATGCAGGGGTTTTGGAGAGGGGGTTTGTGCTGGTGCAAAAGGCCGATGGTCAATTTGTGCGGCGGGCGGCTGAAAGTCAGCCGGGCCAGGGGGTCACACTGCATTTTGCAGATGGCCAGCGCGGGGCTGTGATGGAGGGGGAAGAAGGCTCTTCACCGCAAAAGCCAAAACCACCACGCGCCAAAAGCGCCAAAACGCCAGGTGGTCAAGGCGATCTGTTTTGAGCCAGAATTTTTGGTAAAAGAGCAGGGGAATGTGGTATAATTTTTTTCAATCATTTATCGAATTGTTTAGCCCCAATGGTTAATCTTGAAAGTGAGCCGCAACATCTATTTCTGATCGAGGTATCATGAACCGTCTGGAACGAAATTTTGGCGCAAAGGGTGAAGCGCAACTGAAATACCTTGACGGCGAATACACCGTGCTTGTCGCCGGGTCTTATGTCATCTGTGCGGTGACGGGTCAGCACATTCTCCTGGAGGATTTGCGGTATTGGAGCGCGGAGCATCAGGAGGCTTATGTCTCACCTGAAGCGGCCCTTGAGCGTTATCAACAAAAATCATGAATACCGGGATGTTATGCCTCGCGGGGTCTTGCAATTGAAAAAGATTGTTGTCCTGGCGCTCGCGCCTCTGCTCTTCTTCTTTCCTTTACAAGCGGCGGAGCGTGTGATTCTCGATGGGGTGTTTGCCCAAGGCGGAATGGTGCTGGGCCACGCCCCGCCCGGCGCAGCCGTCAGTCTTGACGGACAAGTGCTCAGCGTGGCGAAAAGCGGCCGGTTTGTGTTTGGTTTTGACCGGGATCAGGGCCCCCATGCTGCTCTTGATATCGTTCATGCGGATGGCGCGGTGGAACACCGTGACTTATCGATTGAAGCACGGGAATACGATATTCAGCGTATTGACGGTCTGCCGCCAGGCCAAGTGACGCCGCGCACGAAAGAGCAACTCGCTCATATCCGGCGAGATCAAGAGATGAAACGCCAGGCGCGTGAGGTCAGATCGCAAGGCATGTGGGTTTTTGAAAACTTCATCTGGCCCCTCACTGGGCGGATCAGTGGCGTTTATGGCTCGCAGCGCATTTTAAACGGCGAGCCCCGCCGCCCCCATTATGGCGTCGATGTCGCGGCGCCCACAGGAACGGACTTCGTGGCTCCGGCGGGAGGTGTGGTGATCCTCGCGTCTGAAGATATGTATTTTGAGGGCGGCTTGATTTTTCTCGATCATGGCCATGGCGTCACCAGTGCCTTTTTACATTTGGACAGTGTCTCCGTCGCAGTGGGGGATGAGATTGCGCAAGGCGATGTGCTGGGCACGGTGGGGGCGCAAGGCCGCGCCACAGGCCCTCATCTGGATTGGCGTATGGACTGGTACGGCAAACAACTTGATCCGGTATTTCTAGTAGGCCCTATGCCGGAGAGTGTGCAAGCGCCTTGATGAGTGCTTTGTCCAGAAGGGCGTTAATCTCATCGCCTGATTCAAAGTTCACATGCACCGCGATGACCTCCACTTGCATGCGCTGTTCCGGGCTCAGCCTCACCGCGTCTTTTTCGGTGGTCAGCAGAATCGCTTCATGCTCTTGGGCCATCTGGGTGAGATCACGCCAGTCTTTGTCTGTATAGGCATGATGATCGGCATAGGCCAGCGCATCGGCGATTTCATACCCCTGCGCTTCTGCTGTCGCGAGAAACTTTGTGGGCCTTCCGATTCCGGCAAAAACTACGGCGCGGCGCTTTGCTTCAAGAGGGGGTGCATCAGGCGTCAGCCGGGCATTCAGAACGGGGCGCGCTGATTTTTCCAGATATGGCCTGAGCTGCGCCGCTGCGATCTCGTCGCCCGGTGGGGCCATGAGGATAATGGCGTCAGCCCGCGCCAGGCCGGGAGCCACGCGTTCGCGCAGCGGCCCCGCCGGGATCAGCAGGCCATTACCAAAGCCGGTTTGTGCGTCAATGACAACGAACGAGAGATCCTTTTTTAAAGAAGGATTTTGGAAGCCGTCATCCATCACGATCACATCGGCGCCCTCAGCTCGCGCCAGAGCGGCACCCTTCGGCCGATTTCTGGAGACGATGGTAGGGGCATGCGCGGCCAGCAAGAGAGCTTCATCACCCACTTGCGCTGCCCGGTGGCGGTCCACGTTAACTTTTAACGGTCCCGACTTACTGCCGCTATAGCCGCGCAGGAGAAAAAAAGGCGTTTTTCCCATGGCCTGAAGCTTCCGCCCCAAGGCAATAGCGACAGGGGTTTTGCCGGTGCCCCCTGCGGTTAAATTTCCAACGCAGATGACAGGGCAACCGGCTTGGGCGGGTGCAGTCCATGCACGTCGCCACCGTCCGATATGATCGTTAAAAAAAGCGGCGGGCTTGAGCACCGCAAGCATGGTCTTTGTGTACGGACACTTCGTTTTCTGCCCTTCCGGGAGATACCAAAAATTAGGAGCGTGCATGGGGTTCGTTCCTACCATTCGTATGTAAGTGCGCCTGATCTGAGTGGGGCAGAAGAGGGAGAAGCGCGTTGAAACACTGCTCAATGACATCGTCAGCCTGCGTCAAGCTTTGTTGAGCGGCTTCTATCTGGGCCAGACGCGCTGGCTCATCCTCAAGGAGACGCCGGATTCCTTCCGGTAAGTTTTCTGCATCTAAGACCAGCAAACTCGCGTGCCTTTCATCCAGTTCGCGATAAATATCTGCAAAATTGAAGACATGAGGCCCATGCACTGTAGCGCAGTTCAGGCGGGCAGGTTCAAGCGGATTCTGTCCGCCATGGGGGACGAGGGAGCCTCCAACGAACGTGATCGGCGCCAGGCGATAGAATAGTCCCAATTCACCCATCGTGTCAGCGATATAAATATCAGTGGCGCTGTCTATTGTTTCGCCTTGCGAGCGCAAGGAAGTGCGAATCCCATAATCGTCGAGGAGGTTTTTGATGGCCACGCCGCGTTCAGGGTGGCGGGGGACGATGATCGTCAGAAGATCCGAAAAATGATGACGGAGGGCTTGATGCGCCTTGGCCATGATCTCTTCTTCGCCTGGGTGCGTGCTGGCCGCCAGCCAAAGGACCCGCGTTCCCACTTGACGCTGTACTTGAGCATAATCAGTTTCATCGACGGGAAGAGCGGGAGAGGAAAATTTGAGATTGCCGATGATCTCAACTTTTGAGGCCCCCAGGTTTTTCAGTCGATCAGCGCTTTGCTGATCTTGAGCCAGACATATGTCAAAGCTGCTGAGGAGAGATTTGATGGTTCGTGGCCAGCGCGCCCAAGCCTTAAACGAGGTATCGGACATGCGGGCATTGATCAGCGCCATGGGGATGGCGCGCGATGCCGTATCCAAAATCAGATTGGGCCAGAGTTCCGATTCCACCATAAGCGCCAGATTAGGGTGCCAGTGGTCGAGAAAGCGGGTGACGTAGGCCGGGTGATCAAGCGGGGCAAATTGATGAATGGCTTGCCGTGGTAGGCGCTCGCTCATCAGCCGCGCTGAGGTGAGGGTGCCGGTGGTCAGTAAAATACGAGCATCCGGGTACGATTTAAGAATTCTGGTGATAATCGTTAGGGCACTGAGAGATTCCCCAACACTCACGGCGTGAATCCAGATCAAATATCCCGCTGGCCGTGCTTGATGCGTCATGCCGCGACGCTCCGACTGGCGATCAGGGTCTTCCTTGTCACTTTTTAGGCGTTTGCGAAGTATATATGACAGGACCGGTGCGCTGCAGAACGTCAAGGCGCGGTAGAAAGACAAGCTAAACGGTTGGCGCCTTTGTGATGGATGAGGGTCGTGCGTCATGCAGATTGGGCTGTGCTGGTGAGCGGCGCAGGTTCAATAGTGGTTTGCCCGACGATTTCATCGGCTTGCCGCGTCATGGCGTTTAATTGGTCTTCGATTTGTCTGCGCACCTTCTCCTGTTCTTTTTTGTCAGCATCGCGCGCGACAGTGATCGGCTTTCCCCAGATAAAAACGCCGCGATTAAAGGGGAGAGGTATAATGAAGCGATCCCAGGAGTTGACAACCATACGTTTGCGGACCGCATAAGTGACCGTGTAAACCGGTACGCCGGAGAGACGCGCCAAAGTGACGATCCCGCTTTTGGCATGCATCCTGGGGCCGTGCGGGCCATCAGGCGTGATGAGCACCCGGCGCCCTTGTTCCAGAATTTTGACCATGGCCCGCAGGGCGCCCACCCCGCCTTTGGCTTTTGTCTTATGGGCGGCTTTTGCTGAGCCGCGCACGGTCTTAAAGCCCAAGTCTTCGATAATCCGCGCCATCAGCGCGCCATCGCGCCCCTGTGAAATGAGGGCATGCGTGGTTTTTGGCTGAGGAAAGGAATATCCCAACAGAGCAATCCGGCCATGCCACCCGGCGCCGATGCCAGGCAGATTTTCATTTAAAATCCGCGCAGGCACGTCGCCATTGATGGTCTCCCATTTTGTGGTGGCGTGGACAAGGCGAATGTAGAGCACGATAGATTTGGTCAACAGGCTTTGCGCCAATCTATTGCCTAAGATACGTTTACCGAGTTTCACTTGGGTGCCCCTTCATTCTCCGGCGACCGGTAAGGGGCGGGCCTCGTCGGCCTCTTTTGGCTTTGATGTCAACTGCATGCGGTAGAGACGCGCATAGAGGCCACCCAGGTCCAGAAGTTCAGCATGTGTGCCCTTTTCAACTACGCGGCCGTGATCGAGAACGTAAATGCGATCGGCATCAATGATGGTGGACAAGCGGTGGGCGACCACCAATGTGGTGCGCCCTTTCATCAGCCGCTTCAGCGCGTTCTGGACCTGTCTTTCTGATTCATTATCAAGCGCAGACGTGGCCTCGTCCAACAGAAGGATGGGTGCGTTCGCCAGCATCGCGCGGGCGATGGCGATGCGTTGCCGCTGGCCGCCAGAGAGTTTGACGCCCTGCTCGCCGACAGGGGCATCATAGCCGCCCGGTAACGCGGCGATGAAATCAGCGGCGGCAGCGCCCTGGGCGGCTGCTTCAATTTCGGCTTGCGTGGCTTCCGGCTTGCCGTAAGCGATATTGGCACGCACCGTATCGTCGAAGAGGAAAGGCTCCTGGGTGACGATAGAAATCACATTGCGCAGACTGGCCAGGGTCACGTCGCGCACATTCTGCCCGTCAATGGTGACCTGGCCGCTTGTGACATCGTAAAATCTCGGGATGAGATTAAAGACCGTGCTCTTGCCGGCCCCGCTCGGCCCCACCAGCGCTACGGTTTGGCTTGCTGGGACATCGAGATCAAGTCCATCAAGAGCGGCAATGTTATCCATATAATGAAAGACGACTTTATTAAAGTGAATGGCCCCTTGGTCAAGTTTGAGCGGTAGGGCGTTGGGGGAATCTGTAATCTCCGGTTCAACATCCATAACGCTAAAAATGCGGGTGGCTGCCGTGGAGCCTTCGGAGACCACGACACTCAAATTGGAAAGGACTTTGAGAGGTTGATAGGATAAAAACATAGCAGTTATGAAACCAGTCAAATCCCCTGGATCTAATTGCTGAATGCTGGCGTAGACCAGCACACCGGCGAGACCAAATATGGTGACGGCCTCTGTGAGCGGCGCGGCGGCGATGCGCGCGCGTAAGCCCGACATCAGGTGAGTAAGACGATTGTTGACAGTTGTCGCAGCGCGGGCGACTTCCACATCTTCCTGCTGAAACGCTTTGATGGTACGCGCACCTTTCAGCGTTTCGAGAACGAGTTTGGATAGGTTATCGGTCTCGCTCATGCCGCCTGTGGTGGCTTTGCGCATAGTTTTGCTGAGCTTGCGGGCGAAATGGGCGACAAAGGGGATAACAAAGGTGCCGATGATGGCCAGCTTCAAGTCGATATAAAACATGATCGAGATGAAGCCGATCACTGATACGCCTTGGATGGCGATCCCGGTGATGCCGGAGCTGACCGAGGCTGCGATTAGATTGGCGTCATAGAGAAAATTGGAGACAAAACTACCTGAATGCGACTTCTGCAAACGCCCCAGATCGGAATGAACAAGCTTGTGGAACAGGCTTGTCTGCAAATCGGCGACCATTCTTTGGCCGATGCGACTCATGATCATGGCTTGCACATAGGTGGCGGCGGCCTTGGTGAGACCGATAGTGATAATCACCATGGCGACGGTGAGCCGCATGTCGGTGTTTTGTAGCACCATCAGTTCGCGGATGGCGAAACTCAGCACCAGTGGCTGGCTGGCGGATGCAATCGCCACAATCAGCATGAAAAAGATGGCGATAAAAACACGGGTTTTGTGCGGCAGAACATGCTCGCCCCACACGCGCCTGATTAAAGGCAGCATTCGGGTTTGGTCGTCCGGGGGGGATGCGAAAGAAGTATGCTCTTGTGTTGACACGTTAAATTTGCCCTTTGGCCTTTAAGCCTACACCATATCATGAGCTCCCGGCCATCACCAGACGGACTTGCAGAAGTGGCTCAGAGAGTCCCTCTTGCGCCATCCTCGCGCCCCCCCTCTTGCGTCATCCTCGCGCTTGACGCACTACTGTCCCATTTATTTTGGTGGACAAGTCGCATGACATTGATTCTTCTATGCACCAAGCGTTTGACGACGGATTGGACACAGAAGAGGAACAATGCCATGCAGCACTATAATAGCGTTTTTCATGGTCT
>JAJFIO010000217.1 GCA_021774915.1 Alphaproteobacteria bacterium
CTGCAAATCAATGACATCAACAAGATTTTCCATGGCGTGCATTTCCGCCAATGACTGCAGCAACGCCAGAGTCGCTTCCGCACCACAGTTTTCGTTGAGTCGATCAGCATGCAACCCGTCGCGGCAACTTCCCGATAGCGGGTCATAAAGAGATTCACACAAGTCATTCTGCCCGAAGAACCAATTAAATGCCCAGCGGGATTTTACCCGCCATTCAGGATCATCGGTGATGCGAAAAGCATACAGGCAAGCTGAAATCATGGCTTGCGCTTCTGTCGGTTGCTGATCAAAGCGTGCTTGATGTCTCCCTTTGCGATAAAAACCGTTCGATCCAATTGGTGAAAAACACGTGCCCGATAGGTTTTGAACATCCGCCAACCACTCCAGGGCCTGAAGGCCGCTCATAACCATGTCGTCATTTTCCATTGCTTTGCCGCTGATCAACAGGGCATGAGGAAGAACAGCATTGGCATAGCTTAAAATATTCTCAAACCAGGGCCATTCCTCGCTTGCATACTCATGAAATGCTTGATGCAAACGATTGGCTAAAAGTTCGCGCATCCGCTGCACTTTACGGTCCCCTGAGAAGTGAGACAGATACTCGTGAAACCCGAGAAGAGCAAAAGCCCAGGTTCGCGGACTTGTGGTATGCTCTATCGCCGGCATCGCCTGATCGAAGATTCTCGTTGCCATACCGCGATAAGCAGAAACTTCCGCCCGCCCAACCACTGTTCCCAGCGCCCATAATGCTCGGCCGTGGCTATCTTCTGACCCGATTTCTTCCAGCCAACGCCGGTCGTAGGACATGAAATTGCGAAACCGGCCGTTGGATGGATTGAAGGCGTGCATCAGAAAAGCCAAATAACGGACGCTCAATTCCCGAGCCTTTTCGACCCGTTGCCCGGAATCTTCAAGCAGCGTCGTGACCAAAAGGCCACGGGCATTGTCATCAGTCGTATAACCGTCATCATAATTTGGAATGACAAACGTTGCGTGCTGCAATAATCCAGTGTCGTCCGTGAGCCGTTCCAAGTGCTGCAGATCAATCTTCACCAGTTCCCGGGGCCGAACATTCAGTGGGGTTGCATTGGAAACAGGTCTGGGACTGACGACCCGGCCTTTGCTGACTCTCGCAAAACAGTCGATGTACCTGCTGGCAACCACCGGCCAAATCATGTCGCGCCCTAGTGCATAGGCCTGTCTGCGCAGCCTGTGGGATTTCGTATTGCTATCCAGGAGCTCCTTTACAGCCCCAGCCGTCGCATCAGGGTCAGCAAACGGAATCAATACGCCTCGGTCATTGCTGAGCAATTCCTTGGCGTACCAATAGGGGGTGGAGATGACGGCTTTTCCCATCCCGACGGCATATGCCAGCGTGCCCGAGGTAATCTGTGCCTCGTGAAGATAAGGCGTAATGTAAATATCAGCCGCACCAATGAATTCCAATAATTCATCGAAATCGACGAAACGATTATAGAAGACAACATGCTGCTCGACATTAAGATCCGCCGCTAAGCGTTGCAGCGACAGTCGATAGGCTTCGCCATCTTGCTTCTTTACGTTAGGATGGGTCGCGCCCAGCACAACAAAGACAACTTCTGGGTGCCGCTTTATGATCCCGGGCAGCGCTAGAATAACATTCTCAATGCCCTTGCCGGGGGATAGTAAACCAAACGTTAGGATGACGTTCTTGCCATCTAGTCCAAATTTGTCTTTGTAAAAAATGGGGTCGATGAACGGTACATCCGGAATTCCGTGGGGAATGAATTCGACCTTCTCATCGGGAACGGAATAAACTTCCGAGAGGATATCGGCACCCATTTTGCTCATGACCACCAGGCGGTCTGAAGAAGCCGTCAACCTCTTCATGACACTAAGCTGGTCCGTATTCGGGTCGCGTAAAATAGTATGAAGTACCGTGACGAGCGGGACGCGCAGTTCTTCGACAAAGGCCAGCAAGTGGCTGCCGGCTGGGCCACCGAATATACCAAATTCATGTTGCAAACAGGCAACGTCGACGCCGCTGATGTTGATAAAGTCTGCGGCATATCGATAGGAGGCTAAGTCATTCTGTCGAATTTCAAATCGCACAGGTTCCGGATACTGGTATCCCTCGTCAGTGTCGGTAATCGGCACGGCAAAGCAATTCGTGTCTGGCGATGCCTGACGGATCGCCCCCAAGAGGTCCGCCGTAAATGTGGCAATGCCGCATTGTCGGGGAGGATAATTTCCGATCAACGCCACTTGCTTTAATGGGGGCAGTCTACTTGCCTGATTGGGAACTGCTTTGTATTTCTTCGCTATCATTGGTCTTACCGCCCCGTTGGCCGACGCACGGTTGCGCCAGCGTTGCAATTCGACCCCCGATGAAATGACGCGGGCGTTCGATCAACCGCGGAACCTCATTAAGCCAGAATAGGGAAAGAACCCCCAGTCTGCAACCACGGAACTTCATTGCTTGAAAATATGCTTAAAAACCCCGGCCGATGCCTTGACGTATGTCAAGTTAGCGGACGCAAGCGGCCCGGCGATCAACCGGTGAGGGCTTGCATGAGATCCGAAATCTCTATGGTCGCAAAATTGGTGAATGTATCAGAGACCCCATAGGGGAGAATGATGCGGTTGCCATGGCGCATAGCACCGCAGGTATAAACCACATTGGGCACATAGCCCTCGCGCTCCTTGGGATCGGGACGAATGAGCGGTTCGCGCGATCGTGCGAGCACTTTTGAGGGGTCATCCTTATCCAAAAGAGTGGCACCGATGGAATATTTGCGAACCGCGCCCACACCATGGGTGAGCAATAGCCAGCAATCATCCAATTCGATTGGCGATCCACAATTGCCGATCTGGACAAATTCCCAAGGATATTCCGGCTGGAGGATCGGCTCACCGCCGTCCCAATGATAAAGATCGTCCGAATAGATGAGATAAAGGTTTTCGTTGTCGTGACGCGCGATCATAGCGTACTGGCCATTGATCTTTCGCGGGAAAAGCGCCATTCCCTTGTTTTTTGCTGCGCTGCCTCCCAAGGGGACCAGCCGAAACGTCTTGAAGTCCTCTGTTTCCAGGAGTTCGGAGCGGATTTCTCGGCCGCTATAGGCGGTATAGGTAGCGTAATAAACGTGACTGGACGCATCATCGAATTTGACGAATCGCGCATCTTCAAGGCCGTTGGCCTGGCTGCTGGTGATCGGAAAAATGACGCGCTCGCAAAGCGTGGCGCCATGGTTGAAAATCACCTCGACTTCGTCACCATCGTCTTTGCTGAGGTGGCTTTTAATATCAGGAGTGGACGCAAGTCCTGTGTGCTGGTCTATGTCAATGCTTCCGTCGGCGGCCACCGTTCCGGAGCGGAACGTAATCGAGGATATGTGGCCTTCGCCAACCGCCCGCAGGCTGAGAATAAACCGGCATCCGCCCTCAGGCGCATGCGATTGATCGGGATCCGGAACAATACTTGGATTGAACAGCGCCGACGCTTCGAAGGAATATTCGTGCAGAAAATAGGCGCCGATCAGGCAGCGCTGCGTTTCAGTCAGAGCGCCGTGCAGCTGCAGTGTCTCTTGTATTTTGGCGGTGCTGTCGTCAAACACATTCATGAGACGTCTGTGCCGGCCTGCAAAATCTTTAAGGACCTCCTGCAGCGTTTCATCCGCCGCTTCTTCATCAAGCTGCAACACCCGATCAACAATATGCTCGACGCGGCTTTTTTCGACAGGGTTGAAATTCCGCGGTTCACTCGCAGGTCTGAAGGGCCTGACAACCACACGCGCGGGATCAGGGTAAAGGCTTACAGCTTGTCGCTTCAAGAACCAGGACTGAGTCAAAGCGGAACTCCGTGAACTGCATCTGCGATGGTCGAACCCAAGAGAAGTGACTGTATATTATCGAGAGTTTCTTAATTATTCCTGTCTTACGGCCCTGATAGAATCAACCCTATCAGCACAGCCTTCATGAATCCAAGTGGCCTGATATGCAAGTGTTTTTTTGCCCTGTTTAGTCTCTTGCCCATATACCAGGTTAGTTATGGAATCGCCACACGCATGGAATAGTTGACGGGTATTGTCTGATAAATGCTGTGCCAGCGTCGCATGCGCTTTTTTCTAAGTGCCTCCCAAGGATGTTCCGAGCGGACTTATCATTGGAGATATGTCTGCATCCCCATATATCCGACCTTCCAGTACAGGACGATGTTTGACATTAGTAACCGACATGAAATCGACGAAAGCCCATATCCGGGCCGCCTTGCGAAGATCCCCATGGAGTACCATCCAAATGCTCGATCAGGGTTATGGCTCGGCATCCGGAACGTTCCGCCTTCCGGAAGCATATCGGAAGCAATCGGAGTGAAAATCTAGCTTAACGATTACTGAAGCAGACACACTAATAGGCGCGATTAGAATGGGTAAGCTCATTATCCTTGAAACGATTTAAGCGTCACTTGTATTTGAACGGTTCCAGCCTTCCGCTTCGATCATGCTTTTGGCAAAGTGTTTGAGATTATAGCGCAGCACTATGAGTCCGATCACACCGGCGACACCTGACACAATAGAGATGGAGTAGCGCAAGGCGCTCTCGTCGGCGAATACAAAATCGGTGATCGCCGCGACGGCGCTGGGGCCGACTGTGAGACCGAGAATATTGATCACGAAAAAATAAATTCCTGAGGCCTGCCCGCGCATTTGGTTGGGCGCGATCATCATGAGTGAACCTGCACCTGCCGCCGTGACCATGCCACCGCCGATAATGGTCGGGATCAGGGCCACAGCCGCCAAGGTAGCGGATGGCATCAGGGGCACGAGGACAGAGAAGGGAACAAGAAAGACGCTCGCACCGATCAGCACAGTGCGCATGTGGCCGTCTTTATAGCCCTTTGTGTAGAGCCGGTCCGCCAGCCAACCGCCGCTGATATTTGCGATAGGGCCAAAGATGAGCATGATCATGCCGTAGGTGAAACCGATTTTACCGGGGGTCCAGCCCCATGTTCGCTCGAACATCTGGGGGATCCAAGAAAAATAGGCATAGGCCAGAATGGTGACCACCGACATACCGAGAAAATGGCTGCCATAGGTGCGCCAGCGCGTGCCCAGGTATTTCAACACATCAATAAGAGGAATATCTTGCGTGACGGCCCCGGAACTAGTTTCTACACTGATTTTTCCCCGTCGTTCCGGTTCACGCACCGTGAACATGAGCGCGGCGACGACGAGGCCGGGTAGCCCCACTACCAGAAAGACGGTCTGCCAAGCATAGAGTGTTCCTACAATGGGTAAAGTAACAGGTGGTGCGTCGATCACCTGCGTGATCACCCAGCCGCCCACAACAAAAGCGAGGCCAGCGCCTAACGCCACGCCCTGTGTATAGAAGCTGATCGCTTGGGCGCGTTTCTCCCGTGGGAAATAGTCGCTGATCAGGGACAGCGCCGCAGGGGTTAGGCTAGCCTCGCCAATTCCGACGCCAATACGAGCGACAAAAAGCTGTGTATAGTTTCGCGCGAGGCCACACGCGACCGTCATCAAGCACCAGATACTGATACCGGTCGCGACAATGGCGCGGCGACTGCGCCGGTCGGCCAAGCGGCCCAGAGGTATGCCTAAGAACGTATACAAAATGGCGAAGGCCAGACCCAAAAGCAGGCTCATCTGAAAATCGGTGAGAACGAGATCCCGTTTGATAGGTGTCACCAGGAGCGCCAAAATTTGCCGGTCGAGAAATGAAAAGATATAGGCGAGGGTCAGGATGACGACGGCGTACCATCCCCTGGAAGCTGAGGGATAGGTGCTGATGTCTAGCGTGGCTTCTCGTGTCTGTTCGCTCATTTTGTTGTGTGACCTTGTGTTTGAAAAAAAACAGCAGATGTCCGCATCTGATCTGGGAAGCCTATGTCTGTACACAACGGACATTTATGATTGACTTGATATTGGTTTTACTCTCCGGTCTCAGCTGAATATTAGCTGAGACCGATGGAGAACTTTCTAAAGCGAGTGTTGAGATTTAGAAGTAGGAAGAGTGAAGGAATTATTGCTCACGCTGCGCATCTATGATCTTTTTAAAAACTGTCCAGCTTGTATCATTTGGACCATCAGTATCAGTTTCAGGCGCATGAAGGTATTTTGGATAGTCTTTTTTAATGTTGGCCAGGATCCGGTCCGGAATATCTTCAGTTCCGTTCATAAGCTTCGAGTCATGACCGTGATAGACAAGCATGCCTGGTTGATCCGCCATTTCCATCCAGGGCAGCCAGGGGCCAAATCGAGACCAGGACCCCATGCTGGGTGCCGACGTGATGTCCGGGTTTTCCAGATCTTCGATACGAACGTAAGTATTGAACATCTCACCGGCCTCATACCAATCGGCTTGAGAATATAGTGGATATTCCGCACGGGGAAGAGCTGAAGGATAACGCAACATCACTTCCCGATTAATTACAACATTGTCCCCATAAACATTAAACTTAGGGTTTCTAGCTTCATCTTCAAAGACCACGGCATTGAAGTTGACGGGATCGTTCTGAATGACGAAGACTTGTACAGTGCGTCCATTCAAGGGGTTTTCCCAAGTCGCGAGAACTTCCCCTGTTTCCAGGTCCGTGTAAAAAGCGATCTCCCTGTGCAAACGGCGATAACCACCCTCGATAGGAATAAACCGGCTTAATCCGACGACCTCAAGATTAAAAAGTAGAACCCCTTTCTTTCCGGGTTCTTTCGCATACACAGCTACTTTGCCGTAAGCGACGCTTTGCTTTCCACTTAAATCACCGACCGCCTTGATGTAGGCATCAAGCCTGTCCTTAGGGTCGGTGAGATCGTAGGCAAACGCATGAGTTGCGGATAACATTATCAAAAGAGCAGCAAAACCGTTTCCTATCCTCAACATGGATCAACTCCTTTATGAATTCTAA
>JAJFIO010000218.1 GCA_021774915.1 Alphaproteobacteria bacterium
AACTTTATGAAGAAGGCCGCGACGATTCAGATGAGCGCGATGACAATCTCCGCCTGCCCAGCGTCGCGCAAGGCGACCCGATAACGCTCAAAGACGTTGCGCCGGAGCAGCATTTCACGGAGCCGCCGCCGCGTTTTTCCGAAGCGACCCTGGTCAAAAAACTGGAAGAGCTGGGCATCGGCCGTCCCTCAACCTACGCCTCCACACTCTCCGTGCTTCAGGACCGCGCCTATGTCCGCATGGAGAACAAGCGATTCTATCCGGAAGACAAAGGACGTCTGGTCACGGCGTTTTTAGAGAGCTTTTTCAGCCGTTACGTCGAATATGATTTCACCGCGTCTCTGGAAGAAGATTTGGATAAGGTTTCAGCGGGCGAGTTGAAATGGAAAACATTTCTGAAGAATTTTTGGGCGGAATTTCACGCCTCCGTTGAAAACATTGCCGATGTCCGCATCACAGCCGTATTGGATGCGCTGAATGAAGTTCTGCGCCCCCATGTCTTCCCCGACAAAGAGGACGGAAGCGACCCGCGCAAATGCCCCTCTTGCGAAGACGGGCAAATCAGTTTGAAAGTCGGTCGCTTTGGCGCCTTTGTTGGCTGCTCCAATTACCCCGCGTGCAAATTCACGCGTCAACTCACCGAACAAGAAGGCGGCGGAATTGGGGGAGAGCCAAAAGTGCTGGGGCTTGATCCGGAAACGGGTTTGGAGGTTTCCTTGCGTGAAGGGCGCTTCGGGGCTTACGTGCAATTGGGCGAACAGGAAGAGGGATCAAAACCCAAACGGTCAAGCATTCCCAAAGGTACGGACCCTCTCACCGTCGATCTGGACCGCGCTTTGGCGCTCCTGTCCCTGCCGCGCGAGATTGGCCTTCACCCGGAAGACCAGAAAAAGATTGTCGCCGGACTTGGTCGGTTTGGCCCTTACATTTTGCACAATAAGCTTTATGCCTCCCTCAAAGACCCCGAAGAACTGTTCACCATTGGTCTCAATCGCGCGGTCACGTTGTTGGCTGAGAAAAAAGCCAATCCGGGGCGTGGCCGCACGGCGGCAAAGCCTTTGAAAGAACTGGGAGAACATCCCGATGAAGGCGGGCCCGTTAACGTCATGGATGGTAGATACGGACCTTACGTCAAGCACGGTAAAATCAACGCTACGATTCCCCGTGAGACCGATCCCGATAGCATAACGCTCGAACAAGCTCTGGAATGGATCACTGCGAAGGCGGCAAAAGGACCCAAGAAAAAAACCGCAAAAAAGAAAGCGCCTAAGAAAAAGGCGGCCAAGAAGAAAACATCGAAAAAAACCACGAAGAAGAAAAAAACAACCCCCAAGAAAAAAGCGCCGGCGATCACGAAAAAAGTAGAAGCCGAACCCACAGGAGCGGGGGAGTAAGTCGCTTGGCGGCCTTTCCAAGTAAACCGGAAATCCTTGATTTCATCAAATCCTCGCCCGGCAAAGTCAGCAAGCGGGAAATTGCACGCGCTTTCAAGATCAAAGGCGCCGATCGCATCACGTTAAAGCGCGTTTTGCGTGAGTTAGCCGATGAGGGATTGATTGATCGCGGCCGGCGTGATGTCAAGAAAGTTGGCGGCCTGCCCGCCGTGTGCGTTCTCGATATTTTTGACCAAGATGTCGATGGCGACCTCCTGGCCAAGCCCGTTCAGTGGGATGAGGAAGCCCCGCCCCCAAAGATCGTCCTTGCTCCGGGGGGCGGACCAGGACCGAAAAAACGCGGTCGGCAAGCCAGCGGTCCCACACCAGGAATCGGCAATCGCGTGTTGGCGCGCCTAACTTGGGCAGAAGACGACGCGTTGGAAGCGCGGGTCATCAAGGTTCTTGGGCAAAGCGCCCATCGCGTTTTGGGAATCTATCGCGCTGGCCCCAAAAAAGGGGAAGGACGTGTTCAGCCGGTCGATCGCAAATCACGTTATGAGATGGCTGTTGCCCCGTCCGATGCAGCCAGCGCCAAACCTGGCGATCTGGTCACAGTCGAGCCTGTAGGACATCAAAGCCATGGCTTGCGCCAGGTTCGTGTGCTGGAGGTCTTGGGGCGCATCACTGATCAGCGCTCTGTCAGTCTCATCGCTATCCACCGCCACGGAATCCCTACAGGCTTCACCTCCGAAGAAGAAGCGCAAGCCAATGCCGCAACACTGGCAACACTTGGCACACGAACCGATCTCAGACACCTTCCGCTCGTGACCATAGATCCGGTAGACGCGCGCGATTTTGACGATGCTGTTTACGCTGCACCTGATGAAGATCAAAAGAACAAAGGAGGATGGGTGGTCGTCGTCGCCATCGCTGATGTCGCCCATTACGTAACGCCCGCCAGTCCGCTTGATCTGGGCGCACAGAAAAAGGGCAACTCAGTGTATTTCCCTGATCGGGTTGTGCCGATGTTGCCGGAAAAACTCTCCAATGATCTGTGCTCCCTCAAGCAAGGGGTTGACCGCCCTTGCCTGGCTGTCCGTATGGTGCTTAACGCCAGTGGAGCTAAGTTACGTCACGAATTCATCCGTGGACTCATGAATTCCCACGCCCGCCTAACGTATGCCCAGGCGCAGGCTGCCATTGA
The DNA here is from genome assembly GCA_021774915.1 of Alphaproteobacteria bacterium. Lineage (GTDB taxonomy): Bacteria > Pseudomonadota > Alphaproteobacteria > SMXP01 > SMXP01 > JAJFIM01. Next base: position 2,581 of record JAJFIO010000218.1, read on the forward strand.
TGGAGAGGTCGATGAAACAACTGCACCTTTATTAGAGCCTGTTCTCAAACCTCTTTGGGCGGCCTACCATGCATTGAGCATAGCCCGCGATAAACGCGAGCCTCTGGACCTTGACCTGCCCGAACATAAAATTGAACTGGGACAAGACGGCACAATTAAATCCATCGGTTTTCGTGACCGCCTGGACGCGCACCGCCTAGTCGAGGAGTTTATGATTCAGGCCAATGTCGCGGCAGCGGAAGAATTGGAGCGCAAGAAAACACCCTTTATTTACCGCGTCCATGATGCGCCGTCATTGGAGAAGCTCGACAGTTTGCGTGATTTTTTGAAGAGTCTTGACCTGCCCCTGACTAAATCAGATGTTTTAAAACCGCAGTATTTCAATGGTCTTTTGCACAAAGTAAAGGGAAGAGAATATGAAGCCATGGTGAATGAGGTGACCTTAAGATCGCAAAGCCAGGCCGTTTACAGCCCCGATAATCTTGGCCATTTCGGTCTCAATTTGAGGCGTTACGCACATTTTACTTCGCCCATTCGCCGCTATGCCGATCTGATTGTCCACCGGGCTTTGATCCGTGCCGGCAAACTGGGGTCAGACGGTTTAACAGACAAGGAGATCGAAACCCTTGAACCGGTCGCGGAGCAGATTTCCTTGCACGAGCGCCGTGCCATGGCAGCGGAACGCGACTCTAACGACCGCTATGTTGCAGCCTTTCTCGCTGACCGCGTGGGCGCTGTATTCAAAGGCCGGATCTCCGGGGTCACGCGTTTTGGTCTGTTCATACGCCTGAATGAGACGGGCGCAGACGGCATTGTCCCCATGCGGTCATTGGGCGATGATTACTACGTTCATGATGAATCACTCCACGCCCTCACTGGGGAGCGCCATGGCGGTGTTTACCGCCTTGGAACTATGGTTGATGTCCGGTTGGAAGAAGCCACGCCGATGACAGGGGGTTTGCGCTTTGAACTCCTCACGGCGGCTGAAAAGGGCGTTGCAAAAACGGCCCAGAGAAAAAAGCGCTCACGAACCGATTCCGTCGCCAAAAGAAAATCCGGCACAAGAAAAAAGCGCTAAGGGCATGACAGATCACACAACCAACGTTACGCTTTCCCAGGCCCGCGCACCGCGGCCCAAAGACGCCGCCACCCTAATCATTGTCAAGAGAGACGGCCCCACGCCGCTTGTTCTGATGGGACAGCGCCACCAGGCCCATGCCTTCATGCCAAATAAATTTGTTTTCCCCGGCGGCCGGGTCAGCCCCAGCGACAACCGCATCACACCGGCAACGCCGCTGCGCCAGGATGTTGAACAAAGCCTGCGCACTCTCTCCCGACGCGCTAATGTAGAGGCGCTTGCTCTCGCCGCCATCCGCGAAACCTTTGAGGAGACTGGTCTGGCGGTTGGCGTTAAACGTAAGACCAGTCCTCAGCGCACAACGCGCTCGTCCGAATGGCGACCGTTTTACGCGTGCGGTGTCGAACCTGCCCTAGACCGGCTTGAATTCATCGCCCGAGCAGTAACACCGGCAGCCCGGACAAAAAGATTCGATGCACGGTTTTTTCTCGCGGATGCAGATCAAATCCAAGGCGATGTACACGACACTTCGGAAGCCTCCGGTGAGTTGCTCGATTTGAAATGGTTGACGTTCAGCCAAGCGCACGCGCTTGACTTACCACACATCACGCGAGTCGTATTAGACCTTGTTGAAAAACGAGGCAATGAGAAAACCCCCTCCTCCTCCGCACCGTTTATCCGATTCTTCAATAATCGCATGCAAATCGATTATCTGTAGAGTTTGATTTCATGGTTATTTTGCATGCCGGAGTGTTCGTATTTTATATTGCGACATCAAATCCACAAGCTTATCATGTGAGTACTATTGTTGGCCTTGGATGTATGACCACAAAAGACAGCCATACAATCAATCGGGGGCAAGCGAGTACACGGGGTTCTGGTCAAAAAATACGCAGAACGTTTAAATGGGGGTATAGGGAATGCAACGGTCTCATCAGTTCGTATCAGGCGGCATCATTCGCCGAGCCGCGCGCCTTGGGCGCCTCATCGTTTTATCCTCACTTTGGATTGTCTCGAGCTGCGCAGGAAATGATGCTGATAAGAAACTCTTTTTTGGCGATCTGCATTTACACACACGGTATTCGTTTGACGCTTTTTATCTCACCACTGAAGAAGGGATGGACGAGGCTTATCGTTATGCCAAAGGCGAACCCATCACCCGGAACACTGGCCAGATTCTAAAACTCGAGACTCCGCTTGATTTCCTGGCGGTCACTGAGCACTCTGAATTTCTTGGCGCTTTGCAATCATTTACCGATCCTAGCCATCCTCTTTACAATGACCCAAAACTTGGAAAACTTTTGCGCTCGCCGGAGTCCAGCGAGCGGATGAAAGCCTGGTTCGCCTTTCAGGCAGCAATCA
>JAJFIO010000219.1 GCA_021774915.1 Alphaproteobacteria bacterium
CTGCATTCGCTAATGAGCTTTTTCAGTGTTTTACGCATGGATTGCAGATCTTTGATTTGCGCTTCGATTTGGGTTAGTTTGGCTTCCGCCTGTTCACGGACATCGTCGCAATGGCCCTCGCCTAACTCTAACAAGTGAGCGATATCCTGCAAACTAAAGCCAAGTTTCTGGGCACGTTTGATAAACCTTATTCGATTGATGGTCTCATCGTGGTAAACCCGGAATCCCTCCAACGGTTTGACCGGCTCAACAATCAAGCCTACCCGCTGGTAATAGCGAATAGTCTCCACATTGACCTCAGCAGCCTTGGCCAGGCGGCCGATGGTGAGTGGTGGTTGCGGCATTTCAGATCCTCTGATTCAAACAATATTTTTAGATTAACTCTGTATGTAGGTACGGTAAACAAAAACTTGACCTGGAGTTAACTCCAGGGGGTAGGCTTTGTGTTATCGGCTAGACAATTTTCTGAAAAGACCGGTGAGATGGAGGCGGATAAGATGAAATCGTTTCAACTGTTTTTAGCTGTGGGCACCCTGTCACTCTTTTGGTGTGGTGTTGCATCAGCCCATGACCCAGTGTTTAGTCCGGGGCCGCATGTGCTCTACAAAGAAGGCGTAGAAGTCCATGTGGGGGCGCACAGTGAAAAGGCGGGGCAAGAGAAGGAGACCGAATTGGGTCTTGAGCTGACCTACGGATTGACTGGTGACTGGGCTGCGGGCATAGAGTTACCGTATGCAAGCGTAGAGGATGGCGCAGATAAGAGCAATGGCATCGGGGATCTGCGCCTGTTTACCAAATATCGTTTTTGGCGCAAAGATAGCCTTGGCCGCCAGGAGTCGGCCGCTGTTTTGCTGAATGTCATGTCGGCTAATGGTGACGACCAGGCCAATCCGCCCCTGGGTAGCGGAACGACAGATGCCTTGCTGGGTTTTACCTACGGTTATGAAAGTCTCACATGGTATCGCTGGACGAGTATTCGCTATCGGCACAATGGTGAGAAGAGCGGCGAGGATAGTAGTGGTCTGCGCCGGGGCGATAGGTGGTTGGTCGATTTGGCACTGGGCTATCGGCCCACGTTTCCGGTCTATCTCAAGCCGGATACCGTCTGGATACTGGAACTCAACGGTGAAAAGGGCCAACGTGCCGAGCTGAATGGTTCGACGCTTGCCAATACGGGGGGGAGTGAATGGTTCATCTCGCCGGGAATTTTCTGGACGCAACGCAACTTTGCGGTTAAGGCAGGTGTGCAGCTTCCCATTGCCAGCGACTTGAATGGTAACCAGGCTGAATCCGACTACCGGGCTAAGTTGGAGTTTGAGTGGCACTTGTAGATTGCATATTAATGAGGAGATAAGGGGATGAAAAAACTGATTTTGCTCACGGCGGCCAGCCTGTTTTGGAGTGCCACGCTGTTTGCTGCTGGCACGCAATACAATCTGCGCGTGGATGGACTGGCCTGTCCCTTCTGTGCTTACGGTATCGAAAAGAAATTGATCAAGACCGAAGGAGTGGAGTCGGTGACCTTTGATCTTGAAAAGGGTTTGGTATTAGTCAAAGCCAAAGAAGGCATGACATTGACTGAAGCGCAATTAAAACAGCTTGTGGATGATGCTGGATTCACACTGCGTTCGGTGAGTGAGCAAGCGTTGTGAAATTTCGCCCTTTCGCCATTCTGATGCTAACCACGCTATTCATCTCTTCTTGCGCCTGGTTTCCCTCAGTCAAAGAGCCGTCTTATCAGCTGGTAAAAACCTGGGGCGGAAAAGGTGAAGCCAGCGGCCAGTTCAACGAACCCACGGGCGTTGCCGTATCGAAATCAGAGGTTTTTGTCAGTGATTCGCGCAATGCTCGCATTCAGGTGTTCGATTTCGACGGAAATTTTCAGCGGCTGTTTGGCGAGCCGGGTGAAGGCACGGGGCAGCTTGGCCGTCCCATGAACCTGACGGTTGCCAACGGCGAACTCTACGTGGCGGACTACTTCAATGACGTAATACAGGTCTACTCGCTGCAAGGTCAATTTCTTCGTGCTATCGGTAGAGCGGGCGTAGGGCCGGGTGAGTTCAACGTGCCCGGCGGCGTTGCAGTGGCACCAAATGGTGACCTCTTTGTCGCCGACTTCTATAACCAGCGCATACAGCAGTTGGATACGAATGGCACGTTCATTCGTCAATGGGGAACGCTTGGCGAAACCGGCGTCTGGGCTGGCGAGTTTAACTATCCCACAGATGTGGCTATCGCACCAAACGGCACACTCTATATTGCCGATGGTTACAATGATCGGGTTCAAGCATTCAGTCCGAGTGGTGAGTTTTCCCATAAATGGGGTGGCCCTTTGGCAATGAATATTTTTGGTTCATTCAACGGTTGGTTTGCCACCGTGACGGGCATTAGTGTTGGTCCAAAAGGCAATCTATATGTGGCCGATTTTTATAACGACCGGGTGCAAAAGTTCACACCCAAAGGTGAATTTCTCAACGCATTTGGACTATCAACTAAAGGGGCCACCCAGAACGCTACCCACACAGCCATTGCCGTAGCGATTGCGGATGATGGCTCGGTGTTCGTGGCGGACTACGCCAACCATCAGATTCAAAAATGGCAACCCGGTGAGCAACATGGGCGTTGATATAGAGGTGTTTACCTCAACGGTTTGCAGCAACTGTCAACGTGCCAGCCGGATGGTTGAGCAACTGCTTAAAGAAGCCGGTTTTGAAAATATTACCTGGCGTGAAGTCAATGTGGTCGAAGAGATAGACCATGCCGTCGCCTTCGGTGTGCTGGCCACACCTTCCATTGCTATCGGCAGAGAGCTGGTGTTTACCGCCTTGCCATCCAGACAACAACTGTGTAAAGCCATACAACATTACCTGGCAAGCAGGAGAACAAACGATGACAACTGAGCGCACTATTGGCGAAGTCGCCCGCTTGTTAACGATGAGTGTGGACACCTTGCGCTATTACGAAAAGATCGGCCTGTTGCCGAAAGTAAGCCGTGCGGAATCGGGCATTCGGCACTATCGAGACAAAGACATTTCGCGACTGAAATTCATCAAACGTGCCCAGCAGATGAATTTCACCCTGGCCGAAATTAGTGATCTGCTAAAGATGCGTGAAGATCCGCAACACGCTCGCGCTGAGGTACGCCAGTTGACCACTAACAAATTGAAGGAAGTGGAAGTCCGCTTAACCGAATTGGACAGTTTGCGTAGGGAATTGGCCCTGCTGGTTAATCTTTGTACTGCCAGTGAGGAAGGTTGCCCAATTATCGATAGAATCGAAGAGGATGAGTGAATGTTGGGAACTAATTCGCCCAAAATCACTCACATCAGAAGTTGTTTGATCGACTAACGCGGGTTAGCATAGTGTCATGATAAGAAATCCATCCATTCGCCGACTCATCGTCGCTCTGCTGCTGCTCGTGGGGCCGCTGACGCAGTTCCAGACGCTGTATGCTTGTGAATTAATGGAACATGACCATGAACACGAACGGGCCAGCATGGTTTGTTGCTGTGATGAACCGGGCGACATGGGCGCGATGGGCTGTGAGATGGATGGCACCTGTCAGGATCAAGCTGGCATGGTGGGTGATGGTTGTTGTGATATATCTTATGAACCATCCCAGGTTACCCAGGCATCAGGTGCCAGCACTCAATCTCAACAGGTATTACTGCTTGACGCGGCTCAGCCGCCACCTATACTGGTTTCGTTTGATTTCCCTGAAATTATTCCAGTAAATCATGGCATTCATTTTGAACCCGATTCGTCCTCTCCGCTCCCCGACAAGCCGGTCTATCTGCTGACCAACCGCTTCCGTATCTGACCACACCTTCGTTCGTACTCCGCGCTTGAAACAAAGCGCAGGGTGCTGATTCACGTCTGGGTTTCGCTCTCGCGCATTTGTTGTGCGCCTGCGTTGTAAACCCGGTCTGTATTCAATTCGCAACGAAGGTGTTTCTATGCACAACAAGAATAATTGCAGGCGTTCCCGCATGGGGATTGCCCTGTTGGGGTTGGCAGCCGTTTGCCAACCGCTCATGGCTACCGAGGCCGATATTCCGTTCGCTAATGAGTCGTCACTGATTTCATCGCGCCTGGTGGAGGCCGTACTGGCGCGTAATCCGGACATTCCTGCCATGAAGGCGGCCTGGACGGCGGCTAAAGCACGCATCACAACGGCTGAATCGTTCGACGATCCCATGCTTTCCTATAGCGTCGCTCCGCAAACCATTGGCGTGCCGGGTGTGGATTTCGGTCAGAAACTCGCTTTCTCCCAACGCCTGCCCTGGCCGGGCAAACGCGATCTACGCGGCGATGTCGCCCGTTTCGAGGCCGATGCCGCTTTTGAAGGTATCGAACAGGCTCGCTTGAAACTGACCGAAGTGACCCAAGCAGCCTATGCCGACTGGTACTTCGTCCACGCAGCCCTGCGTGTCAATAACGTCAATAGATCGTTGTTGCAGGAGTTCCAGAATATCGCCGAGATCAAATACGCGGTGGGTCGCGCTTCCAGGCAGGACGCCCTGCGTGCCGAGGTGGAAGTTACGCTGCTGGAACATCGTGATATCGTGCTGGAGCGCCGCCGCCGTGACGTATTGGCACAGTTGAACACCTTGTTGCAGCGTCTGCCTGACCTACCACTGCCTCTTCCGGCGGAGCTGCCTGAAACCCTGTCGCTACCGGAAGTGGAACAGTTGCGGGCGTTTGCGTTGGAACATCATCCGGCGCTACGTGTAGTGACCGCACGGCTGCGGGCCAGTCGCCAGCGGGAGCGCTTGGTCGAACGCGATCTCTACCCGGACATCACCCTCAACGCTGGCTACAACACCTTATGGAATCAGGACGAAAAACGTCTCACCGTCGGCGCGGCGATCAATATCCCACTGCACGGCAGACGCAATGCGGCCAAGGATGAAGCGCGGGCGATGATCATGTACCTCGATGCGGAGCAACAAGCCACGATATCGCAGGTTCTGGGTGAGGTGCAGCGCGCTTATGACCGTGTGCGTGAGAGTGCCCACATCATCACCCTCTACCGGGAGCGATTGTTACCGCTGGCCGAGGAGAATCTGCAAGCGGCCCAGTCCGACTACGAGTCGGGCAGCGGCAATTTCCTTGATCTGATCAGCGTGGAAAAAAACCTGATGCAGACTCGGCTGCAACTCGAACAGGCGCGGACGGACTACCACCGGCACCTGGCGGCACTGGAACATACCGTGGGTGGGCCAAAAGCCCTGCACAAAGCCAATTTCGAGGGGAATCAATGATGAAACACAACATTACAAGCACACTGTTTTTCTTTCTATTCATCGTTATTAGCGGTACAGCTGCCGCTGACGCCGGTTTTTTGGATGCCGGCCCCTTCAAGGTGCAGGCGCAGGTCGAGCCAGAAACACCAAAGGTCGGTAAAAACCGGGTGACGATCTGGGTGCAGGATGAGGTGGGTCAGCCTCTAGGCGGTGCGGTGCTTAAGGTGGTGGCGGTGATGCCTGCGATGGGCAGCATGCCCGCCATGTACGCACCGGCGGAGATGCGCGAGACCGAAACCGGCCGTTATGAGGGTGAATTTAAACCATCCATGGGCGGCGAATGGCCGCTGACCATCGAGATTGAGGCCGATACGGGAAAGGGCAGTATTACCTTCGATCTGGCTACCGGTCGCAAAGGTTTGCGTTGCGCCACTTGTGGCGGTGCGGGTGCCGATGTTCCTGGCACCGTGCGAGTTGACCCGGCTCGTCGGCAGTTGATTGGCATTACTACTGGGCGCGTCAAAGAGAAGAAACTGCGCGTGACCATCCGTGCCGCAGCTCAGGTGAGCTATGACGAAACCCGTTTGAGTGACGTGGCGCTGAAGTTCAACGGCTGGATCGGTGAACTGCACGCCAACGCCATCGGCAAGTCGGTGAAAAAGGGCGAACCACTATTCACCGTTTATAGCCCCGAACTGCTAAGCGCGCAGGAGGAGTATCTGGAGGTACTACGTCGCACTTCAGCAAAAGAAGGCAAACATCGCTTAGATGCAGCGCGTCGTCGTTTGCGCTTATGGGATATCAGTGATGCTCAGATCGATGCATTGGAAAAACGCAACAGAGCACAGGAGCATGTGCCCATTCTGGCCCCTGTAGACGGTGTAGTGATCGACAAAGAAGTCGTCGAAGGCTCGGCTTTCAGAGCGGGCCAGCGTCTGTTGCGTATTGCTGATCTCTCGCGCGTCTGGGTTGAGGCGCAGGTCTATGACTACGAGCTGCCGCTGATTAAAACAGGCATGAAGGTCAAGGTGGTTCTGCCTGAGTTGCAGGATCGTGAATACCCGGCCAAGGTCGATTTCATCTACCCCTTCATGGAAGGCGACACCCATACGGCCCGTGTTCGTGTGGTGCTCGGTAATAGTGACGGCTTTCTGCGCCCGGAGATGTATGCCCAACTCAACCTCAAAGCGAAGCTTGGCAAGCGTCTGGTGGTGCCGGAATCGGCAGTGATCTATTCAGGTCAGAGCCGTGTGGTATTTCTCGATCTGGGTGATGGTCGCCTCGCACCACGCAAGATTAAAACCGGCCAACGCAGCCGTAAGTGGATCGAGGTGCTGGAAGGATTGGAAGCCGGTGACACGGTGGTTACCTCTGGCAACTTCCTCATCGCTGCTGAGAGCAAACTAAAAGCGGGGCTTGAGTCATGGTGAATGCTCCTGATTCCTCAAAACATGGCCCCATCGAATGGCTTATCAGCTACTGCGCACGAAACCAGTTACTGACCCTGCTCATCGTGATCGCGGCCACCTTCTGGGGTTACAAAGCGCTGGTCGATACGCCGCTGGACGCCATCCCCGATCTCTCCGATGTGCAGGTGATTATCTACACCGAGTGGCCGGGGCGTAGTCCCGATCTGGTGGAGGATCAGATCACCTACCCGCTGAGCACCACGCTGCTGGCGGCACCAAAGGTACAGTCGGTGCGTGGCCAGAGTTATATGGGCCTCTCCTTTGTATACGTCATCTTTGACGAAGGCACCGACATCTACTGGGCGCGTTCGCGAGTGCTGGAATATCTCAACTCGGCGCAAGGCGAACTGCCGAAAGATGTACAGCCGATCCTTGGCCCCGATACCACGGGCGTGGGCTGGGTGTTTCAATATGCGCTGGTGGATAAGTCGGGCAACCATAACTTAGCCGAGTTGCGTAGTTTGCAGGACTTCAAGCTGCGTTACTGGCTGGAGTCGGTCGAGGGGGTGGCCGAAGTCGCCTCGGTGGGTGGTTTCGTCAAGGAGTACCAGATCCAACTCGATCCCAACAAGTTGGCGGCCTACGGCATCCCTTTGAAAAAGGTTGCCGAAGCGGTGCGCCGCTCCAACAACGACATCGGTGGCCGGGTGTTGGAGATCGCTGGTCATGAGCAGTTCATCCGTGGCCGGGGTTATATCGAGGGCAAAGGTGATATCGAAGAGATCGCCATCGGTCTTGGCAAGCGTGGTGTTCCTATTCTGTTGAAAGATGTCGCGCATGTAAGCCTCGGACCAGCCATGCGCCGTGGTGTGGCTGAGCTGGATGGCGAAGGCGAAGTGGTGGGCGGCACGGTGGTGATGCGCTATGGCGAAGATGCACTGGGGGTCATCGAACGGGTCAAACAGCGTTTGCTAGAAGTGCAAGCGGCACTACCAGAAGGTGTAGAGATCATCACCGTCTATGACCGTTCCGAGCTAATCAATCAGGCCATCGACACGCTGAAAAATACCCTCACCGAGGAGATGATCGTGGTGTCGCTCATCATCATGGTGTTCCTGTTACATTTCCGTTCGGCGTTGATTGCCATCCTCACTTTACCCGTAGCGATCCTGTTGTCATTTATCCCCATGTCCGAACAAAACCTGACGGCCAATATCATGTCTTTAGGGGGTATCGCAGTGGCCATTGGGGCGATGGTGGATGCCTCCATCGTCATGATTGAAAACATTCATAAACGATTGGAAGAGTGGGCCCAAGAAGGGATTAAGCGCAACGAGATCGGTAGTCGCACGGATGTCATTATCCGCGCCATGCAGGAGGTGGGGCCGAGTATCTTCTTCTCGCTGCTGATTATTACGGTTTCTTTCCTACCTGTGTTCGCCCTGGAAGGCACCGAGGGTCGGCTGTTCAAACC
>JAJFIO010000220.1 GCA_021774915.1 Alphaproteobacteria bacterium
TCAACCGGTCGCGCGTCACCTTGGCGATGATGGAGGCGGCGGCAATGGAAAGACTGCGCCCGTCGCCTTTGACGAGGGTCTGGCCCGCGCATTTAAGCGTCGGCATATGCGTGCCGTCGATAAGCGCCCAACGCGGCGCTAAAGGGAGCGCCTCCACGGCGCGGCTCATGGCCAGCAGAGAGGCGCGTAGGATATTGAGTGTATCGATCTCTTCAACGCTGGCAAAACCGACCCCGATGGCGACCTGTTCCTGAAGGGCCGTGAACAGAGCTTCGCGCCGGGCTTGCGTCAGTTTTTTGGAATCATTGAGCCCCGGCGTGATGCATTCGGGGTTCAGTATCACGGCGGCCGCCACCACCGGCCCCGCCCACGGACCCCGACCCGCTTCATCCACCCCAGTCACGGGGCCTTTGTTTTTTGCCTGCGCCGCGCGCTCAAAAGTAAAATCAGGGCCAGGTGAAGATTTGATCGTCATGGGGTAGGTACAGCCCTTTCAACTTCGGACAAGCGCGCAAGAGCGCCGTCATCCGCTGCAAAAGCTTCCCGCGCCCGCGTCAAAGCCGTGCGCGCCGCAGTGGCATCCCCCAGAACGACATAAGACTGGATAAGCTGGAGCCAGCCTTCCAGATCATTCGGATTTTGCTGCAAGCGCGCAGCAAGACGCGCCACCATGCCCTCTATCATGGCGCTGCGGTCCTGCTCGCTCATCGCTTCAGCGGCGTCGACATCATCAGACGTGGGGCCTTGGAGTGGGGGCAAGCCCGGCAGAGCCAGTTCCCGTTCCGCCTGGCGCACATTGCGCATCGCCTCTTCCAGCCAAGGGGCGTCCGCCGGCGCATTCCCGATCGCTTGGCGCCAGAGCTTGAGCGCGCCGGATAAATCCTGTCGTTGCGCCATGGCCATGCCGATAAAATATTGCGCGATTCCGTTTTGGGGCTCCAGATCGAGCGCCTGGCGCAACGTGCTTTCAGCCCGCGCCGCCACAATACCCTCATCCGCATAGATCAGTGCGATCGCTTTGGCGGTCAGCAGAGAAGCCGAGGCGCCGTTTGCCGCCATCGCGTCATCGAAAGCGGCAATGGCTTTATCAAAGCGGCCGATCTCCATATAGGCCCGGCCAAGCAGATGCCACCCCTCAATTTCGCCGGAGTTTTGTTGCAAACGCGCCGCCAGGGCGTCTAATTGCCGGTTGACCTCATCAGCCTGCTGCTGAACTTTGAGCCGCTCCACTTCGCGCGCAGCAAAGGGCTGGCTGGGCAGGCCCGGCGACCCATAAATAGCATAGAAAGATAGTGGGCCCACGACCATCAACACACCGACAATCACGACAATGATACGGCGCTCCAGCAATGATGGTGCGGCCCCACCGGCTTTGTCTTTTTCCGCGCGCTCGGCTGCGGCGATCAGACGGCGGGAAATTTCGTTTCGCGCTTGGGCAGCCTCTTGCCCTGTGATCAGGCCCCGTTCGATATCACGGTCAAGCTCTGCCAACTGGTCTTTATAAACGTTTACGTCATACTCGGCTGATGACGTGACCAAGGCGGCGGGTATCATCAGTGCCCGGAAGAGTGCGGCAAATGAGGCAAGGACGAGAAGACCTGACAGAATCCAGAACAGCATGAAGATTACTGCGCGCCCGCCTCCCTGATAAAAACGACGGACGTGTTGTTGGCAGGCATGGGAATGGTTTTAAGCAAGTCAAATCCGTGCCCGGCTGCCACAGTGCACACATCCTCAATGGCGCGCACGCCCCAGTTTGAATCCTGGTCTTTTAGCCATTGATCAAAGGCTTCATTGGATGGCGCGAGGACCCCTCCCTCAGCGAACGGTCCATAGAGAAAGAGAATGCCACCCTCGCCCAGCACTTCTTCCGCACCGGCAAAAAGCCCCTCGCAGGCGGGCCAGGGTGCGATATGAATCATGTTGATGCAGACCAGCGCTTGCGGCGCCTGACCGAGGGCGGCCAACGCGGCCCCGGCCCAATCGGCGTCAGTGGTGGCTAAATCAAGCAGAGAGCGCAGATTGGGAAGATTATGCTTCGCGATCCAGTGGGAAGTGCTGGCGCGCGCGCCCTGATCAGGATCGCTCGGGGCCCATTCTATATCCGGCAAGTTCTGCGCCATAAAAACCGCATGTTCGCCCGTGCCACTCGCCATTTCCAGCACCAAGCCGCTTGGAGGCAATTCCGCGCGCAGCACTTTCAGCAGCGGATCACGGTTGCGCACCGCCGAGGGTGATACGCGGCGCACTTTTTCCAGCTTGTCGTCAGATAACGCCCGAGACGGATTGTCGATCAATTCTGGCCTCCAGTTTTTTCAAGGAGGCTTTCATAGCCGCTATCGGCGGCCGGGGAAAGGGCGATGCTTCAAGCCGCCGTCGGAACCGCCCGCTGCGAGAGATCTTCCGCGGCTGCATCTCCCATCACAAGGCGCGTCAACCGCAGGAGAGATTGAAAATGCGCTTGGGCGCGGGACCGGTCTTCGCCTTCGGAGACGCGGATCTCGTCGATAATTTTAATCCCATACGTGCTGAGCTTGTCTGCGATCTTCTGAGAGACCTTCTCATATGACGCAGCGAAGGCCTGGCCTTGCGCACATTGCTCTAAGCCTCTGACAAACGCGGCATAATGCGCCGCCGCCTCCACTTTGGCTTCGTCGGGCCATTCCGCAATGTCGGGGCGCACGGAACCTTTGGCGCCAAAAAGGCCGATCTTCTTTGACGGCAAGGCCTCCGCGATGGCCCGAAGCGCCCGATCAAGATGGCTTTCAAGCGCCACTGCAACCGTTTTGCGGCAAACCATCAACCAGTGCTCCCACTGCCCGCCGCCGCCATCAGTGAATTGAGATTCAATGCCTTTCACCAATTCATTGAAATAGGCAAGATTTTTCAGCACCGGACCGACATTGGAATCAATCGATGGGACGGATTGAAAATAGCGCGCCAGCAATTGCACATCGCTCAGCAACAGATTACCGGGATCGGCCAGCGGCCCCTCGCCCAGCAGGGCGTCCGCCTCCACGGCCCCCACGCGCATGATGGCGCTTAAAACCTGCCAGGGTTTATGCATACGGCCCATCAGTACCAGAAAGAGCACGGGGCGATTTTCAGGCAAGTGTTCGCTGAACACCGCATAATGCCCGGCAATTTTTTCAAGATCCGCATCCTGAATATCCATCATTGGACGTGAAAAATCTTGTCTAACCTTGATGATCTGCGATGAAGCTTCGAGCACAAGCGCCATATCCCGCGCGTCCTCAACAACCTTTTCGCCGCCTAATTGCTCACCAAGCGCCCGGTAAGCGTCACTGCCCGGTGGCGCCCCTTCGAGCACCTGATTGATTTTGGCGCCGGCCACGGCGTGAAGCGTTACCGCCGCCTGGTTCATGGCCTTTTTCTCACCGGCCAATATGGCTTTTTGAATCGCGCCCACCAGACCGTCAAACTGATCGGCCAAAATATCTTGCATCAGCCAATTCCAGATCGGCATCAGCGAATCACGCGACAAACGCCCGCGTTGCTTGATTTTGATTGAATTGGCGAAAATCATGTCTTCGAACGGCGCACAAAAGAGGCGCATCGGCGTCGGCAGGCGTGGCGGCGGGGTGTCGCTGCGCATCAGCACAGGCCGCAATCCGTCGAGAATGAGATCGTGGGGAAACTTGGTTTTACCCGTCAGTCTTTCGACTTCCATCGCCACCGCGAGGGGCGTGGCCATCTCTTGTGGCAAGTGGGACAGGTATTCTTTGAGTGCTTTTTCTTTTGCCGCTTTCATGCTCTTCCTCACAGGTCCTCACAGGTCCTCACAGCCCCCATTTTCACGCTTAAAATCTGGAGTGCTATTCTTTTAGTTGTGCATAAGCCATTTGATTTAACACCCTAGTCATTTGGCTTTAACATTGCGTTGATATGAGGGCGCAAAGGGATAAACTCGCCCTTTCCGACATTTTTTTAACGGCTTTCCCACGCCTCTTCTTCCCGGTTCTTTACGTTTATGGTATAAGAATCGTTAAAAGACGGGACAGGCGGGCGCCATCCCTCCTGTGTCGGCAGACTTACACACAAGCGAAGAGGCGAGAATGGCTGTCGGAAATGTGAAATGGTTCGATCCCAAAAAGGGCTACGGGTTTATACAGCCTGAAGACGGTTCGAAAGATGTCTTCATCAGTCTGATGTCCCTAAAGCAAGCAGGACTGACGCAGCTTAAAGAAGGCCAGAAGGTCAAATACAAAGTGATAGAAGGCCGCAACGGGCAGTCCTCCGCCGGCGACCTCACCGAACTGGCCGTGAAATAAATCCCCCACCCTCCCCGTGGGACAGAGGGTTGGAGGGAGGGGGCGACCTCTCAGAACAGCTTCAGTTGATCGCCGGGTTTGGGCGGCGGACTGAATTGCGTCAAATCGAGAGACAAACGCGCCTGGTTGAGGCCGAAGCGCTCCAGGCCTTTACGAAACCGCTTTGAAATCATATCGGCGTAAGGGCCTTTCCCGCGCATGCGCGTTCCCCACGCCGCATCATAAGCTTTTCCGCCACGCATTTCTTTCAGCACACGTATGATGTGCTGCGCGCGGTTTGGGACTGTATTTTCCAACCATTCGGTGAAGAGCTGTTTGATCTCAAGAGGTAGCCGCAGCAACACATAACCGGCCTGGGCCGCGCCCGCTTCGGCCGCGCGCTCCAATATAGTTTCGATCTCGGCATCATTCAGCGCAGGCACGATCGGCGCCACCATCACGCCGGCGGGCACGCCCGCGCCATGTAATTCAGCCAGGGCCGCCAAGCGCCGCTCCGGCGTGGCCGCGCGGGGCTCCATAGCACGCGCCAGTTTGGGCTCAAGCGTCGTCACCGACAAGCAGACTTTCACCAGCCCCCGCTCCGCCATGGGCGCCAGAATATCGAGATCCCGGGTTACCAAATGCGATTTGGTAATGACCGCGACCGGATGATTGAACTTGCTAAGCACCTGCAAAATGGAGCGGGTGATCTCATAGCGCTTTTCGATGGGTTGATAGGGGTCCGTATTGGCTCCCAGCGCGATGACCTTGGGCGTGTAGCTGGGGCGGGACAACTCGCGCTCCAATAATTTGGCGGCGTCCCGTTTGGCGAACAAGCGGGTTTCGAAATCAAGCCCGGCGGAGAGGCCCATATAAGTATGCGTTGGCCTGGCATAGCAATAGATGCAGCCGTGCTCGCAGCCGCGATAGGGGTTGATCGACTGATCAAACGCAATATCGGGCGACGCATTAGTGGTGATGATCCGCTTTGCCCGCTCATTGCTGACCGTGGTGCGCAGAGGCTCATGAGAGACCAAAGGGGCAGAAATCCAGGGGGCCGGGGCTAGGCGCGTTAAGGCTGGGGAGCATGCCTCCTCGTCCAGGGCCACGCGTTGCAGCCGTTCATACCGGCCGCTGGCATTGGACAAGGCGCCCCGGCCCCGCGCCTGGGGAGGGCGCGTTTTGGTGAAAGTAATTGGGGTCTCGACCGCATATGCCATGACAAACCATGACACAGAAAAAAGAACAAATCAAGAACATTTATTGTGAAGACACAAGACTAAATAGCAATTAGTATTATTAGATGTTATGCTCAACATCGAAAGGAGATTTCAACTATGGCATCGATGAGCGTTTCACTTTCTGAAAAAATGCGCGCCTTTATTAAAAACCGCGTGCAATCAGGCGATTATCATAATGAAAGCGAATACATCCGCGATCTTGTGCGCCGTGACGAGGAGCGCCGCCAACAACACGAACAAGCCCTTTTAGAATCGTTGCGGGCAGCTGTGGCAAATGGCGTGAGTGACCGCCAAGTGCCTGAAATCATGCAGGAGGTAAAAAAGAGATTGAAGCAAGATGGCCGCTTATAAGCTTTCGCGTGAGGCGGACAGAAAGCTTGCGGAAATTTATGAATATTCCCTGTTGAATTTTGGCGAAGCTCAAGCGGACAAATATTTTCACTCATTGCATGAAGCGTTTGAATTGCTCATGCACCAGCCCGAATTGGGACGACCCTTTCATGAATACCGCCGCCATGAGCATGAAGCCCATGTGATTTTTTATAAAGCAGACTCTGAAGGCATCCATATCGTTCGTGTGCTGCACAAGAGAGAAGAAACAGAAGGCAAGTTTGATTGAGATTGACTAGCAGCGTTACCCACAAACTCAGCAAACAATTATAGAGAATACGTCATGGAAAACTCCAAGGAGGATCAACCTACCTACTTCGTAGATGAAAGACGGATTGAAGCACAGCAAGATAGAACTATTGGCGCGGCAGCCGAGCTTCTAGACCAAGTAAACATCATCAATGCTGCACTACATAGCACCTCCGAAATCCTCCGGCTTTATAGCCATTCGAATGAAGATGAACTAACAGCGCTTCGCTTAGCTTTACGCTGTTTTAATAGCAGCGCAGCTGCTCTGCGTCTGCTTAGATGTGGCTATTATCAACCTTCATTTTCTATGATACGAGATTTGATTGAAACAACATTTCTGCTCGATCTATTTGCTAAAAAACCAAGCGATTTAAAGCTATGGCGTATACTTTCTGAGAAAAAACGAAGGCAGCAGTTCGCCCCATTTAAAGTGCGCAAAAAACTTGACGAGATGAGTGATTTTGAGGATTCAAAAAGGACTCAAATTTATCAAATGTTAAGTAATTATGCAGCACATCCAACGCCGGAAGGCTTCCAGATCATCTCCCCTAATAATATGACTAAAGTCGGGCCATTTTCCGACGCGAAACTTCTTAAAGCGGGATTGGGTGACCTGTCAAAGCATCTTGCCCTCGCCACGTTGATAATCTTTGAACATGTGAGAAGTGACGATATAGACATAAGGTCAGTAAAAAAACAATTCATCAATACTTCCTCCCAGTGGTGGGATAAGTATTCATATGGCAGCAGCAACTGAATTACACCAAATTGTGACACCCTCCTTATGTCAGGAAAAATCCCGTTTATATCAGTTTCCTTTATCGTGTTAGGCAATGTTGTTTATCTCCCAATCCCCTATACTCCCCCCATGATTAGCGTTGTTATTCCCACCTTGAATGCTGAAGCCACGCTGGTGCGCTCGCTTACCGCTTTGGTCGGGCCTGCTATGCGCGGGCTGGTGCGTGAAGTCATTATTGTCGATGGCGGGTCGGACGATGCCACGCTTGTTATCGCCGAAGATTCCGGTGCTCGGCTTTTGCACACCGCGCCGGGCCGTGGCGGACAGCTCAAAGCGGGGGCTAAAACCGCGCGCGGCGACTGGCTTTTGTTTCTCCATGCCGACACGGTGCTGGATGGGGCTTGGGAAGAAGAAACGCGCGCTTTTATTGCTGGGCAAGGCGCGGCATTAAAGGCGGCGGCGTTCGCATTCGCCCTTGATGATTATGGCGCCCGCGCTTGGGCGCTGGAGCGGGTCGTGGGTTTGCGCTGCCGTCTGCTGGCGCTGCCATATGGTGACCAGGGCCTACTGATATCAAAACAATTTTACAACTCTATCGGCGGTTTTACGGATATGCCGCTGATGGAGGATGTTGACATCATGCGCCGTATCGGCCGCAAGCGCCTGGTGTTGTTGCGCAGCTCAGCGGTGACCAGCGCCGCGCGCTATCGCAGCAGCGGCTACATCATCCGCCCCCTGAAGAACTTAAGCATCTTGACGCTGTACGCCTGCGGTGTGCCGCCGCGCCTTCTGGTGAAGCTCTATGGCTAAGCTTGGGCTCCCTTACGGCAAGCGCCTGGTGATTTTCGCCAAAGCGCCGCAAATGGGCCGGGTGAAGACCCGCCTGGCGCGAGAAATAGGCCTCGTGGCGGCAACGCAGTGGTATCGGAGCACGTGCGCTTCTCTCATAGCCCGCCTCGCCTGTGACAGGCGTTGGTCGACATCACTCGTGGTCACGCCCGACAGCGCCGCTTGGAAGAGCGCGCCCTGGCCACACATCTGGCCGTCAGGCGTGGCCCACCTGCCCCAGGGGCCGGGCGATCTGGGCCAGCGCATGGGGGCGGTCTTTCGCTCCTTTCCGCCGGGGCCTGTCGTGCTGATCGGCAGCGACATTCCGGACATTCAGTCCGCGCACATTGCGCAAGCGTTTGCGGCGCTGGGCTCCCATGACGCGGTCATCGGTCCGTCTACAGACGGTGGGTATTGGTTGATCGGGTTCAAGCGCGTGAAGCCGGTGGGCTCTGTGTTTAACACTGTGCGCTGGTCAAGCAGCCATGCGCTGAAAGACACGCTGAAAAATTTAACCGGCAGAACCATCGCCTTTCTGCCCACCCTGCAAGATGTGGACGAAGCGGCGGATCTGAAAGCAGTGCGGCAAAAACTTTAACTATCGAGACCAGCCAAGACGTGGCGGACCACTTTTTTCATTACGCTGGGCAAAGCAGTGTCTTCAAGGCGGCTCACCTCCACCCATTCGCCCTCGACCGCGCCGACCCGCCCTGCCCTCACGGCATAGACTTCAAGCTCCAGATGAAAATGCGTGAAGGTGTGACGCACCGATCCGGGCAGTAACTCCCACTCAAGATCAAGCGGGGCATGGGCGCGCTTGTCTTGCGTTGTCAGCGCCTCCTCGCCCCACGGGCCGGTCGGCACTTCCATCATACCGCCCAGCAGGCCGCGCGCGGGCCGGCGGCGCAGCAACACCGCACCGTCATCGCGTTGCACCCAAAAGACCGCCCCCCGGCGCAGTGGCTTTGCCGCCTTGGGCGCACGCATCGGCAATTCAGCCGCGATACCTTGCGCTGCTGCCAAGCACGATGATGCCACCGGGCACGCAGAACATTTAGGGTTGCGCGGCGTACAAACCGTTGCCCCCAGATCCATCAGCCCTTGGGCGTAATCGCCGGGGCGGGTTGCGGGCAATAACTCAAACGCCCGCGCGCGCAATTCGGGCTTTGCTGTGGGCAGCGGTGTGCGCACCGCAAAATAACGCGCCATCACCCGTTCCACATTGCCGTCCACCACATTGGCCTGGCGGTCAAAGGCAATTGATGCAATCGCGGCTGATGTGTAGGGCCCGATGCCGGGCAAGGCGCGCAGAGCCTCTTCCTCTTCGGGGAACTTACCCCCAAGCTCCGCAACGATCAGGTCAGCGCAAGCCTTGAGATTGCGCGCCCGCGAATAATAACCAAGCCCCGCCCAGGCCCGCAACACATCATCAAGGCTTGCCGCCGCCAACGCCTCCACATTCGGCCATGCCGCCAGAAATTTTTCAAAATAAGGCCCCACCACCACCACAGTGGTCTGCTGAAGCATGATCTCGCTCAGCC
This sequence comes from Alphaproteobacteria bacterium, assembly GCA_021774915.1. Lineage (GTDB taxonomy): Bacteria > Pseudomonadota > Alphaproteobacteria > SMXP01 > SMXP01 > JAJFIM01. The sequence goes on from JAJFIO010000220.1 coordinate 9,260, forward strand.
ACACTGCATAAGGATCGGGCCTTGCGCCTTGCGCTGCCCGCCAGGGCATGGAGCGGGCGTGGGCATCATACCAGGCCAGCACGGCAGCACTAAAAGGGGGGGTTTGTTTTTTCATCAGTCGTGAGGGCGTCGTTCGGGTGGAGCATGGTCTTTAGTCAGGCGAATGGTTAGACTTGCCGGATTGAAAGTCGGTCAGTCAATGGCTCTCAAGATGGACGACAAACGCACATGAAAAAAGACATTGAGTCTCCTGATCGCAGGAAAACCGCTCAGCCACTCTCCCCGCGCCTGTCGCTGCAACCGGCCCAGTGGAAGGGCCGCACGCGCCCGGCCATCAAGCCGCCGCCCCGCGTTAGTCGCTGGGTGAGCAAAATTACCAAGCCCGTAACCCGCAAATTCGGCTTTGCCGAACCACATATTCTGACGCATTGGGACGCCATCGTCGGCCCCGGCCTCGCCGCCTACGCCCAGCCGGTCAAACTCTCCTTCGCCGCCAAACAAAGGCGCCGCGGCCTTTTGACGGTACAGGTCAGCGGCGCGGCCGGACTGGAATTGCAGCATCTGGAGCCGCAGATCTTAGAGCGAATCAACGCGTATTACGGTGCGCCCACGGTCGGCCGCCTGCGTTTGGTGCGGGCGCCGTCCCGCGCGCGTCAACAAAAACCGGCCCCGTCGCCCACAACACCCGCAGCGCCCTTGTCCCCCAGCCAGCGCGCGGCCCTCGAATCGCAGCTGACAGGGATGACCCATGAAGGTGTTGAGAGCGCCTTGCGGCGCCTCGGTGAAAACATCCTGTCCCGCAATCCGCGAGGCGCGTCAAAGTCATCCCGCTCTTAAGAGCCCCGCCCTCACTTGGCGATCAAGCCCCCTTGAGACGGCATAGCATGCCCCTTATAGTGCCGCCCCATCCCGCGTTCAGTCATATGAAAGGTAACCCGCGCCCGTGACCTCCAATCAAAAAATCGCTGTGGTAGCTACCCTTGTCGCCCTTTTGTTCGCCGGCGGCCTTTATGCGGTCTTTTCCGCACCAGGAAGCCCGGCCGCCTCACAGCCGGCAGGCCCCAATCCTTATGAAATCGCCACAGACCGGGCATTGGGCGCGGCGGATGCCTCCGTGACGGTGATTGAATATGCCTCCGTGACGTGTGGCGGCTGTGCTTGGTTCCACGCCAATGTTTATGCACAACTGAAAGAAACTTATATCGACACAGGTAAGATCCGGTTCATTTTCCGCGAACTGCCCACACAGCCCGCCGAATGGTCCAAAGCGGGATTTATGCTGGCGCGCTGCATCCCGGAAGAGCGGTATTTCGGCTTTATCGACGTGCTTCTTTCAAAACAGGCGCAATGGATCGGAAATCTGGATATCCTCAAACAAATCGCCCAAGCCAGCGGAATTGATGCGCAGAAATTTGATCAATGCATCTCAGACCAGGCCGAACTCGACCGCATAAAAGAAGTTGTTGAGTTTGGGATCAAACAATACGGTGTTCAATCCACGCCAACTTTTGTGATCAATGGCAAGACCTATGAAAACATGAATTGGGAAAAATTTCAGGCCATTATCGACCCCTTGCTGGCCGAATAACTACGGGCTTGAGGGCGGGACACAAACTCTTCGTGATAATTTTGCTCGCAGGATCAGCGAATCCTGTTAGGACTTAAAAATCTGAAGAAAAACGCCTGCCCCTTTCGTTTTGAGGATCTTATAAGCTCCCGTGTCTATTAAATTTGATCGCCTACGCCTTTCGGGATTCAAATCCTTTGTCGATAACACCGAGCTTATGATTGAGCCCGGCCTGACCGGCATTGTCGGCCCCAATGGCTGCGGCAAATCAAACGTTCTTGAGGGTTTGCGCTGGGTGATGGGCGCCAGTTCGGCCAAAGCCCTGCGGGGTTCAGGCATGGAAGATGTCATCTTTGCAGGCACCAGCGGCCGCCCGGCCCGCAATGTCGCGGAGGTTTCGCTTCTGCTGGACAATGCGAGCCGTACCGCTCCATCCGCGTTCAACGACTCAGAACAGATCGAAGTCGTACGCCGGATCGAGCGGGACGCGGGCAGCGCCTACCGCATCAATGGCCAGGATGTGCGCGCCCGGGACGTGCAATTACTGTTCGCTGATTCGTCCACCGGTTCCAATTCACCGGCCCTGGTGCGCCAGGGGCAGATCTCCGAACTGATCAACGCCAAACCTGAAAACCGGCGCAAATTGCTGGAAGAAGCCGCAGGAATCGCAGGGCTGCATTCCCGCCGTCACGAGGCCGAACTCCGGCTAAGAGCGGCTGAAGCCAATCTGGTCCGATTGGAAGACGTGGAGCAGCAGCTTGAAGAACAATTAAACGCGCTGAAGCGTCAGGCCCGGCAGGCGACCCGCTACCGCAATCTGTCAGGCCATATCCGCAAGGCTGAAGCCATCGGACTGCACCTGCGCTGGACGCAAGCGCAAGAAACGGTTGCAGAATCGCAAAACGAAAAAACCGAAATTGAAGACAAGGTAACGGAACAGACCAGGGACGTCGCCAATGCCAGCACGGCGCAGGCGCAAGCCACGGCAGTTCTGCCGCCTTTACGCGATGTCGAAATCAGAACCGCCGCCGCCGTCTCGCGCCTTCATGTGGAACGGGACAATCTCGACGCCGAGGAAGCCCGGGCTCGCAGCCAAGCGCAAGCCCTGGAAGACCGCATCGCCCAGATCTCACAGGATCAGTCGCGCGAAGAGGGTTTGCAAACGGATGCCGCCCAGGTGATCGCGCGCCTTGAAGAGGAAAACCAGGCTCTCGCGTCAAAAAAGGCCGCGCAGCAAGATGCTCTGGCCCAAGCGGAACACCTTGTCGCCCAAGCTGACCAGACCCTGAACGACCGTGAGAGCGAACGCCATGCGCTCACCGAAGAAGTGGCTAATCTCACAGCCCGCAAGGCCGCTCTTGAGCGCACCATCACTGAAACTACAGCCCGCATTGAACTGATCACGACCCAATTACAGCAAGCACGCTCTGAGCACAGCGCACTGGTCAGTGACGCAGCGCATGACAATCAAAACACCGGGATCACCGCCAGAGTCGACGCCGCGCGCCAAAAAGCGCTTCATGCCGAAACGCAAGCGCAAGAGGCTGACCGTGCCCGCGCGCAAGCTCTGGCGCACGAGAAGGAAGCCCGCGGCCCCTTGCAGGATGTTGAACGCACGCTGAACAAACTGAAAGCTGAAGCCAAAGCCCTCTCGGATCTTCTCAAGGTCAATGAAGGGGATCTGTGGCCCCCTGTGATCGACGCTCTCACCGTCACGCCGGGCTATGAGATTGCCCTTGGCGCCGCCTTAGGCGATGACCTCAACGTGACAGCCGATCAGGCGGCGCCGATTCACTGGGGCCTCCTTGAAGGCCCTGTTCCGGGAGCCCAGGCGCTACCGCAAGGAGCGCAATCTCTGAGCGAGTTTGTCGAGTCGCCGGATCCACTACGCCGCCGTCTCTCCCAGATCGGTCTCGTAGACAAAGCTGAAGGCCGGACCTTGCAACACCTTTTGTCGGCAGGCCAAAGACTGGTCAGCCTAGAGGGCGATCTGTGGCGCTGGGATGGCTTCACGGCGGTAGCAGAAGCGCAGACCGCCGCCGCAACACGGCTCGCCCAACGCAATCGCCTGGCCGAATTGGATGAGGAGGTGCAGCGGGTTTCTGAAATCCTGCGCACCCATCAGAACATTTTCACGGCCGCCATCGAAGCCGCCATGAAGACCGCCCGCCAGGAAGAAGAAGCCCGCGCCGCCTGGAAAAGCGCGCGGGATGATCTGGCCGCAGCCCATGACGCCAAAGCGGAACTCGACCAAGCCAATGCGGATCACAAATCGCGGATGGCGGCACTGGAAGAATCACAAAAACGCTTCAATGAAAACCTTACCGATCTCACAGAACGCCAAGAAGATGCGCGTGGCGAGTTAGGGCAAATCGGCGACGCGCATGAACTTGAAAGCCGCATCGCGGCCTTACGTGAAGACGTGGATGCCTTGCGCGCTCGCCTTTCGCAGGCGCGCGCCGCCTATGAAGGTGAAAAACGCGATGCCGCCCTGGCTCAGGCCCGCCAGCAAACCATCTTAGTTGAACTGGGCGAATGGCGCGCGCGCCACACTGCGGCCTCAACCCAGATTGAAGAATTGTCGGCGCGGCGCGCAAAGGCGGAGTCCGATTTGGGTGAAGCGCGCCTCATTCCCCAAGCTCTGGAAGAAAAACGCGTGGCGCTTTTGGATGCCATAAACACAGCTGAAGGTGCACGCAGCGCGGCGGCCGATGCATTAGCTGAAGCAGAATCCAGGCAAGCGGCCTGCGACACTCAACTACGCGAAGCGGAAAAGGCTTTAGGCGAGATGCGCGAAAACAGAGCGCGAATCGAAGCGGTGTTGGAAAGCGCCCGGGAAAAACTCAGCGAAGTCGAAGGGCGAATTCGCGAAACGCTGGAGTGCGAAGCGGGCGACTTACTGGAAAAGGCCGAACTCAAAGACGGCGAAGCCTTGCCCTCGCTGGAGCAGATCGAAACCAAATGCGACCGCCTGAAACGCGAACGTGAAAACATGGGCGCGGTCAACCTGCGCGCAGCGGAAGAGGCCGAGGAACTTGGCGCCCGCGTGGCAGAAATGGAACAGGAACGCAACGATCTGGAAAGCGCAATCGCCAAATTGCGGCGGGGAATCGCCACCCTCAACAGGGAAGGCCGGGTGCGGCTGCTGGATGCCTTTGAACAGGTAAACAAACAGTTCTCGCGCCTGTTCGGCGTGCTGTTCGAAGGCGGAAGCGCCCATCTCGAACTCACCGAATCGGACGACCCGCTGTCCGCGGGCCTGGAGATTTTTGCCCGCCCGCCGGGAAAACGCCTCCAGTCCATGTCGCTGCTATCAGGCGGCGAACAAGCCTTGACGGCGGTGGCGCTGATTTTTGCCGTCTTTTTATCAAACCCGGCGCCGATCTGCGTCCTTGATGAGGTGGACGCCCCGCTGGATGATTCCAATGTGGAGCGCTTCTGCAATCTGCTGGATGAGATGGCTAAGTCCACCGAGACGCGTTTTATCATCATCACGCACCACGCATTGTCCATGTCGCGCATGGACCGGCTCTATGGTGTGACCATGTCCGAACGCGGGATCTCTCAGCTCGTTTC
>JAJFIO010000023.1 GCA_021774915.1 Alphaproteobacteria bacterium
GGGTGCTCGGGTGGTGATCGCCGATATTGATGAGCCGGGCGCGCGGGCCCTTGCCGACGCATTGGGCTCGGCCGGGTCGGCGTGCGTTCTTGATGTCACCGATGAAGCATCATGGGAAAATGCTGTCGCCTTTGCCCTCAAGACCTATGGCCGGTTGGATTTTTTGGTTAATTGCGCCGGCATCGGGGTCAATGGCAGTTTTGAAGACACCAGCCTTGAGGATTGGAATCGGGTGATGGCGGTCAATCTCACCGGTACCTTTTTGGGCTGCAAGCATGGCGTGAAGGGGATCAAGCAATCGGACGGGGGCGGGGCGGTCGTCAATATCTCCTCCGTTGGCGGGGTGGCGGGTATCGATGATATTGCCGCTTATTGCGCCAGCAAGGGCGGCGTCTCTATTTTGACTAAGGCCGTGGCGCTGCATTGTGCCAAATTCAAACTGGGCATCAGATGCAATGGGGTGTGTCCGACCTATACGGATACGGCGATGCTTGACGATGTGGCGGAGCAATTAGGCGGCCGCGATATCATGCGTGCGGGCATGGCTGAGCTTGTGCCGCTCGGGCGCGTTGCGCAAGCGCAGGACATTGCGAACAGTATTTTGTTTTTGTTGAGCGACGAAGCGGCCATGATTACGGGGACGCTTTTAATGGTGGATGGCGGCCAGACGGCCGGCTTTGTTGGGCGTCACGCTGAAGAGTAATACATCAGGACTTGGGAGGTGTTTGTATGAGCAGAGTGAAAGATAAAGTCGCCATTGTCACGGGTGCGGCTTCAGGATTGGGCCGGGACATTGCCACTCTTTTGGCTGAAGAAGGCGCGAGAGTGACACTGACCGATATCAATGAGGCGCAGGGGCGTGATGTCGCGCAATCAATCAAGGGAGATGTGCGGTTCGTTCGGCAGGATGTAACCGACGAGGATGGCTGGTCTGCCATCATCAAAGACACGGCCGAGGTCTATGGTGGTCTTGATGTCTTGGTGAATAATGCCGGCGTGGTTCTGCAGAACGTGCCGCAAGATCCAGAGGCCACGCACCTTGAAGATTGGCGGCGCATTCATCAGGTGAATGTCGAAGGCGTTTTTTTAGGCTGTAAACATGCTATCCCCGCCATGCGGATAAGTGGTGGCGGTTCTATCGTCAATATGTCTTCGGTAGCGGCTCTGGTGGCGACGCCTTTCATCACTGCCTATGGCGCGAGTAAGGCGGCCGTCCGTCAACTGACCAAATCTGTTGCGCTTCATTGTGCTCAAAACGGTTCCCGGGTGCGGTGCAATTCCGTTCATCCCGGGCAGATTCTCACGCCGATGTTAGAGGGACTGTTTGAGGATGCGGCCCGGCAAGCCGGGGCGCCGCTGGATGCGGTGCGCGGTGAGTTTCTCAAAAAAATTCCTATTGGTGAATTCGGAGAACCTCGCGATATTGCCTATGGCGTTCTTTATCTGGCAAGCGATGAAGCGAAGCATGTCACGGGCATCAAGCTTGCGATCGATGGCGGGATCACGCTCAACCCTTGAAGAAGGTTCGTAGGATCATGTCCTAAGGGGTTTGGTTAGATGCATACTTGATCGAACCCCAAGTTTTGTGTCATTCCTAACCATAAATCATGGCGCTGCCGGTCGAGAATTACTGCCTTATCATTTGTTAATACTGATAAGACGGAAGCTGTAAAGAATAAGGAATCGGTCATTTGGTTTCAATTCGAAGTGCAGGCTGGCCTGATGCGCCGACCAATAAGAAAAAGGCACGCGAAGGCGGATCTGAGCTGACGTTCGATTTTTCTGCGAATGCGGGCGCAGAGAGTGGTCTTTCCGATGAGGATCTTTATATCCACGTTATGGATATGGCTTCTCTAGGGCACCGGTTGGGCTATGACACGCTGTGGATGGTAGAGCACCATTTCAGCGATTATTATCCTTCGCCCAGCCCGCTTGTCTTGCTGTCTTACGTGGCGGCCTTGTGTCCCCGCCTCTCTCTGGGCACTATGGTTCTCGTGACCCCTTGGTATGACGCGCGCCGGCTGGCGGAGGAAATCTCCATCCTCAGTCATCTGACCAAGGGCGATCTGCATCTGGGGCTAGGGCGCGGCACCGCCTTTTCGGAATATCAGGCCTTTGATGTTCCCATGGAAGAAGCGCGCGAGCGTTTCAAAGAAAGTTATGAGCTGATTGATCTGGCGCTTCAGGGTGAGCCATTCACCTATTCGGGCCAATATCTACGCGTGCCTCAAGAGATTACCCTAAGGCCGGTGGCTAATCGCGATAAGATCAATTTTTATGGGGCCATCGGCAATCCGCTGAGTGCGGGCCGGATGGCGCAACTTGGCCTTTCGCCGCTCAGCATTTCCTATTTCGACTATGAGACGCAAGAAGAGATCCTCAGTAATTGGGCCGCCGTGGCCAAAGCGCGCCGCTTGGCCACAGATGTCAGCAAAGTGATTGCCGTCAACTGCGTGATTGCCGATTCCGATGAAGAGGCAGAAGCGATCGCGCGCAAATATCTTCCGACCTGGTTCCAGATGCAGGTAGAACACTATGAGGTCGACAAAAGACTCCACCGGAATATTAAAACCTATGAAGCTTTTGACGAACTTCTTGGCAAGTTCCACTCCTTTTCCGATCCTGCTACGATGGATTCCTATCTTGCTCTGCAATTTGTCGGGACAGCCGAGACCATCGGTGCTCGAATCGAGCGCTATCAGGATGCCGGGTTTAACCGTTTCATTGTTCAGGCCGGTGTTCCGGGGACGCCCCGCTCCGTGCAGCGTGATGTGCTGACCCGGTTTGCCAAGGAAGTGGCCCCTGAATATTCCTCCAGATTTAACGAACCCGTTCGCAAAGTGGGCCTTTAATCGGCGCGCCCCGTTGCCATGCGCCTATCATATATGATAGTTTCTGATGAAACTAATATGCATTTTATGCTCTAAAGTGTCTGGGCGCAGTCCCCTCTCAATGCTCTCAAAACTCTCAGATAAGAGGCGTATTGTCTCGCTATGATACCATCCGAATTTTAAGGTCACGCATCGATAAGGAACAGATATGTCTAAGAAATTTGCCTCCCAAGGCGATTTAGAAGAAAAGCAAGTCACATTCCAGAAACTCGGTGAAGGTGCCTATGCCTATACCGCTGAGGGCGACCCCAATACCGGTATCATTATCGGCGATGACAGCGTCATGGTCGTGGATACTCAGGCCACGCCTCTTATGGCTGAAGACGTCATCAGGCGCATCCGCGAGGTGACCGATAAGCCAATCAAATATGTTGTGCTCAGCCATTATCATGCGGTGCGCGTGTTGGGGGCGAGCGCCTATGGCGCTGAAGAGATTATCTGTTCCGACGCCACAAGAGATCTCATTGTCGAGCGGGGCGAGCAGGATTATGCCTCTGAGGCGGGCCGTTTTCCCAGACTGTTCCAGGGTATTGAATCAGTACCGGGACTCACCTGGCCGACCATGACATTCCCCCATCAAATGACAATCTGGATGGGTGATATGGAAGTGCAGTTGATTCAGATCGGTCGCGGCCACACTAAAGGGGACACCATTGCCTGGCTCCCTAAACAGAAAATCATGTTCAGCGGGGATCTCGTCGAATATGGCGCTACGCCCTATACGGGGGATGCCTATCTCACCGATTGGCCGGGAACGCTGGACAAGGTGCGCGCGCTGAAGCCGGAGGTTCTGGTGCCGGGCCGAGGCGATGCGCTGATCACACCTGAGAGCGTTGAAGAGGCCATCCAAGGCACCCAGGATTTCCTGACCCAGATGTTCAGCTCGGTCAAGGAAGGAACGGCGGCAAACAAGCCCCTGAACGATATCTACGCTGAGACTTATGCCCGGCTTCAGCCCAGTTTCGGGGAGTGGGTGATCTTTGATCATTGTCTCCCCTTCGATGTGACGCGGGCCTATGACGAAGCCAATGGTGTGGTCGACCCTAAAATATGGACCGCAGAGCGCGATACGGATATGTGGCAGTCGCTCGAGAGTTAAGAGCGAAAGACCGCGCGAGATGCTCAGGACCTATCAATATCCGGAATTCCCTTATTCCAGATCCCCGGATCAGGATGCAACGCTTCCTGTCCATCACCCGGTTCTGATTGTCGGGGGCGGCATGGTTGGGCTCACCATGGCGCTCGACTTGAGGCTAAAAGGGATCCCCGCCATCGTCCTGGAGCAAGGCGAGACCGTGAGCGATGGCTCGCGCTCGATTTGCCAGGCCAAAAGAACTCTGGAAATCTGGGATCGGCAAGGCGCGGCCACGCCGATGATTGGGAAGGGAATCACGTGGAATATTGGCCGCGTACGCAATCGCGACCAGGTGTTATATTCCTTTGATCTGTTGCCCGAGGAAGGGCATAAGATTCCGGCCTTTGTGAATCTCCAGCAATATTGGGTCGAGGAGTATTTGATCGACCGGCTAACACAAGTAGGCGGAGAGATCCGCTGGCAAAATAAAGTCACGGGGATTACGCCCGCTAAGGACTCTGTCACAATCGAAGTGGACACCCCCGAGGGCCCCTATGCGCTCACCTGCGATTATCTAATAGCGGCGGATGGCGCCCGCTCTCAGATGCGCCGGGAACTTGACCTTCCCTTCAAGGGCCAAGTCTTTAACGATAAATTTCTGATCACCGATATCGAAATGAAAGCGGATTTCCCTTCTGAACGCTGGTTCTGGTTTGATCCGGAATTTAATCCCGGACAATCGGCTTTATTGCACCGGCAAGCGGATAATGTTTGGCGGCTTGATTTTCAAGTCGGCGCCGATGCCGACAATGAAGAGGAAATGAAACACGAAAATGTCATTCCGCGTGTCAAGGCCATGCTCGGTGAACAGACGCCTTTCGAGTTGGAGTGGATTAGCGTTTATACTTTTCAATGCCGGCGGCTGGAACAATTTCGTCACGGGCGCGTATTCTTCATCGGTGATGCCGCGCATCAGGTCTCACCCTTTGGCGCGCGAGGGGGCAATGGCGGTGTTCAGGATGCGGACAATCTTGGGTGGAAGCTGGATCTGGTGTTGCAGGGCAAAGCACCTGACAGCTTGCTCGACAGTTATGATGAGGAACGCATCTTCGCCTCAGACGAAAATATTTTGAACTCTACGCGCAGCACTGACTTTCTGACGCCAAAAACACCCGTCAGCCGGTCATTTCGCGATGCGGTTCTAAGTCTTGCTGAGGAGTGCGTTTTCGCCAGACCTCTGGTGAACAGCGGCCGGTTATCCATGCCTGCAACGCTGCACAATTCAACTTTAAATACGCTGGACGAAGAGACGTTCGAGGGACTGATGATGCCGGGCGCCCCAGCTGCGGATGCGCCGATCCGGTTTGATGGGCGCGCGGGTTGGCTGCTCGATCATTTGGGTGCCGGCTTTAAAGGGTTGATCTTCGGCGCTCAAGGTTCCGTTCCCGCACGTCTCGATGCGGATGGTCTGTCTATCGATATCCTGACAGTGGGTGAAACCGGACTTCAAGATGTCAAAGGGTGGATCACCAATCGCTATGATGGACAACCTGGCACATTTTATCTTTTCCGCCCAGATCAACATGTCGTTGGTCGCTGGCGCCAGTTTGATGAGGAAAAAGTCTTGTCGGCTCTTCGCCGCGCTGTGGGGAAAGTTTGAACTGCGGGTTTTTACCGCGAAAGGTTATAGGTATGACCGAGTCACTAGAATTGGATTCGAGGATCGAACAGCCGGATGATTTTTACGAAGAACTCATCAGATTGCATGACGGGCTGACAGAAGAACAGAGCCGGGATGTGAATACCCGCCTTATTTTGATTTTGTCCAATCATATCGGAGACAAAAATGTGCTCTCTGAGGCTTTTCATCTTGCGCGCAAAGGAGTTTAGTTAGGAGTAACGGATCTTTATCAAGCAAATAGGAGGAAAGTATGAAGAAGAAACTTATCGCATGTGTTCTGCCGGTTTTCGCCTTGGGGTTTTCTGCCCCGTCAATGGCGAATGATACATTCGATGCCATGATCGGCAATACAATTCATGTGATGGCGGTCGACGGCACTGTCTCTGACTGGATGTTCCGCGAGGATGGCACAGTTGTTGTGAGTGACGGGCAGTCAGGGACTTGGACAATGAATGGCGATACAGTCTGCACAGCCATTGTTGGTGTCGAAGGTGATTTGTGCACTGATGTTCCCGTTGGAAAAGGCGTGGGCGATACGTGGGAACAGACCGACGCCGATGGAGCTGCTATCACGGTCACCCTCAAAGCTGGTCAGTAACGCGCTGCACTCCAGGGTCAAGTTATAATTTTTTCAAGACCTGACCCTGGGTTGTTGCTTTGCCGCGTTTCAGTAAGAAGAACCAGCTCCCGCTCACGGGTCAAGCCGGCGGGCATGATTTTGCCGGTCGTGCTCTATCCGATACCGATGTTTTCAGCCTGGTGCATGATCTTGTTGATCAGCCGGTCAAACTGTTGCTGTTCAGATCTGCTTAGGGATTGGGTTAGCTTCTTTTCAAATGCAAGGGCGAGAGGGATAATCTGGGTATAGACGCGCCGTCCTTTGGTGGTGAGGCGAAGGATGGAGCGGCGTTTGTCCTTGGCTGTGAGCTTTCTGTCCAGGCGACCGTTCTTTTCCAGGCTGGCAACGGCCCGGCTAACCGCTACTTTATCCATGGCTGTACGCTGGGCAACCTCATTGGCGCTGAGCCCGGCAGTTTCACCCAAGACAGCCATCACCCGCCATTGAGGGATGGTGAGCCCGAATTGCTGCGAATAGGCTTGAGCAATGGTCGAGCTGATACGATTTGTGAGGATTGATAATCTATAGGGTAGAAAGCCTTCAAGTTGAAGTGTAGGTCTCTTCGCCAAGGTCAAGAATACCTCCTTATTTGATGACGCCGATGGACCGGCCCCAATCCATATAACTCCGGTCTTTAAGCGCTTCTTTTGAAGGGCGTTCTTCTTCCGTCTGGGGTTCTACGCCTGTGCCTTCGATGATGCGATTCATGAAATTGAACAGGGCGCACACAGATACGGCATCGAAAATCGCCTGGTCATCCCAGCCGGCCGCGATGACGGCATCGGCGTCAGCCTGGGTCATTTTTGAGGGGGTTTGTGTCAGTTTCCGTACGTAACGCAGGATTGGTTTGAGTTTCTCATCAATATCGGCTCCCTCCACATCATTCATCAATTGATCGAAGAGTTCAGGCTCGACATCATAGGCTGCGGCGAGGGCCTTGTGTGCGCCAAAGCAATAGTTGCAGGCGTTAAGCCCTGAGACATAAGCTGCGACGATCTCGCGTTCCGCTATGCTCAATGGGCTGTCTCCTCGCAATAGGATATCGTGATATTCCAGCAGGGGTTTCAGCGTTTGTGGAAATTTCTGAAAAACGTCCGCCAAAAAAGACCGGTCGGGCAGCGAGGGGATAAGCGCCATGTTGATGTATCCTATTATTGTAGAATGAATGGATGGGCATCAGTATCCAAGACGATAAAAAGTACCTTTATTTTAGGCCCTAACTCGTCAGGATAATGGTTTGAACCAATGTGCGCTGATCGGGCTGATGGGTAAATCATTGCCTTAGTTCTGGTTCCATGATAGTTACCGATGTAACTAATGTAAAGACGCGCAGTCATCCCGGTAAGGGCTGTTTGCTATCTTCTCACTCGGATGTGATGTCGTACGACGCGCAGAAGTTTCCAAAAAAGCCTTTTGAACCTCACTGCGAATTATAAAAGATGATCAGTCAGAGGATTATTGAAGAATGAAAAATTGGATCCCGGTCTCTCGCACTCAAGGGTTGGTTTCGCGCCAGGCGCATGCTGATCTGCCAAAAGGCACTTATGAGCGTGAAATGGGCAAGGAAGGCTTTTTCGGGCCCGCTACGCATTTTTACCACGCTCATCCTCCCACCAATTGGGTGGAGTTTGAAGGCCCACTGCGCCCGCGCGCGTTTGACGCCAATCAGCTCTTTGAGAACAGCTCCTCTCCCTGGGACGGCAAGACAATTCTCGAAAACAGCGCTACATGCATTCGTGTGTTCGCTCTGAAACAGGCGATGAACCATCTGGTTCGCAATGCTGATGGTGATGATTTGCTGTTCGTGCATGAAGGCTGTGGGAGCCTTTTTTGTGATTTCGGTCACCTCGAATTTTGTGATGGCGATTATATCCTCATGCCGCGCGGTACGATGTGGCGGTTGGAGCCTGATGAGCCCTGCACCGTGCTCTCCATTCAAGCAACCAATGAAAGTTTTATGCTGCCCGATAGGGGATTAGTTGGCCCCCATGCTATATTCGATCCGGCGGTGCTCGATACGCCAGCACTCAATGAGAAATTTAAAGTTCAGCAGAACGACCAAAAATGGAGCGTGGTGGTGAAGCGGCGGGATACGTTGTCTCGAATTACCTATCCCTATAATCCGCTCGATGCGGTGGGCTGGAAAGGTGATCTGGCGCCCGTGCGGCTCAATTGGCGCGATATTCGCCCTTTGATGAGTCACCGCTATCATCTACCGCCATCGGCGCATACCACATTTTTGTCAAAGCGGTTTGTGGTGTGCACATTCTGCCCTCGGCCGATCGAAAGCGATCCAGGAGCATTGAAAGTTCCCTTCTATCATAACAATGACGATTATGATGAAGTGATCTTCTATCATCGCGGCGAATTCTTCAGTCGTGATAATATCAAACCAGGCATGATGACCCTTCACCCGGCAGGCTTCACCCATGGGCCTCATCCCAAGGCT
>JAJFIO010000221.1 GCA_021774915.1 Alphaproteobacteria bacterium
CCTTGAGACGCTTGACATTGGCGCTGTCCGCCAGGTCGCTGCCCTGCACTTTATAGCCCAGATTATTCATCACCTCAGCGATACCGCTCATACCGATGCCGCCGATACCGACAAAATGAATGGCGCCAACTTTAAAAGGCAGGGAAAGCATTACGCGGTCTCCGGATGGGGAAATGGGGATTGACCAGCCTTCAGACGCTCCGCCATATCCGCTAGAGCGCGCACGGCATTGGGGCGCCCTTGCGCTTTGGCGGCGGAAGCTGACCGGACCAGATCAGATGGATTAGACAAAAGCCGGCACAAATGCTCCGCCAGACTTTCAGCCGTTAAACCTTTCTCTTCGATCATCCATCCGCCTCCGGCCTCGACCAGCACGCGCGCGTTTGCCGCCTGATCACCATCCAGCGCACCCGGTAAAGGTATGAGAATAGAAGGCCGTCCGATGACTGACAGTTCGCACACGGTCGATGCGCCAGACCGGCAGATCACGAGATGAGACTCTGCCATCCGCCGGGGCAGGTCGGCAAAGAAAGAGTCAAGCTCCACCGTCATGCCGATCTGTTGATAGGCTTCGCGCAAGCGAGTGAGGTCTTCTTCCCGGCATTGCTGGGTGATTGCAAGCCGTGATGTGATCGCTTCGGGAAGAAGCGCCAAAGCGGCAGGCATCACATCAGACAGGATCCGCGCGCCTTGGGAGCCGCCGAAGACCAGAAGGTGGATCGGGCCTTTATCCTGAGGCGCACAATAGGCTTGCTTGCCCGCCTCAATGACGCTGTCGCGCACTGGATTGCCGGTGATCCCTGCCTTGAAGCGATCCGCAGAGCGTAGAAATTTTGGGTCAGCGAAGGTCAAAGCGATGGCTTTGACGCGCGGCGCCACCAGGCGATTGGCCCGGCCCATCACGCCGTTCTGTTCGTGGATCGCCGTCACCCGGCCTGACATCAGCGCCGCGAACAACGCCGGCAACATGGGATAGCCCCCAAACCCGATTACGAGGTCGGGGCGTTTGCGCCGCATCAGCCCCCAGGCTTTTAAGGCGCCAAGGGTCAGCAATATTACCGCCCGGATCCGGTTCAGCCACCCGGCCTGCTCCGTGGTTCCCGACGGCACCGCATAAACATCAGTATTGGGAAAGCTCTCCCGCCATTTGAGCCCGCGCTCATCCGTAATAAGCACCGTCCGCCACTGGCGGCGGTTCAACTCCTGCGCCAAAGCCTGAGCCGGGAACAAATGCCCGCCCGTGCCCCCGGCACTTAAAACTATGGTCGATATGTTCTGCGGCGCCATCATCATGCAAATTCATTCCCAAGCGCCGTGGCGCCGCGTCTGCGCGTGAGCGCCAGCAACATGCCGACGGTCAGGCAATTCGCCATCAGCGATGATCCGCCATAAGAAACGAAAGGCAAGGTCATTCCCTTGGCCGGGAGCAGTGAAAGCGTCACCGCCATATTGATCATCGCCTGAAGGCCGAAGAGAGACACCAGGCCAGCAATCGTGAGCTGGATAAAATGATCCTCCTCCGCCACAGCCCGCAGCAGGCAACGGATCACAAAGAAACAGAAAATTCCAAGCAAAATAAGGCAGGCAATCAAGCCGAATTCCTCCCCCGCAACGGCAAAGATGAAATCAGTATGCGCATCGGGAATAAAGCGCTTGACCAGACCTTCTCCAGGCCCCAAACCCAACAGGCTCCCCGCCTGAAACGCATCCATCGCGCGGTCCACTTGATAGGTATCGCCTGACGCAGGATCCAGGAAACGGTCAATGCGACTGGTGACATGAGGCAGATACAGATAAGCCGCCGCCACGCCCGACAGCGCCCACGCACCCAAAGCCGCTACCCACGGCAAGGACAGGCCGGAGAAAAAGAACATCAGACCCCAAGCGCAGGAGAGCAGCATGATTTGCCCAAAATCGGGTTGCAGCACTAACAGTCCCACGACGGTTAAAAACATGAGAATGGCCAGACTATTTCCGGGTACGGACTGATCGCGATTTTGTTCTGAAAACAACCACGCAGACATCACAATAAAGGCCGGCTTAATGAACTCTGAAGCCTGAAGCGAAAATGACCCGATTCGAATCCAGCGCCGCGCCCCTTTGATTTCCGCCCCAATGAAAGGCGTCGCCACGAGAAGAACAAGTGCAAGAACAAAAACCAGCGCGGCCACACGGCGCACCTGCCTTGGCGTCAGCAGGGACACGGCAAACAGAACCGCCAGCGACGGCGCCAGAAACAAAAAATTCCGATATACAAAATAGAATTGCGGGTAATCATATCTGACCGCAACACCAGGAGATGCCGCAAACGACAGTAGAATACCGATACTCACCAGCAAGACAATTGCTGCCACACCCCAGCGGTCAACGGTCCACCACCACTGGCCCAGAACAGATCGATCGGTTCGACTAAGAGCGATCATGACACGGTCTCTCCTGCTACTATCTCGCAAGCCTGCTGTGCCGTCACCTTCTGAACCATGGCTCGAAAGGCGTCTCCTCGCTGCTCAAAATCCTTAAACTGATCAAATGATGCACAAGCTGGTGACAGCAGAACAATCGGATCACCTTGCCTGTAGATGGATGCATCTTCCATTGCTTGGGCGAGAGCGGTTTTCAGATCCCCTGACTTGACATAAGTAACGGCACCTTCAAGGCAGGCAGCAAATTCATCCGCCGCTTCGCCGATGAGATAGGCCTTCGAGACACGCGAATACAAGGGCTTTAACGCTTCGATACCACCCGCTTTGGCCTGCCCACCGGCAATCCAGAAAATATTTTCATAGGCCGCCAGCGCACGTGCCGCGGCTTCGCCATTGGTGGCCTTGGAATCATTGATAAAGCGCACCTTCTCCAAACGGCCCACTTCCTCCAGCCTGTGCGCCAGACCCGGAAAAGATAAAATCGCATCTGCCAGCTTGAGGTGATCTTTCAGCAAGCCCCTTATGGCCGCAAAGGCGATAGCGGCATTCTGCCAATTGTGCGCACCGGGCAGACCATGAGCCTCATTTAAATCAACCACTTTTTTGGTGGGGCGAACAACGCCATCATAAAGCACGCCATGAATCACATAGATCCCACGCCCAAGGGCATTGCCCACAGAGACCGGTATGACCTGGTGCGCTTTTCTTGAAGAAATACGTGTACAAATCTCCTGGGTCTGCGAATCATCCACACCGATAACGGCAATCCCTTCTGAACTCTGACCCTCAAATATTTTTGCCTTAGTCGCCACATAGCCTTCAAACCCGCCATGGCGCTCCAGATGGTCAGGTGTAATGTTCAACAAAACTGCAACATCGGGCCGGAGCGATCGGGTCAGGTCAATCTGATAGGACGACATCTCAATTACGTAAACGGATCGATAAGTGGGCGGAGGTAAATCAAGGATCGCTTGGCCGATATTGCCGCCTGCCATGGCCCGATAACCGCAAGAGTTGAGGATATGCGCAATCAGGGTCGTCGTTGTTGATTTTCCATTCGTGCCGGTCACAGCGATTACCATCGGTTTTCCGCCCGGCACATCGAGATGTTCCAGCTCCCTGGCAAAAAGCTCGACATCACCAATGATCTCCAAATCATGGGCGCGGGCTTTCAGCACAAGTGCGTGGGGCTCAGGGTGGGTCAGGGGTATGCCCGGACTCAGCACCAGAGCAGAAAACTGCGACCAGTCGGCTTCATAGAGATCATCCAGCGTGAGCCCTTCATTTTCCGCATTATCCCGCGCCTCAGCGCCATCATCCCAGGCGTGCACGATGGCGCCGCCCGCCATCAGCGCACGCCCCGCTGAAAGGCCGCTGCGTCCCAATCCAAAGAGCGCCACATGGCACCCACGAAAGGCGTGAACAGGAATCATTCCTACCTCAATTTCAACGATGACAGACCGATCAGCGCCAGAATGACGGCAATAATCCAGAACCTGATGACGATCGTCGACTCAGCCCAACCCAGTTTCTCATAGTGATGGTGGATGGGCGCCATCCTGAAGACACGCTTACCCGTGAGCTTGAACGACACCACCTGAACCATCACCGACACCGTTTCCAGAACGAACAGACCGCCGATAATGCCCAGAACAATTTCATGCTTGACCGCCACAGCGATAGCGCCCAGCGCCCCCCCCAAAGACAGCGACCCCGTATCCCCCATAAACACCATAGCAGGGGGGGCATTAAACCATAAAAACCCCAGACTTGCGCCAAGCAGCGAACCACAGAATATCGCCAGCTCGCCAGTGCCGGTGATGAACGTCAGTTGCAGATATTCAGCGAAAACGGCATTACCGACCATATAGGAGATAAAACCAAAACAGGCCGCTGCGATCATCACGGGCACGATCGCCAATCCGTCAAGTCCATCAGTGAGATTGACGGCGTTGGACGAACCAACAATAACAAAAGCGGCGAAGGCCACAAAAAACCAGCCAAAATTGATGAATACATCTTTGAAAAAGGGCAGCGCAAGTGAAGCAGCAATCCCACTTGTGGGACCATCAGCGCCACCGGAAATAATCATCATCCAGACCACGGCTGCGCCAGCAATGGCAAATTCGACGAGCAAACGAAGACGCCCTGAGATCCCCCCGCTCGATCCTTTTGTGACTTTCTGATAGTCATCGACAAATCCCACCAAACCAAACCCCAGCGTGATGGCCATAACCGCCCAGACATATTGGTTGTGCAAATCACTCCACAATACGGTTCCCACAAAGATGCCGAGCAGAATCATGACCCCGCCCATAGTCGGCGTTCCCTGCTTGGTGATTAGATGAGATTCCGGACCATCTTCACGGATCGGTTGTCCAAAACGCTGTTTGCTTTTGAGCCAGGTAATGATGAATGGCCCGAAGATAAAACATACAATCATGGCAGTCATGATCGCCGCGCCTGTTCGAAAAGTGATATAACGCACCACATTCAACACAGGCATTTGATCTGCATAAGGAACAAGAAATTCATAAAGCATGTGATAAAGACGCCCTTCAGTTTATATCGATTTTGCTGACTTGAGGCCGTGCAAGCCGAGACCCTCAAAGAGATCGACAAGTGGCGCCATACGGCTTCCCAACGAGCCTTTGACCATCACTGCATCGCCTTCCCGCAATGCCTCACCGGCAGCAATCTCCTGCGCCAGGTGGGACGCCATCTCCTCGGAAGTGGGGGCCCAAGACCCGCGCATAGACCGAGGCACCGCCTCCCATAAATGTTTCATATGGGGCCCCACAAGAAAGACCAGATCAATCTCAGCTCTTTCGAGAGATGCCGCTAGCGCCTCATGAAACTGCGGCGCGGTAGCGCCCAGTTCCAGCATATCGCCCAAGATGGCTATGCGCCGCCCCCGCCCGGCAAGACAGGCCGCGCCCAGAGTCTCGATGCCCGCGTTCATAGAAGCGGGGTTGGCGTTATAACTCTCATCAATCAGAGTGAAATCCCCAATTGCACTTTGAATAACTTGTCGCTGCCCCCGCCCTTTCAGCGCTTCAATGGTTGACAGGTCCTCAGCCGCCTGATGCACGTCGGCTCCCACTATATGCACTGCCGCCAAGACCGCCACTGAGTTCATCACCCAGTGATGACCCGGAACAGGCAAAGTATACCGCACCTTGAGGCCGCAAATATCAGCCGTCACATCACATTCATCGCCGCGCGTGGCGGTGGCGATCATGCGCGCATGAGCGCGCGGCGCGGCGCCAAAGGCAACGACGGAGCAGCCCTTCTCCCGTGCCGCGGCGTGTAAACGGTCAAACTGTTCATTGTCGGCATTCAGCACCGCTATCCCTGAGCTGTCCATGCCGTCAAAAAGTTCCGCCTTGGCGTCAGCAATGGCATCCACCCCGGAGAAAAACTCAAGATGCACCGGCGCCACCGTGGTGATCACCGCAACATGAGGATGAACAAGCTGGGCCAGAGGCGTGATTTCCCCAGCGTGATTCATGCCGATTTCAAACACACCATAGACCGTGTCTTCAGGCATCCGCGCCAGGGTGAGAGGCACGCCCCACATATTATTGTAAGACGCCGCCGAGGCGTGGGTTTTACTCTGGCGTTCAAGGACATGCCGCACCATCTCCTTAGTACTGGTTTTGCCGACGCTTCCCGTGATGGCGATCCGCTTGGCGGCGCAGCGCGCGCGAGCCGCCCCGGCCAAGGCGTTCAACGCGCCCAGTGTCTCCTCGACTTCCAGCAAAGGCGTTTCGGGCGTCAATCCCTGCACTGGTTCGGACACCACGCACGCTGAAGCGCCCGCTTCCATCGCGCTTGGCACATATCGGTGTCCGTCGCGGTGCGGCCCTATCAACGCCACAAATAAATCTCCTCGTTCAAGGCTGCGACTGTCGATCGACACCCCACTGGCAGCCCAGTCGCTACGCCCCGTCAACTGGCCCCCAGTCGCCTGCGTCGCCGCTTCAGCTGTCCATAATACCTGACTGCTCACAATGCACCCCCAGTTGCCAACAGGATGCGACGGACTTCTTCAGCATCGTTAAAGGGGATGATCTGATCACCGATGATTTGACCGGTCTCATGGCCCTTGCCCGCCACCACCAAAGCATCCCCCCCCTCAAGCGCCTCAATGGCGCCTTCAATAGCCTGACCGCGATCGGCGACTTGCCCTGCGTGGGGAGCGCCTTCCATGATCGCCCGGCGAATAGCGGCGGGATCCTCATGGCGCGGATTATCATCTGTCACTGTCACCACATCGGCATTATCCGCAGCGGCTTTGCCCATAAGCGGGCGTTTGGTTTGATCGCGGTTTCCCCCTGCGCCGAACACCACATAAAGCCGCCCGCTGCAATGCGGCCTCACCGCCTGCAAGACATTGGTAAGCGCATCAGGCGTGTGGGCGTAATCGACAAAGACCGGCGCGCCTTGCCTCGTTCTGCCCACGACCTGAAGGCGACCGGGTACCGTTTCCAATTTTTCCAGCAGTGGGAAAACTTGTTGTGCTTGCGCACCACACGCAATCACAAGGCCTGCGGCGATCAGCGCATTGGAAGCTTGAAACGCTCCCACGAGCGGCAGATGAATTTCATAGGCCTGCCCTTCCCAACGAACACTTAATTCCTGGCCATGGGCCGTGGGGGTGCGCGCCGCCAAGTGGATATGGCGCCTAAGCTCCGGCGCCCCTTCACCCACCGCGATCACGCTTTGACCCCGCGCCCAGCACAAAGCCTCCACTTCATCATAGATATGCGAATCGGCATTCAGCACCGCAACGCCGGAGGGTGGCAGCATTTCGCCGAACAAACGTAACTTGGTAAAAAAATAATCTTCAAAACTTGCGTGATAATCGAGATGATCCTGACTGAGATTGGTGAAAGCCGCAGCCTTTATGCGTACGCCATCAAGGCGATATTGCGCCAGTCCATGGCTGGATGCTTCCAGTGCCAGATAGTTTATATGTTGTTCTTTCAATTTTTTCAGTGTACTGTGTATTTTAACCGGGTCTGGCGTTGTATGCTGCAAAGCCTCATACCCCTCGCCATGCACCACGCCAAGAGTTCCCAGGCTGGCGGCATCAAGCCCCATAAGGGTCCAAATCTGCCGCACAAAACTGGCTACGGAAGTTTTTCCGTTTGTGCCAGTGACCGCCGCCACTACATCCGGCTGAGCGCCATAAAAGGCGGCAGCCATCAAACTGAGACGCTGGCGCGGATTCATGTCTCGGATAATGGCCGCTTCATCAGATTCGACCCATCCGTGCACGGCGAGATTTACATCCGGCGCGGCGAGAATAGCAGATGCACCGCGGGCAAGCGCCTCGCCGATAAATTTGGCGCCATCCATCTGACTGCCCGGCAAAGCTGCAAACAAAAATCCCGGAGCCACCTGGCGACTGTCGGCTGTCAATCCTCGAATATCTACTTCCTGCGGCATATTTTCCACATGCGCCTTTCCGTCAAGGAGGTGTGTTAGTCGCATAGCCCCATCAATTTCATGGCAAGATCAACGATGCTTGCTGATAACGATCCGGTGGCCATTTCTGAGGTAAAACACCCAGTAACGGACCAATCCGGCTGATGACATCACGCGCCAGAGGAGCTGTCGTCCAGCCCGCTGTCGCAAAACCAAAGGTTTCTTCAATGCCTTTGGGCTCATCAAGCATCATCAGCACCACGTATTGAGGATCCTGAATGGGAAATGTGGCAACAAATGTATTAAGTCGCGCCTGGCTGTTATATTTATCGGCTGTCCCGGTTTTCCCGCCGACAAAATAGCCTTCAACATCCGCCTGCCGCGCTGTTCCATCCGTGACCACCAGGCGCAGGAGCTGTCGCATCTGCTCACTGGTGGCCTTCGAGATCACGCGTACAGCCGGGGTGTCAGGGGACGCCTCACGTTTTAAGATAGTTGGCTCTACCAGAAGACCGCCATTCACCAGAGCCGCCGCCGCGCGCGCCAGGTGTAGCGGCGAAACTGAAATGCCGTGACCGTAGGAAATAGTGGCCGCACGTATTTCCCGCCACTGGCTTGGCACCCTCGGCATGCTCACTTCAGTTAATTCAATCGGCACAGGTTGATTCAAGCCGAGGCTGCGCAGAAATGCCTGATGGCGGGGAATACCGACATCACGGGCAATTTTTACTGTGCCAATATTCGAAGAATAGGCAAAAATTTCGGGAACACTGAGCCGCCGGTTTTTCCCATGGTAATCATTTATCTGTCTACCGCCAATAAGCATGGGACGCGATGCATCGTACCCGTCATTCATCGTCACAACACCAGCATCCAGTGCCATGGCGAGGGTAAACATTTTGAATACCGAACCCATTTCATAATTGCCTTTGGTGATGCGATTGAAATGGGTATTTTCATCAACCTTCTGGGCGCCATTAGGATTAAAATCTGGCTGGGAACTCAAGGCCAACACTTCTCCCGTGCGCACATCGAGCACCAATCCCGCCCCACCGATCGAACTGAACTTATCGATGGCGCGCGCCAGTTCATCCTGCACCACATGTTGAACGCGCATATCCAGCGAGAGCGTCACCACACCGCCGCCCAAGCCCGCTTGCACAATGATTTCATTCAACGACTGTTCAATGCCAGAAATACCTTTATTATCAGCGTCGACATAGCCGAGCACGTGAGCCGCATCATTGTCTCGCGGATAGATACGGCGCGCGACATGAGGAAAACTCAAGCCCGCAAGACCAAGGTCAAAAACCATCTGTTTTTGGATAGGCGTCAGATAGCGCATAAGC
>JAJFIO010000222.1 GCA_021774915.1 Alphaproteobacteria bacterium
GACCCAACCTGGAAGGCCGATTTCCCCTGATGATCGGAACCGTTTTCTTGTTCGAACAACGCCGCGCGTATCAACTTTTCGGTTGGACCGCCCGGCTTCATCGCGCCATCCTTGGCGATTCCATTTTCTTTCTGGAACGCCACGATGCCGTCAATCATCGCGTCATCGGCGATGGCGGTCAGCCCTTCCTCCGGCGGCGCCAGAAACCCGAGGTGTTGCAACGCCTGTTTCGTGCGCACCGTATCCTCGCGGTTGACCCGGACGTTGGCCCCCACGGGACCCGTTAGCTTGAAGGATGCAAGCATGGGAAGGACTCCAAATTGCCGAAAGAAGATCGAACGCAAGTAATGCCGCGCTCAAGTCCATACGCGCCGCTACGACACACCGAGAATATTTAGGCGCAGCGAGCCAACCCCTACCCTCGCTTGCGTGCCGCCGCGCGTTCCTGGAATTCCCGGGTTGTGTTGGTGAACGGAAACGGTTCGTCCGGAACCGGCAGGTCGAGGAAGTTGCAGAGCGGCTCCCAGCCCTGCGCGACGTCGTAGGTCAGCAGCCGTTCCGGGGCGATGGTGGCCTGGACCTCGGCGATGTGGTCGCGATAGACCTTCAGCGCCGCGTCGCGGTCGCCGAGTTGGCCGCCGAACTGCTTGTTGAAGATGATCTCGCGGACCGCGTCCTGGCGGTCGCGTTCCGGGCCCGGCGGCGGGCGATGGAGGTCGGTCAGGCTGCGGTAGATGGTGGCGTGGATGCTGCGCACCCAGTCATCCGCCGGCCGCACGGAGAGCAGCACCTTGGCGTCGGCGAAATGCGCCGCGATTTCGCGCCAGAAATAGGCCGACGGCCAATCGACGCAGGCGCCATAATTGGCGAACACCGCGTCCCAGTCCGGCAAATCGCCGCGCGCCGCCGCGATCCAGAAATGCTGTTCCTCGGGATGGGCCCGCACTTCCGCCATGTGATGACACGGGCCGATGCCCAATGTCTCCAACGCCGCCTTCAACGATTTCGTTCCAGTACGGCCGAAACCGGCCCCGACAAGCCGTAACGCCATGTGGTTTGTTCCCCGAACAGTTGGTCCAGGTTGAAGGTGCCCCATACGCCACGGCGATGCAAAGAGTAGAAATTTAGTCGATTTTTCGCATCCTTGGCGTCGGCCCTGCTTTGGATCACGGCGGTGTTCTTATTGTTCCTTCTTCTTTTCCTCAACAGGCGAGCCGTCCGTCCAAAACACACCGCTGTGTTTAATCGTATCCACGCTAGTTTGAACCAGGTCTTTCGTTACCGTGAGCCGCGCGCCGTTTGGAAATTTTTGATGATAAGCATCCGCGAGTATCTGCATCATTTGTTCCTTGCGGTCGCATTTTTGCGAAAACAGTGCATACAGATTTTCGTCCCGAGGAATATTTGTCCGCATGGAAACAATAGGCGTTCGCTTTTCATAAATCGCTTCGACCATGAAATCCATGAGGTCCGCCGCGACATTGTCCCTGGCGGTTTCGTTTTTTCCGCCATCTGGATAGACTACTGCAGTTCGAACGAGGCATTCACTGATTGAGTATTGCGGATTGGCAACCGGCGGATTCAAAGGACCAGGGGCAAAAAAGCGCCACAACCAAAAAATCCAAAGCAACGCGAAGGCAATCAGGAGCACCAACCCGATTCCAGACCACTTTAAGATGCGTCGTGCGCGCGCGTTCCTTTCTACCCTACGTGGAATTACCTTTTTTAATTATATCTTTTTGTACAAATATCCGCAAGAAAGGGCCGTCGGTATTTCCATTTCGAGCCGCCTGCGGCGGAATACGAATATCAACCTCCCATCCATGTGGATGGTTAAAAGGCGGATGAATGATATTGCGAGGCGGATCTATGTTTGGCGTTTATATACTTGAGATACCAATATCGTAAGTGATAATATCTCTCTCCTGCAATCGCCTGAAACGAGAGAACTCAACAATGTGGTGGCATGCAGCCTGTGATGCACTGAACTCTGGCAAAAGACTAGAAGTTCGTTACGACGGTTACATTCGAATCGTAGAGGTCCATGCCGCCGGTGAAAGCAGCAAGGGCGACGAACTAATGCGCGTTTGGCAAGTTCGCGGCGGGAGCGTTAGTAACGAGCGGATGGGCTGGAAACTACTCCGCCTTGATGAAACCACTAGCCTCGGGATCGTCGACGAAGCCTCGGAAGCGCCCCGCCAGGGTTACCGGCGCGGAGACAGCGCGATGGATATTATCCGCTGTCAGATTTAAACCGCCACAATCACAAGGCCCGGCAGGGTAAGCTGGCTCGTTGAAGGCGGCACAGTCTGACCAATGATGTTTCGACATTTATGAACCAGTACGGAGGTTGAAATGGTGAGCGAAGTCTTTGCTGGCCTCAGCGCATTCAAGACCATGCTTGATACGGCGAAGGGATTGAAGGACATCAACGATGCTTCCGGTCGCAACGCTGTGGCCATAGAACTTCAGGAACATATCCTGACTGCGCAAGCGGCGCAGATGGCGTTGGTTGAGCGCGTACGCGAGCTTGAAGAAGAAGTGGCTGGCTTTGAAGCATGGGAAACTGAGAAGCAAAGATACAAACTTACAAAATGCGCCTACTCTAGCGCTTTGGTTTACTTGCTTAAAAAATCGGAAGCAAACGGAGAACCAGGTCATGCCCTCTGTACAAACTGCTACGAGCGCAGGACGAAATCGATCCTCCAATGGAATGGAGAAGTGATAATCAGCAGCCATTTTTGGGTATGTCCTTCTTGCGGCGCGAAAGTAAGCACGCACGGCGAAGATTTGCCGGAATTTGCAGATGCCTGATGACTCGAAATATTTAGTTCTAATTAAGCTTGGCGGTGATGGCCCAATGTTGGACCGTATTCGGTCTGCCGCCCCATTTGTTCAGAGTACGCTATCCAGTATTTCCAGAAACGATATGCAGCTTGCGTTTTCGTCTGATGATGGTGGCACGTTCGGGTTTCTAGTAAACACCGGACTAAACGCAGGCCAAATCAAGTCACGCCTCGAAAATCCCGGAACCGATGGCGGCACTGAACTTACACGGGATGATTCGGTAATGGCCCTAGAGTTTGGCGAAGACACCTCTTGGGCAGGGTTTACTAGAGCCGGGACGTGGCTTCAACATCACTGAATACCGCCGCAACCTGTTTTCGTCGCAGCCACACGCCCAGATCACTAAGCCAAAGCAATGGCGGCCACATGTACCAGCGCACTATTTTTCTGGCTCTTTATCTTCAGCCGGATTCTTCTTCGGCTTCGGTGGCGTGTTTACAAGCACACGCAAGGCGTCGTCGAAAGGAATAGGTTTATGGTTATCCACAGATTCTGACTCGCCTTTAGGATGCGGTTGCGCTAATGTTTCACGTTTTTTTGCCATGGTTACTATACCTATACTCAAGGGGCTGGCGTCTGGAATGCTGGACAAAATTATTATTTGTCCTGTCGAAACCACTGTGTCTATCGCAATAGGGGCTCACGCAAATCAAAATGTCTACCTCTCGCGAGAAACATTTTTGCACGTTCGAGATGAACACCCTGACATTGGCTTAGAAGATTTTGCGATTCTACCTGATATAATAAACTGCGGACTCGTCGTTGTAGAGCGCAAACGCCCACGATTCGCAACCGTGTGTTACCAAAGCCCAATCCAAAGGCGGAGGTATGTTGTCCCAATAAAATCTACAGAAAATGGGAAACAAATTTTCATTCAAACGTTTCACAGAATGAGAAACAGACAAACACGATCCCTTTTAAGTCGTGGCATTCCTGTACGAACTCACAAGTAAAAACGGGAACGGACGCGCTGGGCAAAGCGCGTCCGCCTGTTGAGGGATAAGGTGGGGCC
>JAJFIO010000223.1 GCA_021774915.1 Alphaproteobacteria bacterium
GAAACAAATGAACGCTGGATAAATATGTATGGTGATCTCCCGATGAATACGCCTGTGACCCGTTTTGCCCCGAGCCCAACAGGCTTTCTGCATCTAGGGCATGCCTTTGCCGCCCTAAAAGCCCATGACAAGGCGCGGCAAAAAGGAGGGCGGTTTCACCTGCGCCTTGAAGACATCGACAAAGGCCGTTGCCGCCCTGAATTCGAGGAACAGATTCTGGAAGACCTTGCCTGGCTCGGCCTGACATGGGAAGAACCGGTGCGCCGGCAATCAGATCATTTGCCAAGCTATCGCGCCGGATTGGACGCTTTGCGCGAAAAGGGACTCCTCTATCCGTGCTTCTGCACACGCAAAGAAATCATGCAAGAAGTCGCACGCATGGGATCAGCGCCCCACGGCCCGGATGGACCGCTTTATCCCGGCACATGCCGCGCCCTGCCCTCCTCTGAACGCCACCGGCTGCTGGCCTCAGGCGCGAATCACGCTTGGCGTCTGGATATCGGCAAAGCCCTTCACGCCGTAGATCAGACGGCACTCAACTTTCATGAAGAGGGCCAGGGCCCAAGAGGCGAGGCTGGGCCTATAGCTGTCAATCCCACACTTTTTGGAGATATCGTCTTGGGGCGGAAGGACTATGGGGTGAGCTACCATCTGGCTGTTACGCTTGATGATCACATGGCTGGCATCACTTTGGTGACACGCGGCGAAGACCTGTTCCCCGCCACGCACGTCCAGCGCCTGCTGCAAGCGCTTTTAGGTTTGGACACGCCGCACTATGCCCACCACAAACTCATTTGTGATGATAGCGGACGGCGCCTTGCCAAACGCGACAAGGATATGACACTGAAAAGCTTGGCTGAGAGCGGCGCGACACCAGACGATATTCGCGAGATGTTAGGTCTCACCAATCCCGCAAGCCACTAAAGCGTTGGAAGGGGCCATCACCACTGGCCCAGTTTTGCCACTCGTCGCGCAGATGATCGACATCCGATTGCCTCGGCAAACCTTCACCCAGCCCCAGAATCTGCAACTCATCGCATTTAAAACGTTTGTCCTGAGGGGCGCGTATGTCGAGAGGGGGCAGATGAGCGCCAGGATTTTTCAAACGGGCATATTCCGAATCCTCGAGCCCATCACTGAGCAAAATAAATGTTGTGGGCGTGCGGCATTCACCGATGGCTAGGTGCATGGTTTTAATAAACGCAATGATATGAGTGCTGGGTTGCATTTCCAACCGGCCATCCGACACCAATTGAGGCACGCTGGCGATCAAAAGTTCCACAGACGCAGCGATGGTCTCCGGGCGGTTGCGCGCCGACACCACTTCATCGATGCGCAATGTGTTGCGTGTCCCATCCGAATCTCCGAATGTGCGAATGAGGACCAATGAGCGCAATGGCAAGCCGCGTATCTGATCCCCAACCCGCTTGGCTAGCTTTTGCGCATAAAGAGGTTTGGTGACCAACGGATTGCTTTGACTAAGATCAAGGCCGATGATCAATCGCTCGCCCTGCACCTTAACTGGATCGGCCACAACTTCACCGAACGGCAACACTGATGCATAGGCGCACAAACATAAGCAAACAAAACGCGCCCATGGTACGTGATTCAACATCCTTTCACGCCCTTTCCTCCACCAGGCGATCGACCAGGGTTTTATAGAGTTGCAGCTCGGCCAGATAAGCGGCTTCCTTACGCCGGCTGGTGTAATCACGTGAGGTGACGAAATTGGTTAAATTCACCTCCGCCAATTGCAGGCATAAAGCGCCAATCCCCGTCACCACTAAAAACACAAGACCCGGCACCACCAACCACAGAACGGGCCGAGCATTTCTGATCCATGTCTCCACTTGTCCCGGCGGTGATGCTGGCGCAACCGCTTCCCGCTCAGACCGGATCAATCCCAGATCTCCCAACGCATCCTTAAGAGAAGTCGGTCCCTGACCCGCCGACGGCGCCAAGGCCTCAGGGTCAGCAGGCATGGAAATATTGGCGTTCAACAGACCAAACCCCGCGATCATGCCGAATGTCAGAAGAAAAAAGACCCAGATAAATAGTTTTCGCCCGAAGGATGGCAAAGAGCTCAGCAAAAAATGAAATGCCGCCGTAGCAAAAATCACCTGAGCTGATTTCGACACCACACTACCGACAAGGCTGGGAGGCACCTCCATAAATTCATCGGCCAACACCCGCGTCCAGAATTCTGTCATGATATAATAATCAAAATAAAGGGCCCCTGCGGCCACCACCGCACCGACCAGGATCGCCAGAAGATAGAGACCGCGAAACCGCTGCATTCGTTGGCTGTAAACAAGATTGGCATTAATCCCTATGCCTGGATCAGCCTGTGTGCGATCACGCGAGCTCAAGGGTAATCGGGGCCCCCATGTTGGTCTGTCAGGTTCAATCGCCAGACGCTCCGATAGATCACCAATCTGCAACTCAAGATGATGTTGAAAATCGGCAGCCTGAAGCGTGGACTGGCTTTTGATTTTTCTCTCAAGCTGGCCCAATAGCCTGAAATGAAAAGCTTTTTCAAGGGATGAGTATCCCCGCAGCCCCATGCTCTGCCCCCACCAAGGATGTGATCGCATTCGCCCCTAACGTGTAAACCTCATGGTTCCCCAAATTCAGCAAGATGGCAATGAAAAGTCTCAAAAAAGTGCCTCTGCCGGGGTCCCAGTATTAAGCACTGGGGCTCTGACAGAGGCCGAGGCGGGGCTAATTCATGTTTGGCAGCAAGGGCCTACCAGTCATTCAGACCGACAAAACTGATGAAAGGGCGGCCAGCGCCGGCAGACCAATTGGACCAGGTTTCGCGCAGGCGGCGTGTCTCACTGGGACTGCCCAAACCTTGACCCAACCCTAAAATCTGCAATTCATGGCACTGCGCATGGTTCGACACCATGACACTTGCCGGAAGATGCGAGGAGGGCATTCTCAAATCGGCATACTCCGATTCTTCCACCCCATCTGTGAGCAGAATAAACGTGGTCTTGATGGTATCGCTGCAATCAGCAACCTGCGTCATATTTTCCAAAAAACCGACAATGTTCGTATTGGGCTGGCCTTTGATAAAACCCCGTTCGATCAATGTCGGAATATTTGAAATCAGAGTTTCCACACCATTGGCAACTTTTTCAGGCCGGTTGCGCGCAGACACAACTTCATTAAATCGCAGGGTGTTTGAATTGGAATCATACGCCCCAAAGGTCCGAACCCAAACTTCAGAACGGGGTGGCAGATTTTTTATTTGAGCTGAAACATTTCGCGCCAACTTCGCCGCATACATCTTATCATCCACCAGAGGATTACTGGTGGACAGATCTAAACCTATAACAATCCGTTCTGGGCGCACGACATCCTCTAGTGGCTGCTCCTTGGCGCTCAGTTGGTCCGAAAACGTAATGTAGCCCGTAGCTGCAACGACGAAGGTGATGATCAATGCTGTTAAAGTTCTCATAAACATTAGTCCCGTCCTCTCATTCCAAAATGTTGTCTTCTGGATTTTTTGTTCTAGATCATTACGCCGCGTCATTTTGACGGGGCACGGCAGTGAATACATTACCGGCTGCAGGCTGCCTGGTTCTGCCCTGCATGTTCTGGGCAATCGCCTTAAAGCGTGTGAGTTCATCCAGTTCGTTCGCCCGCTTCTTACGTTTTGGATAATCCAGCGACTTCACAAAGTTCTGAACATTATGCTCCGCCACCTGCAAGGAGAGTGCGCCAATCCCAGTCACCACCAGGAAGACCAACCCCGGCACCAGCATCCACAAAATCGGGCGGGCATCTTCCATGAAGTAACCAAATTCAACAAAATTTGATGTGCGGGCTTGGACCTCCACAGGAGCCGAGATGACGAGTTCTTCAGGCTGAGCCAATCCCATGGCTACCAAAGCATCGTTCATCGAGGGAACCTCTTCTTCCGTAGACGCCATAATGCGGTCGGGATCTGTCGGCATAGAGATGTTGGCATTCATAAACCCGAAGCCTGTGATCATGATGGCCGTCAGCGCGAAAAAAACAGTGATATAGGCGGTGCGCCCGATACTGGGTAATTTATTCAGGAAAAAATGAAACGCGGCGGTCGCAAATATCACCTGCGCAGATTTTGAAATCACACTGCTCGATAGGCTCGAAGGCACCTCCATAAATTCATTGGACAAAATACGCGTCCAGAACTCGTTCATGATTTGATAATCGACAAACAAAGCGCCGCTCATCACCATCAGGCCAATCAGGGCAGCGCCCAGATAAAGCCATGAAAAATGAAAATAGCGTTCACTCTGATCGAGATTTTGAGAAATTTTGATCAGACTGTCCTGGCCTTCCACATTTTGGTCGGACATCAGCGTGACCAGATCGGAGTCCTGCGCGGTGTCGGCTTTCAGTTTTTCAAATTCTACAGTCTGGGCTTTCTCAGCGATTTTTCTGCTGCCCTTGGGCCCCCAGGACGGGTGGTCCAATTCTGTCACCAAGCGTTGCCGCAGGCTCACGATTTTCCGGTCAATGAACCGAACGAAATCGCTTGCCGTCAGAATTGTACCAACGTCTTCTTCCTCAATACCGGTCTGCTGAGCCAATGCATGCTGTAATTTCTGAAGACGATCAAACCCGAACGTTTCGTCCAGGATGTCTTTCTTTTGGAAAGGATTTGAAATTGCCATTTTGCGCCCCGTGCTTTCTTTTCATGTCCACTTTTGGATCTTGTGAAAGTTCCGAAGAGAAAATACTGAACACGTGTCCCCCGAATCTTTCGGCATGGTTAAAGATTGCGCGTCAAATCGGGACGTGTTGGGCCCACAAAAAGGAAATGTAAGGGCAGGTAGGGTGATTTTGTGGCAAAAACGGCAGACTTGGGGCAAATGTGGCTGGCCCGCCTTAATTGTGGCTTTTAGGATTTACGCCTGCTCTTTGGCGACCAGAGCAACCACATCGGCCATGATCGGAGTCAGTTGGAAATCTTTTGGCGTGTAAACCCGGGACACCCCCATCTGTTTCAATGTCCGCACATCGTCAGCGGGTATAATACCGCCAACGATCACAGGGATGTGCCCCAAACCTTCCGCCCGCAATCGACCCATAACATCGCGCACCAGAGGCACATGAGAGCCTGACAGAATAGACAGCCCCACCACATGCACACCGTCTTTTTTGGCGGCTTCAACAATCTGCTCAGGCGTCAGGCGAATGCCTTCATAATGCACATCCATACCGCAATCAGCGGCACGCACGGCGATCTGCTCGGCGCCATTGGAGTGCCCGTCCAGACCGGGTTTACCCACCAGAAACGTCAAACGCTGGCCAAGCTTCGCCGATAGTTCATCGACCGAACGCCGCACGGCCTCCAAATCTTCTTCTTCGCCTCCCACCAGCACGCGCATCACACCACTTTTGACACCCGTGGGCGCTCTGTATTCGCCAAAGACCTGGCGCAGCGTTTCCCCCCATTCGCCCGTGGTCACCCCGGCTTTAGCAGCCGCAATGGAGGGGGGCATGATGTTTTCGCCGGTTTCAGCAGCTTTTTTGAGCGCTGCCAGTACCGTGTCCACTCGGCCCTGATCACGGGATTTCCGCCAAGCTTGAAGCTGCGCAATTTGGGCATCTTCCACATCATCGCCCACGCTCATCACCGCATCCCCGCCCGCGGCCTCCAGTGGGGATCTTTCAGATTCCGTAAAAGCGTTCACCCCGACCACCGTCTTCGCACCTGATTCAATCGCCAGCAAACGCTCCGCATTCGAGATGACAAGTCGCTGTTTCATATAACTGGTCTCGACAGCGGCCAACGCGCCGCCTATGTCTTCAATGCGCTCCAATTCTTCATACGCCGCCTTTTTTAAATTGTTCACTTTGGCCGTGATCACCTCAGAGCCGTCAAATATGTCGCCATATTCCAGCAGGTCGGTTTCAAAGGCCACAATCTGCTGCATTCGCAATGACCATTGCTGGTCCCATTTATGCGGCAGGCCCAAGGCCTCGTTCCATGCGGGCAATTGCACAGCGCGCGCACGGGCATTTTTGGACAGAACCACCGCCAGCATTTCCAACAAGATGCGATAGACATTGTTTTCCGGTTGCTGCTCAGTCAATCCTAATGAATTCACCTGAACGCCATAACGAAACCGCCGGAATTTTGGATCGCTCACACCATAGCGCGTGGTGGTGATCTCATCCCACATCTCGGCAAAGGCCCGCATTTTGCTGAGCTCCGTGATGAACCGAATGCCCGCGTTGACGAAAAAACTGATCCGCCCCACCACTTGGGAAAATTTCTCTTGGGGAATTTTTCCTTGCCCTTTGACATGATCCAGAACAGCAATGGCGGTGGCCAGCGCAAAAGCCAGTTCCTGCACCGGCGTCGCGCCCGCTTCCTGCAAATGATAGGAACACACATTAACGGGGTTCCATTTAGGAATCTCCGTATACGTATATTCGATCATATCGGTAATCAGCCGCATACTGGGTTCGGGTGGAAAAATATGGGTGCCGCGCGAGAGATATTCCTTAATGATATCGTTTTGGGTGGTGCCCTGGAGTTTGTCTTTCCCCACGCCCTGGGCCTCAGCGGCGGCAATATAGAGCGCCAGCAGCCACGGCGCTGTGGCGTTGATAGTCATAGACGTATTCATGCGATCCAGCGGGATGCCGTCAAACAAAGCGCGCATATCACCCAGATGACTGATGGGGACACCCACCTTGCCGACCTCACCCCTGGCCAACACATGGTCCGAATCATAGCCGGTTTGGGTCGGCAGATCGAACGCCACCGACAAGCCGGTCTGCCCTTTCGACAAATTGCTGCGGTAAAGTGCATTGGAGGCTGCCGCTGTCGAATGACCAGCATAAGTACGAAATATCCACGGGCGATCCGGGGACTGGGGATGTAATGATGAATCGCCCGAATATTGCGCTTTGGAAGGCCCCATCGCTTTTTCCTTAATCTTCAGAGTCTTGCGCCTAATATTACTGCATTGCGCCATAAAGTCGATGCAGTGGTTGAATAAGGCACAGTATAGCTATGAATTCCATATGTTGCGATGCAAAAAATAGGTTGAAATTACAGCTGATTTGCCTAATCATTCTTCCACTCAGACTGCGCAAGAGCACGCTCACCATCCTGAACAGGGAGATTCGCCATGGCCCAAGCAGCCGCACAGCGAAAAGACAGCCCCCCCAGCCAAACAGTGAAAGATCTCTATGAGGTCGGCGAGATACCACCTTTGGGACATGTTCCAGCCAAGATGTATGCATGGACCATCCGTAAAGAACGCCACGGCGCTCCGGAAAAAGCGATGGAGCTGGAAGTTGTGCCTACTCACGCCATCGACAGCCATGAAGTGCTGGTTCTGGTGATGGCAGCCGGCGTCAATTACAACGGCGTGTGGGCAGCGCTGGGGGAGCCCATCTCACCTTTTGATATCCACAAGGCTGATTTTCATGTCGCCGGATCTGATGCCGCCGGTGTGGTCTGGGCCGTGGGTTCCAAGGTCAAACGCTGGAAGGTCGGCGATGAAGTAGTCGTCCACTGCAATCAAGACGATGGCGATGACGAGGAATGCAATGGCGGCGATCCGATGTTCTCTCCCTCGCAGCGCATCTGGGGCTATGAAACGCCTGACGGCTCGTTCGCTCAATTTGCCCGCGTTCAAGCACAACAATTGATGCCGCGCCCGAAACATCTCACTTGGGAGGAAAGCGGCTGTTACACGCTGACCCTCGCCACCGCCTATCGCATGCTGTTCGGCCACCGTC
Organism: Alphaproteobacteria bacterium; assembly: GCA_021774915.1. Classification (GTDB taxonomy): domain Bacteria; phylum Pseudomonadota; class Alphaproteobacteria; order SMXP01; family SMXP01; genus JAJFIM01. The sequence goes on from JAJFIO010000223.1 coordinate 7,756, forward strand.
CGCATATCCTACGCCCCGGACATAATGTTTTGGTATGGGGCGCTTCAGGCGGCCTTGGCTCTTTTGCGACACAACTATGCGCCGTATCGGGCGCCAATGCGATCGGCGTTATCTCCAACGAAGACAAACGCGACTTTGTCATGTCCATGGGCGCCAAAGGCGTGATCAACCGCAAAGATTTCAACTGCTGGGGCCAACTACCTGCGGTCAATGGGCCTGAGTACAACGACTACCTGAAAGAAGCGCGCAAATTTGGCAAAGCAATTTGGGAAACCACAGGCAAGGGCGTCGATGTCGATTTTGTCTTCGAACATCCAGGCGAGGCCACCTTCCCGGTCTCCGTCTTGGTGGTCAAACGCGGCGGCATGGTCGTGATCTGCGCCGGCACCACGGGTTACAACCTGACCCTTGACGCGCGCTTTTTGTGGATGCGGCAAAAGCGGGTGCAGGGCTCTCACTTTGCCAACCTTAAACAAGCCTCTCAGGCCAATCGACTGGTCATTGAACGGCGTATTGATCCGTGTATGTCGGAAGTTTTTGCGTGGAAGGACATTCCCAAAGCCCACACCAAGATGTGGAAAAACGAACATATGCCCGGCAATATGGCAGTACTCGTGTCGGCCAAATATCCCGGCATACGAACAATCGAAGACGCCATCGAAGCAGGCGATCAGGGCTAGAGCGCGGTCATGCTGAACGAGCTTATTCCATTAACGATGCAAGCTGTGGACGCGGTGGACCGGTTGCTTGACAAAGCGAAACGCGCAGTGAGCGAACGCGTCACGGACGCGGACAAGGTTTCCGCCGCCGCCCTTGAAGCTAACCAATATGCCGCCCATGGGCTCGCTTGGCTTGCGACCTACACAGAAGCCTTGCGACAACTTTCCTCCTATGCCATCCGGCAGAGCCAAGCAGGGCGTTTTGGCGAATTGGAGCATCTGCTGGTGCAGGCCGCTTTTGGTGAATATCTCTGGCAGATCTATGGCGGCATCCCCATGGCCCAGGGCGAAATTGTGCGCCCTCAGGACATGGGACTCACCCAGGAAGATCAGCGCGTTTTGATGACACCAGCCGTTCAGACCCTGACTGAGCATGGGAACACAGCACCTGTGCGCGCCCGCATTGCCGAACTGATGGCCTCTCATGCAGGCGCCGCCACCTATGGCGATGCGGGGCTGGATGAAACCCTGGACGCCATGCGCAATGAGATGCGCCGCTTTGCCGACGAAAAGATTGCGCCCCATGCCCATGAATGGCATCTGGCAAATGACTATATCCCCATGGACATTATCACACATATGTCCGAGCTGGGCGTTTTCGGTCTCACCATCCCGGAAGAGTATGGCGGCTTAGGATTAGGCAAAGAATCCATGTGCGTGGTGTCTGAAGAGCTGTCGCGCGGCTATATCGGCGTGGGGTCTCTCGGGACCCGCTCTGAAATTGCCGCAGAACTGATCTTGGGCGGGGGAACGGACGCGCAAAAAAACTATTGGCTTCCTAAAATCGCCAGTGGGGAGATTTTGCCGACGGCAGTTTTCACCGAACCTAATACCGGCTCCGACCTAGCATCTCTCAGAACGCGTGCACAGCGCGACGGTGATCTTTATAAAGTCACCGGCAACAAAACTTGGATCACCCACGCCGCCCGAGCCGACCTCATGACGCTCCTAGTGCGGACCAATTCCCAAGAAAAAGGCTATAAGGGTCTTTCAATGCTTCTGGCCGAAAAACCGCGAGGCGATGATGACAACCCCTTCCCGGCAAGTGGCATGACGGGAAGCGAAATTGAAGTTTTGGGTTATCGCGGCATGAAGGAGTATGAACTGGGCTTCGACAATTTCGAGGTCAAGGCGGAGAGCCTTCTGGGCGGAGAAGAAGGCCAGGGCTTCAAGCAATTGATGCAAACCTTTGAATCGGCGCGCATTCAAACCGCCGCCCGCGCCGTCGGCGTGGCGCAGTCCGCGTTTGAGCTTGGACTACAATACGCCCATGAACGCCAACAGTTCGGCAAGGAAATTTACGCTTTCCCCCGCGTCTCAAGCAAACTGGTCATGATGGCGGTGGAAATTATGGTCGCGCGTCAACTCACTTATTTTGCTGCACGCGAAAAAGACCAGGGCCGCCGCTGCGACCTGGAAGCAGGCATGGCGAAGTTGCTGGCCGCACGAATCGCCTGGAGCGCCGCCGACAATGCCCTTCAGATCCACGGCGGCAACGGCTTTGCGCTGGAATATCCTATCAGCCGCGTGCTATGCGATGCACGCATTCTCAACATCTTCGAAGGCGCCGCCGAAATCCAGGCCCAGGTGATCGCGCGGCGGCTGCTGGACACGTCCAGAAACTAATTCCGTAGGTTGAGAGAATAGTTCCCAACCCGGCCGCGCCAGGGCTGGAGCAGCATACGATCAAGTCGCAATTCGCCGGGCTCCCGAAACTGTTCAAGGCCAATGGTCATGGCCTCATGCCCGGCCGCAGGCTGAGCGCAATAGGTGCCAAACAACCGATCCCACCACGGCAGGTTAAAGCCAAAATTGCTGTTGGTCTCTTGGGGCACGACCGAATGATGCACCCGGTGCATATCTGGCGTGACGACAAGCCAGCGCAGCACTGAATCGAATTTTAAGGGCAACCGGACATTGCCGTGATTGAACATGGCGGTGGCGTTGAGCAATACTTCAAAGATCACGACCGCCGCCGCCGAAGCACCCAGCGCCGCAACAACGATCATTTTTAAACCCATGGATAAAAGAATTTCAATCGGGTGAAACCGCGCACCGGTGGTGGTGTCAAAATCAAGGTCGGCATGGTGCATACGGTGCAGCCGCCACAAGGCAGGCACGGCGTGGAACATCACGTGTTGTAAATATACGGTCAGATCAAGCAAAAAGATCGCAACAACTATACTCAAGCCATCGGGAAGCGGTGCCGCATTCAGCACCCCCCAGCCCTGCGCTTCGGCTGCCAGCGCAACGCCAACCGCCGCGCCAGGACTTAGCAAACGCAAGAGCAAAGTATTGAACGCGACAATGCCAAAATTACTGGGCCACCGGACCCACCTGGAAAAACTCCGCACCCGGCGCGGCGCGATCACTTCCCACAAAACCATTAGCACCAAAACACCGAAGAAACCGCCTAAGCGAACAAGCGGCTCATTGGTGAGGAGAGTTTCCGTCATCTCTGATGAAAATGCCTACCGGAGATCAAGGGAGTCAATTTTCTGGCCCTTCACAGGTTTTCGGTAAATCGCTCAGATTGATACATGTGTCATGCGCGGTTTTTATGAACCACTCATCACCTCGATTGAAAACAATTATATCTGCGGGTGGTTCACCGGCGCGCTCACCGACACACTCAACAAAATACTCGATACCCTCAACCCTGATGTCAGTCACGACGTTCTTACGACGCCTTGGCGACCAATTCAATTTTGTCCAATTTGGTAGCCGCCAATTCAACTCCCGACCACATACCGCCGTGATCACATCATTCGTAGAACCGACTTCCGGCCCCATTTCGACTCGCGTGATCACACGTTTGATGCGGGAATGCCACCAGCCATCAGGCCAAAAACCCTTCTCCATGACGCCAATGGAAATCAGGGCAAGAACGCCTATGAGAGCAAAAATATTTACAAGAAGTCGCATAACCCAATACTCCCCGCTTCAAGCGCCGCACCGGAAAGTATATACTTTAACTGGCGATGAGGATACCGGGCTGCGCCATATCCGGCTCTTTTAAGCGCCACTAGACAAACGCACGAATTCAGGCTTCAATTCCAAAAGGGACGTTTCCCGGCCAAGCGTTAGCGCAGAGCCGGGATCCAGAGCAGTCGGCGCCGCTGTGTCGTTTGGCCCTGGGCCCCGGCGCGAAGGCCGGGGAACGCTAAGCTAAAAACAAACCAGATAGTGGTGCACGCGGGCCAGGATCCAACACAATACTGACCTAAGGAGTTTTTCATTCATGGCAGGTTTTTTTGATGCCCTCGTGCCCTTTGCGCTCGGGGCGGTGGTCATCGTTCTTCTGATCGGCCTTTTTAGCTTGTTTAAGGGCGGCGATTTTGGCCGCTCCTATTCCAACAAATTGATGCGCTGGCGTGTGCTTTTGCAATTCATCGCGATTGTCGTGATGATGACGGCGCTTTACTTCCGCGGCTCCTGATCCCATGGTCAGGCTCAACAAAATTTACACAAAAACCGGCGATGACGGCACCACGGCTTTGGGGTCCGGCGCGCGCCGCCCGAAATATGATCTGCGTATTGCCGCCTACGGCAC
>JAJFIO010000224.1 GCA_021774915.1 Alphaproteobacteria bacterium
GCCCAGAGCACGCTCCACATCGCTTGTCACGGCTAGGGCGGCGTCCGGCACATCGACTTTTTCCTCAGCCGCTTTGCGCAAGATGGATTTGATCCGTACGGCCGCATATTGCAGATAAGGTCCGGTCTTGCCTTCAAAACGCATGAACCGGTCAAGATCGAAAATATAATCGGACAGGCGGTGCGTATTAAGATCAGCGAATTTCAATGCTCCAACACCGATCTGGTTTGCAATAAGCGCGCGCTCTTCTTTAGTAAAGTCAGTGGCAAGTCCCGCTTGGCTCAAGCGCTCCAGTGCTTTTTCGCGCACCATGGTGATGAGATCATGGAGCTTCATCACGCTCCCCTCTCTGGTCTTGAAGGGCTTGCCATCAGGTCCGTTCATCGTGCCAAAGCCGATATGTTCAAGTGCTGTCCGGCCATTCAATCCCGCTTGTCCGGCAGCCCTAAACACTTGCTCAAAATGCGTATGCTGGCGTTGATCCACAACATAAAGAATGGTGTCGGGATTCTGGCTCTTGACCCGATCGACTATGGTTGCCAGATCGGTGGTGGCATAGGTGGCGCCGCCATCCGATTTTTCCAGGATCAGCGGCGGGATCTCGTGCGCGTCGTCGGGCTTGGCGACATCGATGATGAGCGCGCCCTGATCTTTATGCGCCAACCCCGATTGCTTCAAAGCTTTGACCATATCGGGGATCAAATCATCCACATCTGATTCGCCCTTCCACAGATCAAAAGAAACACCCAGCGCACCGAATTCACGCTCCATAGCGCGCCGCGATACGGCTAAAAAGTGCATCCATAACGCGTGATACCCTGGCCGCCCCGATTGCAGATCGACCGTGGCGAGACGCGCCGTCTCATCGCGCGCCGGATCTGCTTTGCACGCCGCGGCCGCCAAAGGATAAAGCCGTTCCAGATCCTCCAGCGTCACCGGCGGCTCTTCCGGGTAAGGGCCGGAATGGGAAGCATCGAAATAGGGCAGATCGGGCTGTTCTAATTCCAGCGCGCTGATCAGCATGCCCATGGGTTTGCCCCAATCGCCCAGATGCACATCAGAAATGGTTTCCACGCCGGCAAAGCTGAACAGGCGGCTTAAGCAATCGCCGATGATGGTTGAGCGCAAATGCCCCACATGCATGGGCTTGGCGATGTTGGGCCCACCAAAATCCAGCAGGACCTTCTGAACGGACACCTCCCCCACCCCCAGCCGATCATCGGCGTTCAGGGCCGTCACATGCCGGCTCAGGAATTCATCGGTCACGGACAGGTTGATAAATCCGGGTCCAGCGATGGAAACATCCGAGAGAAGTGGATGGCGCGACAGGTTTTCGACAATTTTTTCGGCGATTTTCCGGGGATTGGTCTTGGCGATTCGCGCAGCCGCCATAGCGCCATTGCACTGAAACTGTCCCAGATCCGGCCGGTCGGACCGGCTGACCCGCCCCAGATCACGCGGCAGATCCAGCCCGGCAAAGGCATCACCCACCAAGCCGGACAATTGTGCGGTAAGGGAGATCATATCACCTGAACACCATGAAAGCCTTGAATTTCATTACGGGCGCAGGACCCGGCGCAGATTGGGCCGGTCGAAGGGCGTGTGCGTGCGGTTATAGGTTAACTGTTCGGGGGTGAGCTCCCATCCGACCAGAATTTCATAAAGATCCCCCCGCCCCAGACGCTTATAATCGATTTTCAGATCGCCGACCTTCTTGGATAGTAAAAAACGCCCATTTTCGGCGTCAAATTCAACTTCTTGCGAATAGACCTTTTTGGACAAGACCGCACTGTTGAGCTCGGTGAGGGCGACAAAATAGCGAAATGTTTGTTTACCGGGGATGGCGGCTGGTCCGGCACGCAAATCAAGGGAAAAACTGATTTCGGATTTGACGATCTCGTCATTATACTTGCAGTCGATGGAAACATCGCCGATCTCAGCGTCATAGACCAGATTTTCAAGATTTTTCTCAGGTCCAGGGCCAAAAATCGACACTCGATCGGCATCATAAAGAACACCGACCTGAGGACAGACAACGCGGGAGGGCTCACTGCCGCAGGCCGACACCAGAACTGCCGCAAGACCTGCCACAACCAATTCCCGCACCCGTTGTAGCCCGATCGTTTTTTGCTTTACTTTCAGATGCGCCATGGTCACGTTCCTGCCTCTTTCCATGTTACAAGATGGAGTGGTGATTTGCTGCGGGGAGGGGAACATCTCTTTTCCCCGCCGCCACATTTTGATAGAGGTTGATAGCCGCATTAGCCAGAAGCCGCAAGCTTACGAGGAGAAGTGCCAAAAGCATGACCCCAGACCCCCGCCCACTGCCAGACCTTCACGTGCTGCTGGCCTCCCCTCGCGGATTTTGCGCCGGAGTGGAGCGTGCGATCCAGATTGTCGAAAGGGCCCTTAAGAAACATGGATCCCCCGTCTATGTGCGCCACGAAATTGTGCACAACAGACGCGTGGTCAAGCGTCTGGAAGCCATGGGCGCCATATTCGTCGATGAGCTTGATGAGGTTCCAGGCGACCGCCCAGTTATTTTTTCCGCTCACGGGGTTCCCAAGTCCGTTCCGCAAGAAGCCAAAAACCGCACCATGATCTATCTTGACGCCACCTGCCCGCTGGTTTCGAAGGTTCATGTAGAAGCGGAGCATCATCATGCCAAGGGGCTGGATATCATTCTGATCGGACATGCCGGACATCCGGAAGTGATCGGCACGATGGGCCAGTTGCCTGAAGGCGCTATCACGTTGGTCGAGACTCCCGAAGAAGCGGCACGCTTCACCCCCCGTGATCCGACAAAACTGGCCTTGATCACGCAGACCACCTTGTCTGTTGATGATGCCGCCGGGGTAATTGCCGTGCTGCGCAAGCGCTTTCCCACCATCAGGCGTCCTCACAAAGAAGACATCTGCTACGCAACCACCAATCGTCAGACAGCGGTCAAGACCATTGCGCCGCGTTGCGATGCGATCCTGGTGATCGGCGCGCCCACGTCCTCCAATTCCATGCGGTTAGTGGAAGTGGCTCAGCGTCTGGGCTGCAAAGACTCATGGCTGGTGGAAAGCGCCGACGAGATTCCTTGGGCAAGCCTTGGTCACCCAGGTGTGTTGGGAATTACTGCCGGTGCTTCCGCGCCTGAGGAACTTGTCGAAGAAGTGCTGAGCGCCCTACGCGATCGCTTCACGGTGACGATAGAAGAAATTTCTGTCATCCAGGAACATGTGACTTTTAAACTTCCCCGCCTTTTGAGCGCCTGAGCACCCCCACACCATGGCCGTTTATACAGAGGTTTCATTGGAGGATCTGGAATCCTTTCTTAGCTCATACGATATTGGGCGGGCCTTATCTTATAAAGGCATTGCAGAAGGTGTTGAAAATTCGAATTATCTTCTGCACACCGATAAGGGGCGTTACATTCTCACGCTCTATGAAAAACGCGTGGAATCCCAAGACCTGCCGTTTTTTTTAGGCCTGATGGACCATTTGGCGCAAAAAGGGCTGAAGTGCCCGGTGCCTGTTCATGCCCGCGATGGCGCTTCGCTCCGGCACCTCTCAGGAAGGCCTGCCGCCATCGTTTCCTTTCTGGACGGCATGTGTATCACGCGGCCTAGCGGGCAGCATTGCGAACAAGTGGGCATCAACCTCGCACGCCTGCACATGGCGGGGCAGGATTACTCTGGATACAGAGCAAATAACCTGGGACCCGCTCAGTGGCGCCCCCTATTCGATCAATGTGGATCCTGTGCCGACGACGTGGCGGCGGGCTTAAGTCAAACCATCACCCGCGAGTTGGACTATTTGGAAGGTCACTGGCCATTTGGTTTATCGCAAGGCGTTATCCATGCTGACCTTTTTCCAGATAACGTCTTTTTCATCGACAATATCTGCTCAGGCCTGATCGATTTTTATTTCGCCTGTAATGATGCTCTGGCCTACGATCTGGCGATCTGCATCAACGCCTGGTGCTTTGAGCGCGGCGGCGAGCTCAACGCCACGAAGGCACGCAGTCTGACGCAAGGCTACATGTCTCAAAACCCTCTGCCCAAAACGGATATCGAGGCGCTGCCTATTCTTTGCCGCGGCGCGTCATTGCGCTTTCTTTTGACCCGTCTTTATGACTGGCTCAATCAAGTCGAAGGCGCAATGGTTAAACCAAAGGACCCAAAAGAATATCTTGAACGCCTGCGTTTTCATCAAAAAGCAAGCTCAAGCGCAAGTTACGGTCTGTCATGAGCGAAAGCAGGATTCAGATTTATACAGATGGGGCGTGCTCAGGCAATCCGGGGCCGGGTGGCTGGGGCGCCCTGCTGATCTCACCGGACAAACGCAAAGAACTGTGCGGCGGCGAAGCACAAACGACAAACAACCGCATGGAACTTCTGGCCGCCATTCGAGGGCTTGAGGCGCTGAAACGCCCCAGCGCGGTCGACCTTTATACCGATTCGAAGTACGTCCGCGACGGGATCAGCCAATGGATTGAAAACTGGAAGCGCAATGGCTGGCGCAATGCCAGCAAAAAAGCCGTGAAGAACGCCGATCTTTGGCAGCAGCTTGATGCCGTCAACCAACGGCATCAGGTGCGCTGGCACTGGGTGAAAGCCCATAACGGACATCCCGAAAACGAACGCGCCGACGCTTTGGCCAATGAAGGTATGGCCCTGTATCGTTAGAGCGCCGCTACACCATCAAACTTCTTGTGGCACAAGATTGAAATCGAAAATCGACCAATTGATCAAAGATGCATCGCAGCCTTCAATCCCGTCGACGATCTTACCGTCTTTGACTTCAAATAGAAAAAAGTAGACGTTGTTATAGGGTCGTCCGAGCTTCGAGCCGCCCCGGCCGCGCATTAGAGCCACCATCCGGTCGCCTTCGCCGATATATTCTTCGACATAAAAGCCAAAGCCAGGCTCGCGCTTCATATTGCTCACAACCGTACCAAAAATAGCTTCCTTGACGGAGGCAATGGATTTGTAATGGCCGGAAAAACTCAATTGTCCGGGACAAAAGAATGTACAATTCTCATCGAAGACATCGAAGGGATCAATGTCCTCACCTCCCACTGCCCTGTTGAACATCTCTATATAGCGTTCGAACACTTTGATTGCTTCGGCTGACATGTTGCGTGTCCTTTTCTTGTAATTTTGAGCGCGGCCAGGTTAAGATAACCGACCGCTTGGCACATAGGCATTATTGAAGAGAACCGTCTCGATAAGCGTCGTGTCAGGATAGGCCCGTATCTCGGTAATCTTTCCATCGCGTACATTGAAGACGAACCCATCGGGATCGCTTTTTTCATTATACGCCTGGCCTTTTATGGACTGGCCGGTGATCACGATAAGCGCTGCAACGCGCTCCTTGGACCCAATAAATTCTTGTATTTCGACTTGCGCGCATTCAAATCGCTCTGCTGAAGTTGAGATAAGAATATGCTTCACCTGCTCCACACCGCGATAAATGCCGGAGATCGGAGTCGTCCCGAATACATCAACCACGACGCCTTTATCAAGTAACTCATAAGGGTCCGCGTCACCGCCTTCCGCAGCGACATTGATTCGAGTCACAAACTCCCGGATCACATCTTGACTTGATTCCATTGCTTAAGTCTCCTCGCTACATTGATGACGCGCCGCTATTATATCCAGTTGGTTCAATTTCTAAGTGGCCAGACCTGCGAAAAAAAAGGCCGCTCCTGCGGAGGCTCACCCGCATTTGCGACCTTAGGGGGAACGTTCATTTCTTCATGCTTTCTGCCCATGCGTCCTGAGCTACATATTATTCTCATAAATTAGAATCGGGCCGTGGCCTCAATTCCCCAGGTGCGCGGCGGTCCGAAGCTGGCGAAAGCAATACCAAAGAAGGAAGAAGCATCAATGCCGTTCACTTTATAGGCTTTGTCGTTCAGATTTTTACCGAACGCCGCCAATTGGAACTGGCCGTCCGGGGTCTCATAGGCAATGCGCGCATTGATCAACCCGTAAGCTTCCTGACGCAATCCCGGACTGTTTGCCGCATCGAGAAATTGCGCGCTGCGATAGGAATAATCCAATCTGCCCGTCACCGATCCCAATTCGCCGATCTCGGCTCTGTATTGACCGCCCAGATTGACATTCCATTTCGGCGTGAAGGGGAAATCCTGGCCGGAGCGATCAATGGGGCCATCCATGAATTTGTCATATTCTGCATCGACAAAGCCGACCCCTGCAAAAAAGTCGAAGCCTTCCGCGGGCCTTACTTGAAGCTCCGCCTCAAATCCCTTCATTGTTGCCGAAGCGGCGTTACGCACGACAATGAGGAGGTTGCCCATCGCATCGGTCAATCCCACCAGGGTGACCTGAACATCGCTGTAGTCGCTGTAAAAGAACGCGGCGTTGAGCTGCACGCGGTCATCCATAAACCGGGATTTAACGCCGGCTTCATAGGACCAAACTAACTCAGGGTTATAGGATTCGAGCCCCGGAGAATTATCTAAAGGCCGACCGTTAAAACCGCCGCTCTTGAACCCCCGGCTGACCGAGGCATAGGTGAGCACGTCATCCGTCAACTGATAATCCAGACCGAATTTTGGTGAAAATGCGTCCCAATCATTTTGCGCCCTTTCGGTGATCGCCCGTATTCCGCTTTGCGAGTGAATATGGTTGGCGAAATATTCCTTTTCCTCATAGGTGTACCGCACGCCCAATGTTGTGCTGAGCCGGTCTGTCAACTGATACGTCCCCTGAAAAAAACCGGCATAGCTTACGTTTTGCGTCTTGTTCTCGACATCAATTGTGATATCGAGGCCAATGATCGGAAAGAGACCAGGCACAAGATCAACATCATTGAACTCATTCGCTTGCTCGGAGATGAAATAAATACCAGTGACCCAGTCCAATCGGCCATCGAAAGAAGTACCGATCAGTTGAAATTCCTGACTGAACTGCTCTTGTTTGACCCGGTCCAGCGTATGGCCGATGGCGACCGGCGTCCCGTCCTGATCCGCGCCGAAAGCTGTGTCGACCTCGCGGTAAGCCGTGATCGATTTAGCCGAGACGTTCTCGTTGATGTCCCAATTTATGGTCAAGCTCGCGCCAAAAGCATTGAGATCATTGACATTATTCGGCCCTGAGAAATCCCCATTGGTGGCATAAGGATCGGCAAGGATTTGAGCCGGGCCCAATGGTCCAAGAAAGAAGTTGATGGGCACAACAAGAGCGCCGGTCGGATTAAACGCCACCAGCTTTACATTTTCCGAATGCGCTCTTTTGCGTGTGACGTCGGCGGCCAATTCGATATCAAGGCTCTCGTTCGGCGTAAAGCGTAGGGCCCCCCGCGCCGCCAGTGTTTCATCGTCGCTCAAAGGCGATCCATCGAACAGGTTTTTGGCAAATCCGTCATTGTTCAATGTCATTCCCGACACACGGGCGGAGAGTTTGTTTTCCACAAGAGGAACGTTTACCGATACCTTGCCGTCGATACGGCCAAACCGGCCGCCGGTGACTTTCGCATAGCCCCCAAACTCCGCTTCCGGTTTTTGCGTGACGACATTGACGGCGCCGCCGATGGTATTTTTGCCGTACAGCGTTCCTTGCGGTCCGCGAAGCACTTCGACGCGCTCGATATCCAACAGATCGAACAACGATCCAAAGGACCGCGCCATATAAACCCCGTCCACATAAATCCCAACGCCGGGATCCGTGGTGATGATAAAGTCGGTCTGACCGATACCGCGAATATGCACCCGCGCAGAATCACTGGAGCCCACACCGGTTGAACCAAAAGACAGGTTTGGCGTGAAATTGCCTATTTCGCTGAGGCTGGTAAGCGAGCGGTCTTCCAGATCAGCGCCCGAAAATACGGTAATGGAAATCGGCGTTTCTTGCAGACTTTCCTCCCGTTTACGGGCCGTGACGACAATCTCCCCGATGGTCGTGCTGCGTGCGCCGTCGTTGGCGGTTGAGTCTTGCGCCTGTGCTTGAGGCAGCGCAATACCGAACGTCATCAGCATAGTAGTTGTGAGTAAAAATCTTTTTGCAATCATCCTCTTAATCCCCCCTCAATATGCCGCCACTCAGGCAACACTTATGATCTTGGTAAGAGCGTAGAGACAGACTCGCCGGGAAGAACCTGTCGAAAACGACAGGGATGCGTTTGAAAAAAGAATGAATGCGAGCAAGAGGTTAAGGCAAGCGATCCGACACAGGGAAGATTAATCCACCATACCGATCAACCCCAAAGAGGCCGCTTTGCCGATCGTATGAGCCCGATTGGTGGTACCCAGTTTTTTCGCGGCATTGATAAGGTGAAAGCGTATGGTGCGTTCTTTAAGACCTAAAAGATCGGCAATATCTTCATTGGTCTTGCCGTGGGCGGCAAATTTAAGACACTCATGTTCACGCGGGGAAAGGGCAATACTTGAGGTCTGCGCCACCCATTCATCCAATGACTGGGCCACTGTTTCATGAAAGTGATGCGCTATGAGCATGGCAATGTTGGACTCTCTTTTTACCCGTTCAAGGAAGTCATTATTATCTTCGCTGGAAAGAAAACACACGAAAGCCATTTCACCGCGCGGTAAATGAAGGGGGACCGTAATCCCGTTGCGCAACCCCATCCTTACCGCATCTTTGACGAATTGATGCTGAATGGCCGTAAAGCGGCGCTGGCATCCGCGAATATAGTGATGATCAGAGGAAAAACTCCACACCACGGGAAGGGTCGTCTCCAAACACCTTTGATAGATCGGATCAAACCGGAAATATTCTTTATGTTCATATTTATAATCCCAATCTGGGAGATCGGGGCGTATCCGGTGGACGGGGGGCATGCGCAAGGTGCCGTCCTGTTCTTTTGGTTTGGGCGCATAGATATAAGCCGCGCCCTCAAACCCAAGCACACAACCGCTAGACGCAAGAACGTCAATCGCGTCGTCAAAATCCGTGACCCCGCACAGTTCATTCTCAAAATTTTGTACGAAACGCATCCCGTCAAGAACTATGTCATCGTTAATCCAACTGTGAGCATACACGACTCACTCTGTTTCACCAAAAGTCCGATCAGCTCATTGGGGTATTTCAGCTTAATTGATCAAGCATATATTGCGCTGACGACACTTTGAAATCACCCGGCCCTTCAATGTTAAGATGGGTCACGGCGCCATCCTTGACCACCATGGAATAGCGCTGGGCACGCTGGCCCATGCCAAAGCCCGATGCGTCAAGATCCAGCCCTACCTCCTTGGTAAAATCGCCATTGCCATCAGCCAGCATCAGCACATTACCTTCAACGCCCTGCGCCTTTCCCCATGCATCCATCACGAAAACATCATTGACTGAGATACAGGCAATCGTGTCGATGCCTTTGGCTTTAAGCTGCTCGGCGCTTTCCACAAAACCCGGCAGATGTTTCGCCGAACAGGTGGGCGTAAACGCGCCGGGCACGGAAAACAACGCAACTGTTTTGCCTGCAAAAATATCCCCCGTACTCAAAGGACCGGGTCCATCCGCCCCCATTGTCATCAGTGTCGTTTCTGGAATTTTATCGCCTACTTTTATAGTCATCTGTACCGTCCGATCAGGATAAAGGAATGAGTTGTTCACAAAGACAGCCGAGCATACCTCAAGGTTCGCGGCCCTCAGCCGAGGGGGCCATTTAAACGATTTGCGCATCGGATGAAAAGAGAGAATATGCCTCTCACTCTCAAAAACAACCATAAGGGCGCAAATTACGTGCATGCCAGCGCTGCGGCGCATGGCTAACGACCTCCGAAACGTGGCCGGACGGGAGTGATCCCCCAAGCCCTGGCCCATAGCTCGCAATATCAAGTTCTCAGGCCCTCAGCGAATCATGCACTGTCGCCCGCCAAGGATAGTCACTGCGGCTAATGCGCCGAACACGCAACCGGACGCCTTGTCCCGTGGGGAATTATATTCTTTGGACTGATTAAGTCCTTCAAAAATCATGTATATATCCCCGTACTTCTGCCTAAAAATCGTCACTTTTCTCCTTTAAACATGGGACATGATTCAGATCAAAGAATGTGATAGAATAAGCGTAAGACATGGCGTGGGTACAGGGTGCATTAACCCTAATTCCCGAGCCATGCCGCTAAAAAAATCGCAATATGGACCCAATGATGCTTGAACAAGCGCACATTATGGAAGGCCAATTCCTACTCGCCATGCCCAATATGGCCGATCCGAGATTCCAGCGGTCGGTGATTTATGTTTGCGCCCATTCACATGAAGCGGGCGCCATGGGCTTTGTCATCAACAAGCAAGTGGACCATATCGACTTTGACGAATTGCTGGATCATTTAGGACTGAACACGCGGGAAATCATTTACACGCCTCCCATTCATTTTGGCGGGCCCGTGTCTCCCGAAAGAGGGTTTGTTCTACACTCTGCAGATTATGTGGCTGGAGACGCCACACTAAACGTGAAGGATGGGATTGGTCTCACCGCGACACTCGATATTCTCAAAGAAATCGCTGCGGGCAAGGGGCCGCGCAATTCATTACTGGCGCTGGGCTATGCAGGCTGGGCGCCCGGACAGCTCGAAGATGAAATCCTGAATAATGGCTGGCTTCACTGCGAAGCGGATGAAGGATTGTTGTTCAGCGGCGATAATGACCGTAAATGGGAACAAGCCCTGGCCAAAATGGGCGTCGACCCCGCGCATTTATCGGGAACGGCCGGACGGGCGTAAGAAGCAAAACTTCGAACCAGCAATGTAGAAGGAGTGCCGTAAATAATTTTACTGAAAGTGCTATTTTGAAACAAATTACGAGAATCAATCATGTCGGACTAAGGGTTCGTGACTTGGGCGTAGCCAGAGAATTCTACGACAAGCTCGGATTCGACTTTATCGTCGGCCCGATTGGACCAGAACCAGTTGCAGTAATGGAGCACCCTTGCGGCATCAATATTAATTTTATCTTGAACGCCTCGGCAGACGCGTCAGATGTAAATATACTGATGGATATCCCGGAAAAACACACCGGCTTTACACATATCGCATTGGAGATTGAAGATGTGGAAGCAGTCAAACAGGCTCTGAGTGCTCAAAATATTTCTATCACGGAGACTGTGGAATTACCCGACGGATCCTTTTTCTTTTTTGTTCGTGATCCAGACGGAAACGTCATTGAATTTCATCGGCCAGCGAAATAAGAAAAATATCCTATTTCGATTATGAAAGACTTTTAAAAGTCGAAGAATTTTCTCTTCATTCAGACCAGTAATGCGCTATGTAGGCCTGCGCCTCCATCGCCGTCATGGGGGCGCCGAAAACAAAGCCCTGCGCATAGGTGCACCCCAAATCATAGAGTTTGCGCCCCACCGCTTCGGTTTCAACGCCCTCAGCCACCACTTCGATTCCCAAATCATGCGCCAGATCAATGGCTGAGCGCACCATGATCAGCAATTGCTCGTCGTCATCCAGACCGGATACAAATGACTGATCTATTTTTAAAGTATCAAAGGGAAAGTCTTTCAGCCTTTCCATGGTGGAATGGCCGGTGCCGAAATCGTCAAGAACAATGCCCGCGCCCATATCTTTGAGCTCACGCAGAATATCAGCGGCTTCCTCAGCGTTCTCGATCAGCAGATTTTCGGTCACTTCCAGTTTCAGGCTTCCCGGATGCAAGGAGACGGTTTTCATGATCTGTCTTACATCGCCCAACAACTCTTCGCCCAGAAGCTGTTTGGCGGAAACGTTGACGCTGGCAAAGAGCGGTCGTTCCAATGGGAAAAATTGCTGCCATTGCGATAATTGCAGGCTCGTCATAGACAGGGCAAAGCGACCTAACCGCACAATCAAACCAAGATCTTCCGCTAATGAGACAAACTGATCCGGCCCCAACAGGCCTCGTGAGGGATGATTCCAGCGCAACAGAGCCTCAAAGCCTGCTATGCGCCCATTCCGCAAATCCATCACAGGCTGGTAATAGACTTCCATCTCATATTGATCGAGGGCACGGCGCAACTCAGATTCCAGAGTAAGAGCCCCGCCATTATCCCGGCCCATACCCGGCGCATAACTCACAATCTGACTGCCCCCCGACCTTTTGGCCTGGTAAAGCGCTTTTTCCGCTTCACCCAAAAGCTGGGACACGCTTTTGCTCTGGGACCTCAGCACTGCAATCCCGATACTGATCGAGGGATGAACCTCGGTCCCGGCAATTGTTAAGGGCTGTTCCACCATGCGTTTCACCTCTGAAGCACATTGGTTCACCACGCCCGGATCGCCGGGCTCTGTCATAAAGACCCCAAACTCATCCCCGCCCAATCGACCAAGCAGGTCATCCGGCCCCATCGCACTCAGGAGTCGTTCCACAATTGTTACAAGCAGTTCATCGGCATTAGCCTGCCCCAGGCCTTCGTCAAAACTCTTGAAACGGTCGATGTCCAGTAGAATGATGGCTGCAGCTATCGGCCCGTCACCGTCCTCTTGCGCTGTATTGCCAGGGGCGATCGCTGCGAGAGCTTGCGCCGCCTGATCCAAAAAAACCTCTCTTCTGGGTAAAACCGCCAGAGCATCGGGAGCAACAGGTACAGGCACCGGTTCCGCCACAGCGCCTACCTCCTCCACCGCCGATCTGATAACGCCAACGCAGCGCAGTGGCTGCCCCTGATCGTCATGCACGCAAGTTCCTGTCAGCTTAAGGGCGAGATAGGTCCCATCCTCATGGCGCACACGAAAGTGAATCGAAAAGGTCGCAGACCCAAGCAACAAATAGGATTTGAGCGATTCGCGATAACGCTCCTGATCATAGTGATGCAAACGCTCGCACCACTCTTCTTCCGTTGCTGCGGCCGTGCCATCCATCACCCCCAGCATTTCAGATAGTGCCGGCGACAGATACAATCTGTCCCCCGGAATATTCCAGTCCCACAGACCTTCTCCAGAGGCCCTCAAGCCCAATTCATAATACTCAGTACCATGATCGCCAGGCATCTTCGCCGTGACACCCGAAACCCTACCGGCGGAGGACTCTCCGGAAAATTCCGGCGGCGCCGATGGCCGAAAAGCCAAAGAATGAAATGGGCCTGTACTGGCCTGTATGACCACCGAAAAACCAATCAACAACGCGCCTAGAACAAAAATTGCGTAGACCAGCCATTCACTGATGAGATTTGATTCAGAACCTGTTGTCAGACTCAGATAAATTCCCAGGATATAGGCCAGCAGTACCGCGCCCCACCCTGGAAGACTGAGCTTTGATCCCGGCACCCCTTTTGGCATCTGTCTCGCCATCGCAAAAAGCATCAAGGCCAGACTGATGAACAGCAGAACCCTCAAGATCAGCGCAGCCCAAGGCAATCCGGCAAGGCAATAGAGAAAAGTAAAAATCCATAGAAAATAGCTGCCCCTCAGCATATTTTCAGGCAATGAATCAGATGGGTTGAATGTCAGCATACTGTTGATGTAGCGATTTGCAAACACGCCGGACAGAGCCAACGCAGCACCGGCATAATAAATATGGATAAAACCAAAAAAATTCGCCGGAAAATTAAAGTAACCAAACACCAGAGAAAGATAAAAAGCCGCCGTGAGGCAGGCCAGACCACTGAAAACAAAAGCGCGTTGTTCAGCAAAAACCCACAGAGCAATCAGAAGCGCCCCCATCATCACCA
>JAJFIO010000225.1 GCA_021774915.1 Alphaproteobacteria bacterium
CCGGCCGCCGCTTTCAAAATAGCCCTGGCTCAAGCGACCAAATCGCTGGCGGAAACGCCCGACCTGGAAATCTCTTACGGCGCCGAACCGCCCAGATTGCAAGGCCTGAGCGTGCGGTTGCCGCTGCCGCCGCGCGATCTCGATCCCGCCGATATTGCCCGGGTGCGCGGCCAGGCCGATTCTTTTGCTTTGCGCCTGTCTCATCACGACGCGGGCACACACGCCCACTACCAGCCGGTGGGCATGCACGCTGAAGCCGTCTTCGCCGCCGCTGAGCAGGCCAGAATCGAAGCCATCGGTGCCAACGCTATGGCGGGGGTGCGCGAAAACCTCACCGCCGCCATAGAGCATCGCTGCCAGAGGGAGGCCCAGAACCAGACCCAAGACAACAATGAAGAAGGGCTGGCGAACGCCGTGGGGCTTTTGGTGCGGGAAAAATTAACCGGCCTCGCGCCGCCCGATAGCGCCAAACAAAGCGTTGACGCATTCAGGCCTCTGGTCGAAGGCAAGGCCTCCGATACCCTCGAAAGCCTTGATCAGCATACAGACAACCAAAAAGATTTTGCACTGGCCGTTAGGCAACTCATCACCGACCTTGATCTGGGCGATGAGTTGGGCGAGCCGGGTGAAGAGGGGGCAAACCATGCGCAAGACGACGCCCAAGATTCCTCTGACGAAGGCCAAAACAGCGAGGGGG
The DNA here is from genome assembly GCA_021774915.1 of Alphaproteobacteria bacterium. Lineage (GTDB taxonomy): Bacteria > Pseudomonadota > Alphaproteobacteria > SMXP01 > SMXP01 > JAJFIM01. Next base: position 698 of record JAJFIO010000225.1, read on the forward strand.
AGGAACCGCAAGGCCAATCGGCCGAAGAGGTGGAGTTGGCTGAGAGCGATGGAACCAGCGAAGAGGGAGAAACCAGCGAAATCGACGCCGATCAAATCACAGCGCAAGGCGATTCCGATCAGACCGGGGACGGTGATAAACCCAGACGCCCTGACGATGCCTCCTCTATCGGCAGAAATAAAAATGCATATAAAATTTTCTCAACCACAGACGATGAAGTCATCGCCGCCGATGAATTGTGCGAACCAGAAGAACTGGGGCGCCTGCGCACTTATCTCGATCAGCAATTACAGGCCCTGCACAGCGCTGTCGCCCGCCTCGCCAACCGCTTGCAACGGCAATTGATGGCGCAGCAGAACCGCTCATGGGATTTTGACATGGAGGAGGGCGTACTCGACGCCGCGCGCCTCACGCGGGTCATCACTGACCCTTTTCATCCCCTGTCCTTCAAAGTCGAACGCGACATCGAATTTCGCGACACGGTGGTGACCTTGCTCCTCGACAATTCAGGCTCCATGCGCGGCCGCCCCATCACAATCGCAGCCATGTGCGCTGATGTTTTGGCGCGCACCCTGGAGCGCTGCCACGTCAAGGTTGAAATTCTTGGTTTCACGACAAAAGCATGGAAGGGCGGCAGCTCCAGAGAAAAATGGCTGGCGGCGGGCAAGCCCCCCTCGCCCGGCCGTCTGAATGACCTGCGGCACATTATCTATAAATCAGCGGATGCCCCCTGGCGGCGGTGCCGCAAAAATCTCGGCCTGATGATGCGCGAAGGCCTGCTCAAAGAAAATATCGACGGCGAGGCCCTGCTGTGGGCCCATGAGCGACTGCTGACGCGGCTTGAACAAAGACGCATCCTCATGGTGATTTCCGACGGGGCGCCTGTCGACGATTCAACCCTGTCGGTCAACACCGGCAGCTATCTGGAGCGTCACTTAAGACAGGTCATCAACGCCATCGAAACCCGCTCCAACGTAGAACTCATCGCCATCGGCATCGGTCATGATGTGACCCGCTATTACCAGCGCGCCGTCACCATCGTCGATGCGGAGCAATTAGGCGGCGCGATGACAGATCAATTGGCCGCCCTGTTTTCGCCGGAGACGCCCTCAGCCTCTCCGCCCCGCCATGGACAACCCTAAATGCCTGCGCGGACAAGCGTGACCACAGGGTCACGGTCTTTTTTACGTCCCACCCAGTGGGTTTACACGGGTTTGTTGGTTGAAGATAAATGCCTGGGCCATGAAGATGCGTGGCTCTTGTAAATCCACGAGGGGGAATATAGCGCCGCATTGACCCTGTGCGACGCTTTTATACGCGCCGCCTCAAACGATCGTGCGCAGTTAAACTATAAGCGCTTCATATATTCGCATACGGATGTTCGAACTTTAAGGAAGTTGTGTATGGAATCGACTAAGGGAAAGCCGGGGATTTTCGCAAAAGTGTTCAAGCTTGCCGCCAAGATAGAACCGCATGAAATAAAAGCCGTTCTTGTATCATTCTTTTATCTGTTTTGCGTTATGACCAGCTACAGCGTACTGCGACCGGTGCGCGACGCCATGGCTTTAGCCAGCGACAGCACAGACGACTTGCCTTGGTTGTTTACGGCAACTTTCTTAACTGCATTTATCGCGGTCCCAACCTATTGGGCCATCACCTCCAAATACCCACCGTCAAAATTCTTGCCTTGGGTTTACGCTTTTTTTTCCGCCAATCTACTGGCTTTTTATGTGTCATTTTCGATTTATCCCGCATCAATTGCCGCTGCCTATACATTCTTTGTCTGGGTAAGTGTGTTCAATTTATTTGTCATCTCCGTTTTTTGGAGCTTTATGGCAAGTCTGTTCAACAAGAACCAAGCTCGGCGTCTTTTTGGGTTTATAGCCGCGGGCGCGAGCACAGGCGCCTTGACAGGCCCTGCCGTTACAGGAGTTTTTGTCGAACGTCTGGGTGTGAACAACATTATTCTCATCTCTGCGGCTTTACTAATTCTGTCTTTATTTTGTGTCCTTTCATTGATCAAAACGAAAGAGAAACATCACAACGACAACCCGGATTTAGATGAGAGTGAATTGGCAAATCCTGTCGGTGGGCATTTCCTTTCCGGCTTCCCTCTGTTTCTTAAGTCTCCATATCTATTGGGCATAGGTCTTTTTATTCTTCTCTATACGTCTGTCAGCACATTTCTCTATTTCTTTCAGGCAGGTATTTTTATCGATGCTTTCGAGACAACCGTGGAACGTACAAAAGTACTTTCCATTGTCGATTTTGTCGTTAACGGGCTAGCTATCTTGACTCAGCTCTTTGGAACCTCTCGGCTAGCTACGAGATTTGGCCTTGTCATCACGCTTTCATTGGTACCTATAATGATGATTGTTGGCTTTCTTGCCCTTGGAGGCGCATTTCTTATGGTCAATGCGCCGATTTTAATCGTCTTCTTAGTTGTTCAAATTATCCGCCGCGCCGGAAATTATGCGATTGCACGGCCAGCGCGCGAAATGCTGTTCACCATCGTTGACAAAGAGAGCAAATATAAAGTGAAAACTTTCATAGACACTGTCGTCTACCGTGGCGGTGATCTGGTGAGCGCATGGACTTTTGCAGGCTTGAAGTTAATGGGAGTCACATTGGCCGGTATTGCCGTCGTTGGCGCGGGCGTGGCAGCGGTTTGGGCAGTGGTCGGCGCCCTGCTGGGTCGGTCTTACGAGACCCGTCACCGTGCACATGATGATAAAATCGGTTATAAGGAAGTGTCTGAAACCAATTAGGCCCTGACATCAGGGGAAGAAGACGTTCGATGAGACTTGTAAAATTCGGCATGGCCATGCTCGCGGGCACTGTGTGGGCTCTGACAGCCTCTGCTCAAGACAGCGCAGACCAACAGAGCGATGCTACACCTGACACAATAGCCTCTGAAACCGTTTTGGTGGCCGGCGCCACCGGACGCACCGGACGGCTGGTAATCGCCCTTTTGAAAGACAAGGGCTATCACGTGCGCGCCATGACCCGCGACGCGGTGCGCGCGCGCGGAACCATCGGCGCCGAATATGACTGGGTTGAGGCTGATGTGCGCAATCCGGCAACGCTCGCCCGTGTCATGGAAGGTGTGGACAGTGTGGTGAGCGTGATCGGCGCCCGGCGCGGCGACCCCACCAACACGCCTGAGATGGTTGATTATGGCGGAGTGATTGCTCTGGTCGACGCCGCTATTGCGCACGGGGACATCAGACATTTCGTACTGACTTCATCGGGAGGCGTCACCCATGAAGAATTTGCCATTAACCCCGCCAACGGCAATGCTTTAATGTGGAAACTGAAAGGCGAAGATTATTTACGCGCCAGCGGCCTCAGCTACACGGTGGTGCGGCCTTTGGGTTTGCGAGACTGGGCCGGAGGTGAATACGGCATTCTTCTCAATCAGGGCGATGATGTCCTGGATGGACTGATCTCCCGCGCCGATGTCGCCGCCGTCATTGTAGAAACTCTCTCAAATCAGGATGCACGCAACAAGACTTTCGAGATTTACAATTACAAAGCGATGTTCAATGAAACATGGCAACAGAATTTCTCACATCTCATAGCTGATTGACTTAGTTAAACGGCAACCAAACCCACGGGAGCACAAAAGCCGATGACACAAAATGACGACACTCGTATGACAACACAGAGACTCAATCGACGCGCCTTCGTCACTACAGCCGCGGCCGTCACAATACTCACTGCGAGTGGCACCCTTGCGTTGGCGCAAACGGACACGGCGCCCACTGTGCTGATTACCGGTTCCAATCGGGGGATCGGTCTGGAATTTGCGAGGGCCTACGCCGCCAAGGGATGGACCGTCATTGCCACATGCCGCAAGCCGGATCAAGCGGACGATCTGCAGGCCCTCGCCGCCGCAAACCCCAACGTCACCATTGAAGCGCTCGACGTCACCGATCTTGCCGCCATTGATGCTTTGGCCGCCAAATATCAAGGCACGCCCATCGATGTTTTGCTTAACAATGCCGGTATCCTTGGCGGCGTCGACAATCAGAAGTTCGGCCAGCTCGACTATGACATGTTTAATAAAGTAATGGCGGTGAACTACACCGGACCGGTCAAAATGGCCGAAACGTTTC
>JAJFIO010000226.1 GCA_021774915.1 Alphaproteobacteria bacterium
ACCCTGGCCGAGCCGACCTTGACGGCTATTTCCGGCGAGTCCGCCAACTTTCTGGCGGGCGGCGAGTTTCCCGTTCCCATCGGCCGCGACCGCGACGGCAACATCACCATCGAGTTCAAGCCTTTTGGTGTTGGCCTTGGATTCACGCCTGTGGTCTTAAGCGAGGGACGGATTTCCCTGAAGATTTCCACTGAAGTCAGTGAGACCTCCAATGATGATGCGCTGGTGGCCAACGGCACCACTTTAATTGACGGTAATGGCAACCCAATCACCTTTGGCGGCTTAACAATCCCCTCGCTGGTGGTCCGGCGCACCGAGACCACGGTCGAATTGCCCAGTGGCGGCTCCATGGTGATCGCCGGCCTGCTGACAGAATCAACCAAGCAGAATCTAGACGGCATTCCCGGCATCAAGGATATGCCGGTTTTGGGCGCGCTCGCCCGCAGCCGCGATTTTCGTAACGAACAGACGGAACTGGTGATCATGGTCACGCCTTATCTGGTTGGGCCGGTGAATGAAAAACAACTGGCGACGCCGGCGGATAAATGGGCGCCGCCGAGTGATGCCGACACCATACTGATGGGGCGCCTGAGCGCACGATATGGCAAGCGAGGCCAGAAACTGGACAGCCATACCCTGCAGGGGCCCATCGGGTTCATCGTTCAATAAAAAGCCCGAAGGGGCATGGAGAAGCAGCCACCATCAAGGTGTTTTAACAGAACTGACCAAGCAATCGAGGCCGTTATGAAAGATAAAATGATTCGTACACGAAAAAGCCTGTCCCTGATGCCTGTGATCCTGCTCACTGCGTGCGTCTCGTCCTTTAACGGCGAAGTGGAAAGCATGACGGCGCAGGAGCGCTATCCCATCACGGTGGAGCCTGACATGGTGACGCTCGAAATTGCTGCCGAACCGGGACATCGCAACACCAATGCCACGCAGCGTGCGCAGATCAAAGCGCTGGTGGCCGAATATAAATATCGCGGTCATGGAGCGGTGAAAGTGGCAGCGCCGAGCGGGGCGATGAACAGCGCGTCAGCAACTGCGCTCGCCAAAAGCATTTCGGCGACACTGACCCGGTCCGGCCTTCAGGCGGCTGAGGTGGAACGCACAACCTATGTGCCGTCCTCGAGCAGTGTTGCGGCGCCGGTCATGATTTCTTTCACCCGTTATGTGGCCTCCGTGTCTGAATGCGGTGTGTGGGATGACAATATGGGCTATGCCCCGCGCAATACGCCAAACCGTAATTTTGGCTGCGCCACCCAGAACAATATCGCGGCCATGCTTGATGATCCATACGACCTGATTGCACCGCGTGGCATGGGGCCGGCGTATGTAGACCGCCGCAGCAAGATACTCGGAAATTATAGGGAAGGTGAGGTCACTGGCGCTGAGCGAAGTGAATCGGAAAGCGGCGCCATCAGTGACGCCACCGAATAATGAATGCTTAAGCGGCCGGCAGTTATGAAGGCGTGAAAGGGTGGCGCGGGTAAAGTTGAAGTAAACGCGGCGCCGGAACAATTGAGTGGGAAAAAAATGAGTGATCCAGCACAATCTTATCCACAGCAATCCGAAGCGGTTCTGGGCCCGGATGGAAACCCACTGCGTGAAGAGGACGATCCTGTCGGCGGTACGTTGAATGTGCCGGCATTAAAAGATGTGGATCCTCCGCTTAGCGAAGTGCCCTCAAAGGCTTTGAGTCCGATCCTGACCCATTCAGTTCCCCGGATCAGCATCCAGGTATTTTGTGAATCGTCTCAGACTGCCGAAACATTTCAAGGGGCTGCCGATGACCGGCGTCTGTCGCGCGCTCATATCACCGTGCAGATGGGCGGCATTCCCGGCGCTGTCGAACAGTTTCATGATGCACCGACGCCCAATCTGATTATTGTTGAATGTTTGCAGCAACGCGATGCCCTGTTTGAATCCCTCGGCCGGTTGGCGGAAGTGTGTGACCCCAGCACCAAGGTTGTGGTCATCGGCAAAGTCAATGATATTTCCATGTATCGTGAACTGATCCGGCAGGGGATCAATGAATATCTCGTTGCGCCCCTTAATCCCATTCAGGTCATCGAATCGGTCATCACCCTCTATATCGATCCCGATACGCCGCCCATTGGACGGAATATTGTTTTTGTCGGGGCCAAGGGCGGCGTCGGTTCCAGCACCCTGGCGCACAATGTCGGATGGTGCATTTCTGAGCATCTTAAAGAAGACACCACCATTGTCGATCTCGATCTGTCATTCGGCACCACGGGTCTCGATTTTAATAAGGATCCGAGCCAGGGTGTGGCGGATGCCTTGACCTCTCCGGACAGGGTGGACGATGTCCTGCTTGACCGTCTGTTGGTCAAATGTACCGAGCGCCTGTCTCTGTTTACGGCGCCTGGCACTCTCGATCGCGATTTTGATCTTGACCCCGCGGCTTTTGAAAGCGTCCTTGATATCGTGCGCAAAATGGTGCCCTACGCCATTATCGATCTGCCGCATGTCTGGAACGCCTGGAGCAAGAGCGTGATCCTGTCGTCTGACGAGATCGTGATGGTCGCCACGCCCGATTTGGCCTCTCTGCGCAATGTGAAAAATCTCTATGAACTGATCAAGCTGGCGCGGCCCAACGATACAAAACCGAGACTTCTGCTGAACCAGGTGGGGGTCGCCAAAAGACCTGAGATACCCCAAAACGATTTTGTCGAAGCCATCGGGCTTGAACCTGACGTGGTGATCCCTTTTGAGCCTCAGCTTTTCGGCACCGCGGCCAATAACGGGCAAATGTTGAGCGAGGTCAGCGCTTCGGCAGCCACCACGAACGAATTGAAAAATTTTGCCGCCCGGCTGATTGGTCGGGATGTGCCGCAATCCAAAAAATGGTCTTTGTCCGATCTGTTCACCCGGGGAGAACGGAGCGCCTAAATGTTCGGAAAACGAAGCGCGGCCGAAAGTCTTACCAAGAGCGGCAAACCGGTCGACACAGCGCTCATCTCTGGCGGGAAAAACACACCTCAGAACGCCCAGCCGGGCGCTGCGGAGACGAGCGCTGTTTCCCCTGACAGCTCTGCCAAACCCACCGTCAGCACTGAGACGAGCGAAGAATTTATTCTCGACCGGCGCTCCGATGAGTATTACGAGATCAAGACCACGGTTTTTAATGCGCTGATTGATACCATCGATCTGGCGCAATTGGCGCAGCTAGACGCGGCCAGTGCGCGCGAAGAAATTCGCGACATCGTCAACGAAATTTTTTCTATCAAAAACGTCGTCATGAGCATTGCCGAGCAGGAATCCCTGCTTCAGGACATCTGCAATGATGTGCTGGGCTATGGCCCGCTGGAGCCGCTGCTGAGCCGCGACGATATCTCCGATATCATGGTCAATGGGGCTGATCGCGTGTTCATCGAGGTCAACGGCAAGATTCAGATCACGCCGGTCCGCTTTCGCGATAATGCGCAATTGATGAATATCTGCCAGCGGATCGTCTCACAGGTTGGCCGGCGGGTGGATGAATCAAGTCCGATCTGTGATGCGCGCTTGCCTGACGGCAGCCGTGTCAATGTGATCGCGCCGCCTCTGTCTTTGGATGGCCCGACACTCACCATCCGTAAGTTTAAAAAAGACAAGCTGAAAATGAAGGACATGGTGAACTTCGGGACGATAACGCCCGAAGGCGCCACGGTTCTCGGGGTCATCGGCGCCGTGCGGTGTAATGTGCTGATCTCGGGCGGCACCGGGTCGGGCAAGACCACCCTGCTGAATTGCCTAACCTCTTTCATTGCCGAAGACGAACGGGTGGTGACCTGTGAAGATGCTGCCGAGTTACAGCTTCAGCAGCCCCATGTGGTGCGGCTGGAAACACGTCCGCCCAATCTGGAAGGCCAGGGCGAGATCACCATGCGCGACCTGGTTAAAAACTGCCTGCGGATGCGCCCGGAGCGGATTGTCGTGGGTGAGGTGCGCGGACCGGAAGCGTTTGACCTGTTGCAGGCCATGAATACCGGCCATGACGGGTCCATGGGCACGCTTCATGCTAATAGCCCGCGCGAGGCACTCAGCCGCCTTGAGAGCATGATCACCATGGGCGGGTACGCTCTGCCGTCCAAAACAATTCGCGAAATGATTTGCGGGTCGATTGATGTTGTCGTCCAAACCTCGCGACTGCGTGACGGTTCACGGCGGATCGTTAATATTTCTGAAGTGCTCGGTATGGAAGGTGAAGTGATCATCACACAAGACCTCTTTGTTTTTGACATTGAGGGTGATGATGAAAATGGAAAAGTGAAAGGTCGGCATCGCTCGACCGGAATTGCCCGTCCGGCCTTCTGGGATCGCGCCCGCTATTACAACAGAGAGCGTGAACTGGCTCAAGCTTTGGAAGCGGCTGAAGGCTAGCCACCAGGCTCTACCTGGAAAAAGGGGAATGGAAATGTCCGATAGTCTCATGGTTATCATCGCCATCGCGCTGATGGCTGGTTTGAGTATCGCCGGCATTGGATACGCGTTCCTTGCCCCCACCATCAATAATCGCGACCGGACCAATAAGCGGATCAAAGCGGTGACGCGCACCGCGCGTGCCGCGCACTCAGTTTCGGAGGAGATGGACGGAAAACTCAAAGACCGGCGAAAAGCGGTTCAGGAAAAGTTGAAAGAACTTGAGAACTCTCAAAAGAAGGCCAAGAAGAAAATCAGCCTGCGCTCGCGGATTGAGCGCGCCGGTCTCACCATCACACCGTCAAATTTTTACATCCTGTCCGGTGTCTCGGGCGTGGTGTTCGCTGTGCTGCTGTGGTCAATGGGCCAGGGCTATCTTTTCGCGGTGGCGGGCCTGTTTGTGGGAAGCTTGGGATTTCCGCGCTGGGTGTTGGGATTTCTGGCGGCGCGCCGACAAAAAGCGTTTTCGCGCGAATTCGCCAATGCCATAGATGTTATCGTCCGCGGTGTGAAGTCGGGTCTGCCCATCAATGAGTGTTTGCAAATCATCGCCAATGAAAGCCCCGATCCTGTGGGCGGCGAGTTCAGGGATATTGTGGAAAGCCAGCGTGTGGGTGTGTCTATGGATCAGGCATTGTTGCGTATGTTGGAGCGCATGCCCTTGGCGGAGGTTAATTTTTTCACCATCGTGCTGACGATCCAGGCTAAATCCGGCGGTAACCTGTCTGAGGCTCTGGGAAATCTCTCGATCGTGTTGCGGGCAAGAAAACTCATGCGTGCAAAGATTAAATCTATGTCTGCGGAAGCCACGGCCTCGGCCGCCATTATCGGTTCTCTGCCGCCGGGCGTCATGTTGATCGTCTATATGAGCACGCCCGATTACATCATGACTCTGTTTACCGAGCCTGCCGGCAACGCCATGCTTGTTGCCTCAGGCATCTGGATGCTGATTGGCGTTCTGGTCATGAAGAAAATGATCAGTTTCAAATTTTAAAAATCAAGATCCGTTAGGTTACACATGAAGAAAGCGCCTTTACAATGATAGATAAACTCATGCTTCTGATCGATAAGGAATTTATCGTGATGGCGCTGTCGGCGCTGGCGGTCTTCACCACGGTTCTGACCATCGCCATGCCTTATCTCTATCGTGACCGGCTATCCTCGCGGTTGAAAAGGGTGGCCAACCGGCGCGAGCAATTGCGCGCCCAGCAGCGTGAGGCGCTGAACGCGAAATCCAATCTTCGCCCCACGCCCACGGGCTATATGCAAAAAACCGTGGAACAGCTCAACCTGCACAAATTGCTTGATGCCGAAGAGGCGCGGTCCAAATTGGCAAAAGCCGGGTTTAGAGGACAGGCGCCGGTGGTAACGTTCCTTTTCTTTCGGCTGGTGATGCCGATCATCGTGCTGATCGGCGCCCTGATTTATGTTTTTCCCATGGGCGGTGTGGAAGGCTCCTCGACCACAAAAATGGTTTATGCGGCGGGGGCTGCCCTGGTCGGGTTCTTCCTGCCCAATATTTTTGTCGCCAACCTGACGGCGCGGCGCCAAGACGCCATCAGTAAAGCTTTTCCCGATTCGCTTGATCTGCTGCTGATCTGTGTGGAATCAGGCATGTCGATCGAGGCTGCCTTTAATAAGGTGGCTGTTGAAATGGGCCAGCAATCGATTGAAATGGCCGAAGAGATGAGTCTGACCACAGCGGAGTTGAGCTATTTGCCCGACCGTAAGCAGGCTTATGAAAATCTCGCTGAGCGCACAGGGCTCGAAGGCGTGCGGGCGGTGTCCACATCGCTCATTCAGGCCGAGCGCTATGGCACGCCGCTGGGCACCTCGCTCAGGGTGATGGCGCAGGAAAACAGAGATATGCGGATGGCGGCGGCCGAGAAAAAGGCGGCCGCCCTGCCGGCCAAGCTCACCGTTCCGATGATTGTGTTTTTCCTGCCGGTTCTGTTTGTCGTGATTCTGGGCCCTTCTGTCATTCGCGTGATGGGCCTCTAAAGCGCTTCTATTTTTAACGGAAACGGTAAGGCCGCAAGAGCGGCCCGGTGCTTATGCACCGCGCCCGCGAGAGACCCGCGCGAAGCGCGGATGCGTCGTGAGCGAAAAATCTAGAAGCGCTTCCGTTTAATTCTTATTGCGCGAGATCCAGCGCTTGGAGCTGCGACCAGGGGGAAGGCTGCTCGGCCCGCAGGCGTTTCAGAGTGGCCATATTCTCCTCAACCACAGCCAGCGGCAGATCGACCCCTGCATAGCGCCGGGCTTCGGCAAAATCGCCTTTCAGGCCCAGAACCAGAGCCAGATTCTGACGTATCTGGGCGTTAGCCTGGGGGGTTATGACGGCATCGCGCAAATGGCGTTCGGCCGCCGCAAGGTCTCCCGCCAGCGCGCGCGAGAGCGCCAAATTATTGAGGATCATCGGATTGCCCGGTGAGGCGCTTAAAGCCTGTTCGTATTTTGCGCTGGCTTGCTCATGGTCGCCCAATTGATCGAGCGCCACGCCTTGCGCCGAGAGCGTCACCCAATTGCCGTCCTGCTGTTCATTGGCCCGCGCCAGATACGCCGCGCCTTCCGTGGTTCGGCCGGCTGCTGTCAGCGCCTTGCCATATTCCGCCAACAGTAATGTGTCATCACTATGGGTGACCACCGCCTTGCTCAAAACCGCGACCGCGTCTTTGGTGCGCTTCACATAGCGCAGATTGCGGCCATAGTTCAAAGCGGCCTCCCGGTCGCGCGGGTCGTGGTCATAAAGATCGCCCCAATAAGCCACTTGCGCGACATAATCTTCCGGGCGCTGAAAAAACATATCGGGCCCCTGAGGCGCTTCGCTCATCACCCCCAGAGCGTCCGTGGGTGAGGCGTCTTGCGCAGACGTGGCGCACGCGCTGAGAAGAAAGGCCAACGTCAAACCTGACAGGCCCGCGCGCAGACGCGCCTTGCGGGCTCCGCATGGTCCGTTGGCGGCAGTGG
>JAJFIO010000227.1 GCA_021774915.1 Alphaproteobacteria bacterium
CAAACAACAAAACACTGTTTTGCAAGCCATAATAAAGTGGTTTTTCGCCAAACCTATCCCGCGCGAGAATGAGGGTGCGTGATTTCTGATCCCAAAGCGCGATTGCAAACATGCCGTTAGCGCGCCTGAGGGTCTGCTCTACCCCCCAGTGGGCAAAGGCTTCAAGCAGCGTTTCTGTATCTGAGTGTCCACACCAATTCTTATGGACATTTGATGCTTCCAGATCGCGTCTAATCTCAGCATGATTATAGATCTCCCCATTAAACACCATGTGATACCGGCCGCAATGGGAAGCCATGGGCTGGTCCCCGGCGGAAGACAAATCCAGGATTGACAATCGGCGGTGACCCAGAGCCAATCTGGCTTGTGCCTCTATCCAAACACCGGAACGATCAGGACCTCTATGACCCAATGCATCGGTCATCTGTCTGATGGTCTGCTGTGAAGGCGAAGCCACCAACCCATCAGACCAAAAACCTGTAATCCCGCACATAGTCCAAATTCCGGAAAGTGATTGTCTATAATTTCTATTTCTTATTCAGACGGATATTTCCACTCATCCGGCTTCAGCGCGAATATCAACGTTTTACAATAAGAGCTTGTGCCGTTGGAAGGTGGAATAACACTTCAGGCCGATCAGCAAAAAATTCATCAAACGCCTTTTTTGCGCCGGGGCAGCTGGAGGAACCATAATCATCACAAATAATTACCCCCCCCGGCACCATGCGATCATAAAAAAATTCCAAACTGTCGCGAGTCGGTTGGTAAAGATCTACATCGATATGAACAAAAACAAAATGGCGTTCGTGTACATCCGAAAAGCGCTCTGGAATCCAACCTTTGCGAATTGAGATAGTATTCCGAAATCGATCAAGATTGTTCAACAACACGTCTTGTGATGTGGCGAGATCCCCTGATTTCCAGACCGTATCTCCCGAGACCTTCCGGTCCTGTTGTGCAGGTTTAGAAAGCCCCTCAAAAGAATCAAAAATATGAAAGGTTCTTTGTGATAAATCACCCAAGCCTTCTAAAATAAAACGCGCTGACTTACCTTTACGCGAACCACATTCCGCAATATCTCCTGAAAGAGGAGAGATGCCTTGGGCTGCGTTGAACAGCACATAACAGCGGTCATCAGGGATACCCGGGATTAGGTGACGGCGCACTGCATTAAATCTCTCATCATGCAGCCATGTCACTGTAGGATCATAAATTTCGAATCCTAAAATATCGGCTATTTTTCGTATAACCTTCCACTTGAGTTTAGTCAGTTTTTTGGTTGGCATCATATTTTTCCAGATAGACCCTGAGTGATTCTCTTACCGTTGAATCATTGGAGATCAGATAGGCGCTTACAAAACACAGTCAACCTACCACTAAGTTAGTGTCGTTTATACAAATTGTTGATGATTATATCGCCATGTTTGCGACACCGCAGAGATAAATAACCTGAGCTACTGCAGTTCATAGATATTAGAGTTTTCAAAACGGTACCGTTGTAGACATCAATCTAGTTCACTCAACTGAAAAATTTGCCGCGTCGGCTTCGCGTTCTAAAGCGTACCAAACTTCCCCTTCCGCATGAGGAAAATAGCGTAGCTGCTGTGGAAAAGGATGCCAGGGCTGGGTGTGCAAGGTGGTGTAGTGCAGGCATTTGGTCTGTGCCACAGGATATTCGCAATCACGGGTATTCCAAACGCCCAGCAAAGGTTTCCACAATTGTTCTTTATTCACGATATCCAGAAAATATTTATGTTTCTTATCGGAATGAACATCTTCGATTTTCCAATGCCGGATCATTTTCTCGCAATCGATCAGCATCACAGCATTTTCCCAATCATAGACCGAGAGCACGCCGGCCCCTTCCATATCGAGATCAAAGAGTTCCGCCGGGTCAGACAGATAAATCTGATCAACATCATTATAGATCGCGCGGCCTGTCCCTCCGGCAAGCGCCGGAATGGCATACCGGTAATTGGTAAATCCCGTTTTCCATTTTGTCCGATCAAACCCTTGTAAATCGTCCATCAGATAAATTTCATAGACCCGGGAAGGATCGCGCACTTTTTTAATGGACCACACAAAAACGCGAGTGGCGCGATGCTGCGCCGCCTCTGTGCCGAGGAAGATGCGTACTGGAGGCTTGGTGCTAGGCGGGGTGCCCGGCTCCACGCCAAAGCGAATGATTTCGGGTTTGCTGCGCGTACCTGCCGGGCGCGGACGGTGCCGATACAGCCAATAACCAGGCTTTCGGTGATACCAGAAGGTTCTAAACCGCGTATCTCTTTTAATTCTTTTCACCAAAACGAAGAGTCACCTTCTAAAAAGCGGTTCATCAATAGAGTTGTAAGAGCATAAATAAAGAGCCTACCTCTTCAAAGCCGTTTTCTCATTTAGAAGCATCATCAACTCTCAGTTTTGCTCTGTCGAAATTGCTCCCATTCCCGGGCTAGAACATCGCCAATAATGATGATGTCGCCTTCGAAGCCATCAAGACAATGCAGAATAAAATTGAGTTCTTTATCATATGTGTGTGCAGGCGCATAGGCATTTACTGTTGCGGTATCACCAGGATAACTGCCAGCGGGATGCTGAAACATGTCGATACCGGCGATCACCAGTCGCTCAGGTCTTAACTGTACAGCTGCCGAAAGCATAATGGCGCCGCTGGTGGGTCGGTGCTGCTTCCAATCCATACCGTGTGGAAATCCTTTAATCTTATCAACCACAAAGTAGCGCAGCCGCCCCGAGACCAATGCGCGCAGCCCTCGCGTCATGAGAAGAACTTTTTCCGTATTCTCGTCCAAAACACCAAATATGGCTCCTTTGACCTTGCGCATGCTGGCCTTGACGCCGGTAAAGACGACATCGGGCTGCGTCAAAAAACCGCGTGCTGCCCACGCATGATTCGCCCGAAATAACGCGTCATAATCCACATCGCAAAGCCGAGGATCTTCACTTGAGGGCCCATTACCGAGACAGAGTATGGTTTTAGGGAACCCGAGTTGTTTCGAAAGCATTTCCAAGTCGTCAATACGTTCGATGCGACTGCCCATTCGCCGGGCCCAAAACGGGTTTTCGATCAGTGAAAAGAGCATTTTTGCAATCCAGCGGCCAATCTTTTGATCCCGACGCGCGCTCCACTTGCGATCCCGGCCGATTAGGGGCTTGAGCGCGGCGACCACGTCATCCGCCTGGGCTTCATCAAATCCATTCTCCTTAATCGGAATAAGATGAAGCCGCTCATCTAGACATTCACTTGACCGGGAAATTGGCTCCCCCACAATCATGAACTCAGGCTTTAAGACTGCATCTTTCTCCTCACATACAAATTCCAAGCCGCGACCGCTCATGAGAGCAAAGGGCGTGGCGCGGTGCGCGGCGTTTTTTGCCAGAGCTGCCGTTAACAGAGCGGCGTTTTCCAGCACCACAAGCGCACGCACTTTATATCTACTTAAAAACAAGGTCGCAGCAACGCCAAAGGGCGGAGGAACCACATGGGCTGCATCAAAGCGCGCCGCCAAATATTGCCTGATATTTTGATCTGCAGTACACAAATAGACTGACAGACGTTGATCCCGGTGCAAAAGCCGTTCAACAATCGGTGCGATGGCGACAAATGCAGCTAAAGAGGAGCCCAAAAACAAAATGGCGGGCTCGCGCTCGCGGGGACCGAGGCCGCAACGGTTCACGACATCTTTTGCCCAGCATTTTATTGCCATTTTTCAGCTACGCGTCCAGAAGTTAAAAACTCCGCTATGATATGCGCGCCGCGTACCGATGCTGAAAGTTCATCCTGTTCAAACGTATAAGCAAATGAACTGCGCTGTATCTCCTTATATTGATTATGATTTCTTACAGACATCTCAAGGGCACAAGACAATTTTGAAACATCATCAATCACCGGCCCAAATTTCCAATGGTGATAGGACGGATCATTTGCATCGAAGTTATGCGCATTCAAAAAAACACATGGACGGGGCTCATAAAGAAATTCATAAACCTGGCTGCTGACATCCCCCAGATAAATATCCGCCGCAGCAAGATAGGTCATATCAACCGAGTTTCGACTACTTTTATCGATTAAAACCCTGTCGCTACTTTTGTATTTTCCTGGCAGGCGAACACCGCGCCCCCACGATCTTTTGAAAAGAAGGACATGGGGTGAAAAAATAAGATTATATTCTTCCGAAGCATAAAAATAATCCAGAACTTGGGCGCCCATTGCCCCCCACGAAGAAAGCTGGTGCGCGTGATGTGGATTATAAACTACAACAGGTTTGTCATTTTCGAAAAACCGGCGCCTAGATATGCCTAAATATTTTACAGAATCAAATTTTGGGTAGCCTGAAATGGCTGTATTTCCTGTAGAAATATGACCCGCTTCTCTTAAGGCATCGGCATATTTTCTGCCGGGCAACAAAGCCAAATCAAACTGCCCGATGCGATCATTAAATGATCCACCGAGCCGATTATCGCCAGCGCCATGACCGGTGAAAATAAGTTTCACATGCTCAAAGCCGGGGAACGAGCGCAGACCGAGACTTGTCATCTCAGGGACCACCAAAGCGTCAAACTCACGCAAGCGCGCTGCATGCTTTTTGAGAATGATACTCTTCCGCGCAAAAACAAATTTCGAGACAAAAGGGTCAATGGCTCTAAGATAAGACGGCACCTTCAAAAGTTCAAACGCACACTTGTGACCGGAGAAGCCTTCCCCGATCTCTCGCGCAAAGTTAAGTTCATCTTGCGTAGAACAAAAAATGACCGTTTCGCAATCACCATAAATCCGGGAGAGCTCAAAAGCATAAGGAACGCTATGGGGCACTTGATGGAGATCGTAATGATTGAGAAGAAAACCGACTTTCATGACCCCAGCACGCGTTAAGGTTTCGCCTCACTCAGACTCAAGGCGAAGGGCCTCTGTTTTAAACCGTGCCCCCCGTAAACTCAAGAAACCATAGGCTAGATTCATAGAATCAATTCTGTAAGACTCACTATCATTTTTCCTGAACTTCATATAACACTGGGTCAAAATGGCGGTTTGGGGTTTATGGAAACACAAGACAAACTTTCGATCATCATGCCTCTGCTCAATGAGGAAGTGATCCTCAACTCAGCCATCGAGGCCCTGACCACCCAACTCGACGCCATTGTAGGCCCAGCCGCCTGGCAACTCGTGCCCGTAGATAATGGTTCAACGGACCGCACGCCCGCCATACTCGATAACTTTGTTCAGAAGTGGCCGGACACGAAGTACCTGACTTTGGGCGAAAAAAATATCGGCAAGGCCATGAAACATGGTCTTCTCCATGCAGACTGCAATTGGGCAATGGTCCTACCTCTCGATGAATTCGATCCAACTTTTTTACAGTGGGCCTGGAGACACCGCCATGCCTATGACCTCGTCCTTGGCTCTAAACGCGTGGACCCGACATTAAACCGTCAAACATCCTATCGGCGTTTGCTGAGCTGGGGACTAAATGCCTTGCTACAACTGACCCTGGACAATGTTACTGCAGACACTCATGGCGCCAAACTGATCAACCTCACCACGGTGCGCCCCCTGATCGAACAAACTGTGATTTCTCGTGGGCAATTCGACACTGAACTGACCCTGAGGACATTGCGTGCTGGTTTGAGGGTCGCCGAAATCCCCGTGCGTTATGCCGAGCAGCGCCCGGCACGCAACCTGATGGTCACAAAGATCGGCCGCAATATTGTCGATCTCATCCGTTTGACCCGCATTCTAAGTCATGTCCCCTTTCAAGGCCCATTGAATTACCACAGATGGTCGATTGCGGATGTGGAGCAAAACCAACCAAAGCACCATCAATCATCAAATATGGATTGATAAAGCGGTCCCTTGACCCATTGTTCCTGCGTTGATGGGCCCGGCTCTTTAAGCTTGAAGGGAACGCCTTGAATCACTTTTGTCCCCGTCAGGCGCGTGAACGTATACTGATCATCCGCTTCCAGCCAGATGATATTGCCCTGTAAATTTTTATAACGATTTTTCTTCAAATACAAAGTCATCTCCCCCCCATTTTCCGGATGGACAGTGACGTTCATAAAGGAATAGTTTTCCATCTGCCAGACCCAGAGTGTTCTCGTCGCGCGGTTTTCCTTGTTTTTCAAATTCACAATCTGCGGAAGAATAAACTGGATGTTCCACGGCAGAGTTTCAGCATAGGCGCTGGTATACCAGGTTTTTTTCAGGCGTTTGCGGCAGAACATGCCTGGGGCTCCAGGGAATGTGCCGCGAGAAACGATCATAGTTCCATACCATGCTCGATGGGTCGTCGATTATGATCCGCATTATCTCATTCAATCGTTGCTCTGCCCCGCTGTTCACCCAACCATTTTTGAAAGGATCAACAATCACCAGAGAGCCTGGCTCGATATCCGGCACCGTGTGCACAATGGCCCGCCAGAAATCTTTTTGCTGTTGCCAGACGCGCACTAATTCGCTCTGAACGTGAACCTGAAAATCCGCCAGCAAGGCAAAGTAGACGGCACAACCACCGATCACAAATCGCCTTTGGAGGGCACCTGTCCAGGTCGACAGCATCATCCATGCCAGCGCTGCGATCACCATCGTGACACCAATTTCTGCGGCGGCATGAGGCGTTGTCATCCTACCGAGTTCAGCCGTTGGGGGAAATCTGTTAAACGCAATAAAAAATGGATGCGCCGCCAGACACATTATAAAGCCTGCGCTCATCAATTGGGCTCATGGAGCCCAATCTAAGGGAAACCGGATCGTGTGCGGTGCCGGGGAATTCTTACTTTTCTGCGTTTGGACAATAGATCTATTGTCGCATTTCAGCGCCAGAACCAGTCCTGCAATGATAACCAGGCCAACCAGACCCATGGCGACGCCGCTTATCCATGTAACCTGTTCCACCGCCGTATAACATCGCAAAATCAGCAGCTTAGCGCTTGTCATCGTCCCCAAAACTACAGCAATCAAAGACCGCATCAGAAGCGTGATAGGTTCAAAATTGGTGGCCTTGTTGAGATTGGCATCGCCAACAATAAGCAACCTCGAACCCACAATACTGCACAAAAGAACTATAAGAACGCCGGCATGACGAATCTGATGACGGATAAAATGCGTACCCCATGGAATTCGCAGGGCAGGCACGAAAAAGAACGGCAAAATAACAGTTTCGTAAAGTCCAATTGTCCAGACAATCAACATGTAAGGCCAAAACCGATGCCCCTTGAGATAACTCCATGTTGCCGCCAGAAACAGCAGAACAACAAATTGGACCTGCACCGTTCTAATGTACATAACTTTAGCCGCATCACCCGGATATAGAGTAATCATCAGCGCCCCAATGAAAACAATGCTGACAGGAGCAATCTGTCGAAGAATGGCAAATGTGAAAAGGGCATTACCGGCCAGAACCAAATAGCTTAGAATATAAACGCCCCGAACTCCGCCCAACTCCCAGCCCAGAGTTCCGAATATGGAGATCTGAAGACCCATCAGAGGGCGGCCTTGCGGCCAGGTCAGCGCGGCGTTTTTGATGATATTCCAATTATAAATAAACCCCCGGCCCCATTGGCCTGCTATGCAGTAATCATCCGCATAATGCCCCATTTGCGATGCCAAAAGAAAACACGACACGTAAAGCACCAGGAGAATGATCCCGAGTAGAAACGCATTCTCGTGCATCATGGCAAATGCATAAACACGTTCAAGTCGTTGGTGGACAGTCAAGCGCAATTTCTAATTCTCTATGATTGGTTGATAGAGCGGTCCTTTGATCCATCGAGCCGCCGTCGAAGGGCCAGGCTCTTTAAGCTTGATGGGAACGCCTTGAATAACTTTTGTCCCGGTCACACGCTTAAATCTATACTGACCATCTGCCTCCAACCAGATAATATTTCCCTGCATGTTCTTGCGGCTGGTTGGCTCCCGCAACATCTTTATCTCTATGTTATTTGTTGGCATGACTTGAGGCGCGAAGGCCACTTTTGACTTGAGCTGCCACACCCAGATGGCCTTTGGTGAAACGTCCCCTTCCAGTGTGATCATTTGCGGGAGTATGGATTGAAAGTTCCATGGAAAAACCTCCCCATAGCGGCTGAGATACCAGCCCCCTTTAGCCGGATTGACAACGATGATGGTATCAGGCTCGAGATCTGGCGCCTCATTTACGATCGCTTTCCAAATTGATTTTTGTTGTTGCCAAACTTTCGCCAATTCGGTTTGAACCGTTACTTGAAAGCCCGCCAGAAGTCCAAAATAAAGGGCGGTGACAGCCCCTATAATCTGCTTTTGCCTCCGCCCCTTCCAGTGTGACAACAACATCCAGAACACACCTGCCACCACAAAACTCACCCCAATCTCAGCGGCGGCATGTGGCGATGAAATCCGGCCATATTTAGCAATTGGCGGAAATCGCGCGGCAGTCACAAAAAGAGGGTAGGCCGCAAGCCACATCAACACGCCAACGCTGATCAGTTGCACACAAGGTGGCCAATGAAAGGGATGATAACGTGTTTTATGATCACGGAATATTCCTTTTTCGGGTTTGCTCTCCCCATTTAAATCAGATTTTATTACTGATATCAGCACTAAATAAACAAGCACAGAGACTGCGAGGATGACCAGACCGCTTATCCATGTGACCTGCTCCAAAGCTGTAAAGAGGCGCAGGAACAACAATTCAGCACTGGTCAGCGTCCCCAACATCACTGCCTGCACAGACTTTGCCAGCACTGACCAAAGCCCAAGACCCTGATCTGCCTGCGTAAGATTTCTTGAATTAAAAAACATGCGAAGGGCAACAGCACCGCATAAAAGAACTGCCACAATTAGAACATGCCGAATCTGTTCACCAACGAGTTGACGACGCCAGGGAAGCTGCAATCCGGGCACAAAGAAGAATGGGAGAATAACCGTTTCATAAACCCCCACAGACCAGAATATTAACACATAAGACCAAGCTTTATGACCCTTCAGATACATCCATGTAGATAGAAGAAAAATCAAAACCACAAATTGCACCTGAAGTGTCCGAATGTAGATCATCTTCGATGCATCAGCCGGATAGACAATCATCATTACAGCACCGGCAAAAGCCACGCTGAGAGGAGCGACATGCCGGATAATGGCGAATGTGAACAGGGCATTTCCTGCCAGAACCAAATAGCCCAATACATAGACGCCGCTTAACCCACCCAGCATCCAGGCAAGTTCACCAAAAACTGCTTTCTGTACGCCAATTAATGGACGGCCTATGGGCCAGGCCTGTAAGGCCTGCAGGACTTGCTCCCAAAGTTGGTTTGGTGTCAGCCCCCAATAGGTTGATGAATTATAATCATCCGCATAAAGCCCCATATAAGGGGTTAAAATAAAACAGGAGAGATAGAGGACAACAAGCAATGTCCCTATAAGAATCTTATGTGTATATCCCTCAAACAATTCGTGCTCCGCCCGCATCCAAGACGCGTTCATCGGCTCATCACCATTTGGAGACACATGGGATTTTGCTGCGATCACAGCGATCCAGATATTTTCGGGAGATCTCGATGATTTCCGTCATGAGGCCGTGACGCAGTGTGATCGGATCCAACCCCAAACTCAGCAGCGCACGATTATCCACCTCAAGATCATTCTCCGAGGCCTCTTTACGCGGGTTATCGACAAAATCGATCTCCACTTGCGTCATATCTGCAATCATCCGTGCCAGATCGATGACCCGGTGCGTCTCAGTCATTTGATTCATGATACGAACGCGCTCAGCCTTTTGCGGAGGGTTATCAAGCGCCAGCTCGATACACCGCACCGTATCTTGAATATTGATGAACGCACGGGTCTGCCCCCCGGTGCCATGAACTGTCAATGGGTAGCCTATCGCGGCCTGCATCAAAAAACGATTCAGAACCGTGCCATAATCTCCATCATAATCAAAACGATTCACCAACCGCTCATCGAGACGCGTTTGTTTGGTCTGCGTACCCCAAACAATTCCCTGATGCAGGTCGGTCACGCGAACAGCATCATTCTTATTGTAAAAGGCGAACAAAAGCTGGTCTTGTGTTTTAGTCATATGATAGATGCTGCCGGGATTGGCAGGATACAGAATTTCCTGACTTATTTTTCCCCCATCATTGATCGGCACTTCCACATGCAAATAGCCCTCGGGAATTTTCATTCCCGCCGCGCCATATCCATACACACCCATAGTACCCAGGTGAATCACATGCGTATCGATTTCAGCTTCAACAATAGCAGCTAAAAGATTATTGGTGGCGTTGAGATTGTTTTGAACTGTGTAGCGCTTATGCCATGAACTCTTCATGGAATATGGGGCTGCGCGTTGTTCAGCAAAATGAACAATTGCATCAGGATGAACATCCAAGAGTAGAGAATACAGCCGATGATAATGCTCCGCGACGTCAAAATCATA
This sequence comes from Alphaproteobacteria bacterium, assembly GCA_021774915.1. Taxonomy (GTDB): domain Bacteria; phylum Pseudomonadota; class Alphaproteobacteria; order SMXP01; family SMXP01; genus JAJFIM01. The sequence continues at coordinate 10,428 of JAJFIO010000227.1, forward strand.
ATAGGTTATCTGCTTTCCCGAAACCTCCCGCCATGCGGATAGGCGCTCGCTGATGGACGCGATGGGTGTTAGGGAATCCACCTCCAGCTCAACATCTGTTTTACGCCGGGCGCGATTATCGACAATATATACATCATGACCTTGGTCACTGAGATTCAATGCCGTTGGCCAGCCACAAAACCCATCCCCTCCCAGAATAATTACTTTCATAGCTGATGTCCTACTCAGATCGTTCATGCCATATAACGATAAAATTACCCTAGGCTACACTAATCAATTATGGCAGTAGAGCCTTTACGATTCTATTTTACTGTCGTGGCGCTTTTAAAGACTCACGATGTTTGTCTGCTTTGTGCTTGTGGCCGCAAATATCTGGCGTGCATGTTCCAGGTCCTGCTGAAAATCGACCTCAGCCCATGTCAAACCTTCGATAGATTGAACACCCACATGCGTACGCGTCGATAGAATGTTGATAGCCTTAAGATAGTATCTTTTAATACCGATGGGTTTGCGGATTTCCTGCTCAAGAACCTCACAAAATTGATTTGGTCCCTCTCCTCGAAAAAGAGTGATGCCAATAGACTCACCATCTATGCGGCTGGATTCAATTGTTTTATCCACATCAATGAGACGGTCACCATCCAGGCATATTTTCATATCATCAGAATCATAGGACGCCTTACGATCCATTGTAAGGGTGGCTGTCCGTTGAGGACTGCCCAAAAGCCGCGTGACAATTTGTGGCTCGAACAGAGTATCGCCATTGAGTAAAATGAAATCTTGATCCATTTCATGACGCGCCATCCAACAACTCGCCAGATTATCCGACACATCATAGAACGGATTAAACACTGACCGTATTGTCAGGCCTGGTTTCTCGATTTCCTGCAAGTGATGCTCAACTGCGCCTGCCAAAAAACCTACAACAACACAGATATCCCGGATACCACATACATATAACGCATCAATTTGGCGCTCTAGCAGCGTCTTGGCGCCTATTAACAAGAGGCATTTTGGACAATCTTCCGTCAATGGCAAGAGACGTGATCCCTGTCCCGCGCTTAAGATGATCGCCTTCATATCCCTTCCCCCACCTTACCTGGCGCATTTGTGTAATCCATCACAACTCAAAAGCGCCTCTAAACCCTGGCCTATCCTGTGCCCGACTTATTCTGTCTGATGTCAGGGCCGCCCCCAATCCATTACTTCAAAATGCATCTCTTTGGCAAACATTGCCAATCTGGCATCCGGATTGACGGCAGCGGCCTGATCCGCCCATTTAAGGAGGGGCAGATCCGAATAATGATCTGAATACGCATGTATGAAATAGCGATCTTTGATCCCTGGCATCACGCGCTCTATAGCTTGAAGTTTTTCTTCACCATAGCAATTCTTGCCATCTATATCGCCAATGAGACGGCCTCCCTCATCCCACTGCGCTTTGGTTGAAATCACGGAATCGAACTTCAATCCTTCACCAAATTGCCCTGCACAAAAATCAAAACTTGCCGTGATCAAAATGAGATAGTGCCCGGCTGACTGATGCGCATGGATGGCTTTCAAGGCCCCAGGCCGCAGCCGTGATTTGATCCAGTCCGCCGCAAACTCACCGGCCAGCTCATGGACCGTCGTACGGCTTTCTCCTGAAAGAACAGCTTTCAACATGACGCCCTTCAGATGATCGCGCTTAACCCGGCCAAGGCCATAGAGGAGAGCTGTGGCTAATATTTTAGGCAAATGCCAAAAAGCCTTTGGCTTACGCTTCGCTACAAAGAGAATAAAAGGCGTAAATGTACCCTGACAGGTAATGGTCCGGTCCAGATCAAAGAAAGCCAACGTCTGGCAGGAGCTTTCAGGAGGTGTGTAATCCATTTGGGATAGTGAGCTCTCGTGAGCTTTAAGGCCCTAATCTAATATCATGCATTATTATTGATAAAGGGGCCAATTTTCTCGCCGGACATCTGCGTTGCGGCAGCGTGCACAATACGCTCCGCATGAAAAACTAGAGAGATCACAGTCCATATCGCTACCGCAACAAACCCAAGATCCGGCCGTCCCGCTACCGCGCTCAGCGTAAGTATCGCAAGGTTCGGATTACGCCGGGCTGTGATATGCCGGAAAAAGTAATCAATCGGGCGCCATATGTGAGTCTCAATTTTGAAGGCAAAAATGAAGATACCCTCAAGAATACGCCCTGCAATATATCCTCCCACAATGATCCAGAAGGCGGTATTGACCGCAGGCGCAAGAGCTGGATCCATAATGGCTTGCAGTCCAGCCCACCAGGCCCACCACCAGAACGGAGGATGAATAAGGTCGATGCCATGATCATAGGCATTACCCCATTTGGTGGATGTCAGCGTCACACGGGCCAGCTTACCGTCCACCGTATCAAGGAAAGTCATCAACCAGGCCGCCAGACAACCGGTCACAAAATGGCCCTGCCAGAACAACCACATGGCAATAATAACAAGCAACAAGCTGGCCGTGGTCACGGTGTTGGGAGTAATGCCCCGTTCAGCCGCCCATTTCGTCACCAGGCGTGCGGGCTTGGGCCAGAGAAATTTGGTTACGAAGTCCGTCGCCCCTTTATAGGAAGCCCCGAATGTCAAAGCCTCAAGAGCATGAAGTGGCGTTTCCTTCACGGACAGGGCATAGGGAATGGATTGCTTTCTGAGAGCTTCGTCATAGACCCCACCAAGCTCAGAAGCAGACAGCACTTCCATACCCTCAAGCATCACATGCGGCCCCATATGTCCGCGGGTCATCAATGCCATGATGTCTGCGACCCGGGAGGCGGGAGCATTGGCCGCAATGGGAACACGCAGGTTTTGTCCAGGATCATTGGAGACAAGAATCACATTGGGACGGGAAATAAGAGCTTTTATCAACCGCTCTTCAAAAACGTAATCGGCGCGCGCCGTTATCACACGATCCAAGCCCGGCAACTCCGCACTGTTATGCACAACACGAGTGATGCCCGCGCGCGCGAAAGTGCGCTGCAATCTCTCGGTGAGCGACACGCCCCACAATTCCGCCTCACACGTACTCACAATGGCAAGGCCTACGCGGTGAAGTGTTGATGTATCCGCTTGATTTTCCATAACAGTCGTACTCAATGCATATCCCCCGCTGCATATCCCTGATATGTTGTTTATTCAGAGAACCACCCAGTTCAGACGGCTGGATTTTGTCTTGTCGTTTGGAAAAAATCAAACCACTAACATTGATGGTTTGTAATGATTCGTGATGATGCAAGCGCAGCAAACCATTCAGAAAAATTAACAATATTGATACGCAAAGTTCAGGTTAAACAGCCCTATCGCCGAGAAAATGTCCTATGAATGAAACCATCTTGAAATTTGGATATCCAGCAAGCCTCATCGCAGACTATACACACTGGGTGGTATTGCTGCGGCCGGCTCAAGCCACTTTAGGCGCCCTGATTTTGGCCTGCAAAGACGACGCAACAGCGTTTTCACAGATCAGCCCGGGCGCCTTTCAGGAATTTTCACACGCGATTTCGGACATTGAAACGGCGCTTACCCGCGCATTTAGCTATGACAAAATCAACTACCTCATGCTCATGATGGTTGATCCCCATGTGCATTTCCACGTGCTGCCCCGCTACGCCCAATCCGCCACCTTCGAGGGTATATCCTTTGAGGATCCAGGCTGGCCCAAAACCCCGGATCTGACTCACAAAACAGACCTATCCGCCAACCAAACCACCCGGCTTATCCACGTTCTCAAATCGCAATGGGCTACATCCGAAGACACCACATAAAAGCAAGAAGCAAAATGTTGGGACCAGCCATGAACTGAACTATACTTAGAATAATTCCTCTTTTGCTGCTAAAACCGGTTAATCCACACACTTAAAACAATATCATAAAGTATATATTTCAAATTATACAATGATTATATATTATAAATTATTTTATACTTACTCCATTGAATATAGTTAAGAATTATTCTGTTATTCTTTTGGTGGAGCCCCATCAAAAAATCTGATACCTGTTGGCTGCTGAGCGGACCGCCCATGAAAGGGGCGGTCAAGGAAGAGCTGGATCCCAGCCCTGCCTCACCAGCACAATGGATCTTGCGTCAGGTCAGTGATGGATAAGTTGAAGAAATAATGCCCCGGTTCTTTGCTATATTTTTTTCTGCCTCTGGCCACAATCAGTGGATTGTGCTGCTGTGTCTGGTTCTGGGAGGGGCGGCGCAAGCAGTTGGATTTGCCGTTTTGGTTCCCTTGCTTCAGGTGGCTGAGAAGGGCGTTGACACCGGTGGCAGCCCCATCAACGCCATCATTATTCAAGCGCTGGCCCAGGTGGGGCTTGAGCCCAGCTTGGTTATTTTGATGACAATCGCAGTCGCCGGAATGGTGCTGAAAGCGGGGTTCGTGATCCTGGCCATGACCTATGTCGGCTACGCCGTAGCTGAGGTTGCTACAGGACTGCGGACGCGCTTAATCGATGCCCTTGTCAAAGTGAAATGGAGTTATTTTGTCCACCAACCCTTGGGTGGAATTGCCAATGCCATCAGTCTGGAAGCCCATCGCAGCGCCAATGCTTATGCCATGGTTGCCCAGGTGCTGAATCACGGAATTTTAAGTGTCTTTTATATCGCCATCGCCTTTGCCGTGTCATGGAAATTGGCTGTGGTTTCCATTGTATTGGGCGGACTCATGATTGTGATGCTGACTACTTTTGTCCGCATCGCCCAACGCGCCGGCCATAAGCAGACACGATATACAAGCGCTCTGCTGACGAATCTTTCTGACATGCTGATCGGAATCAAACCCCTAAAGGCGATGGCCCGGGATAATCGATTTACTTATCTATTCGACGGGCAAATAAAATCTTTAAAAAAAGCCCTGCGCAAACAAGTTATTTCCAAGCAGATTCTAAAAAATCTGGAAGAGCCCCTCATTGCTTTGTCCCTTGGGATCGGGTTTGTTGGAGCAAAGATCTATTGGGATACGCCGCTCAGCGAGCTCATCGTATTTGGTTTGCTGATCGGTCAGACGATTTCCAGCATTTCCAAGGTCATGCAGCAGTTACAGCAGGCCGTGATTGAAGAAAGCGCCTACTACGCCGTGCACGACATGATCAAGGATGTCGAATCTCAAGCTGAAACGGATTTTACGGGCCTCACACCTACCTTACTGCAAGGGTGCACGCTCCAAGGAGTTTCATTCTCTTATGGCAATCAACAAGTTTTGGACCGCCTCTCCCTTGACATACCTGCCGGAGAGCTGACCGTGATCACGGGCAATTCTGGGGCCGGCAAAACGACCATCACAGATCTCTTGATCGGGTTGCATCATCCCAGTGAAGGCATCATTCTGATCGACGGCACACCGCTCAGAGAACTTAACATGGAAGCATGGCGCAGAATGGTTGGATATGTGCCGCAAGAACTCATTTTATTTCACGATACCATTGGAAGTAACATTACACTTGGCGACCCTTCCTTCACGGACGATGATATTCGTGAAGCGCTTCAGGCCGCTGGAGCATGGGAGTTTGTGAAGGATTTGAGCGATGGCATAAAGACCGTAGTTGGAGAAAGGGGCATGCGCATGTCGGGCGGGCAACGCCAACGAATTGCACTGGCCCGAGCTCTCGTGCACAAACCTAAACTGCTTA
>JAJFIO010000228.1 GCA_021774915.1 Alphaproteobacteria bacterium
CACGCCTGCTGGTTTTCAAGACCAGTGCCTTCAACCACTCGGCCACCCATCCATTTCGCTAGCTCAATTACAGGTTTTATATCCTGAATCCCCATGTGCCTAACACTTTGGAGGACGTCTCTCAAGCACCTAGCCCTGCCCTTTATATTTTCCGGGGCGTTTGCTGCCACAGCTCCCGTTAGCTGGCAACCTAGCCTTGATCTTTATAGAATTTATGGTGCCTGCCGGTTGAGAATACGCGCCCCTTCCTCCACTATAATCGCCTTTCAAGCCCCAATGTGGTCCGGGCAATTTTACATCTGAAGGAGTTCAAAGATGCTCAACAAAACCTTGATCGGCCTGGCTGCAGGACTGCTGGCGCTGAATGTACAGGCAGCCCAGGCTCAGACGGAAATTTTTCATGCTGGCGCGGTGATACCCGACTTTGGCAAAATCGCCTCTGTCGATACAGACTTCGCCATTCCTGCGGGTGCGGAGTTCAAAGTCAGTTTTGATGTGATGACGGGGGCCAAAACCGGAAAGATCAACCGGTCGCTTGACGCTGCTGCGCGCTTTCTCAATATGCACCATGCCGCCGGTGTCCCGGTGGAAAACATTCATCTGGCGGTCGTCATTCACGGGGGAGCCCTGAACGATGTGACCAAGGCCGAAAGCTACGCAAACAAAGTAGGTGGTGAGAACTCTAATGCAAAGCTCATCGAACAGATGCTTAATAAGGGCGTCAAGATTATTGTATGTGGTCAAAGCGCTGTGGCGCAATCTGTAACCCGCGAAGACCTCATCCCTGGAGTCCAGATGGCGCTATCCGCCATGACTGCACATGCGCTGCTGCAACAGGAGGGTTATGATCTTAACCCATTTTAGAAGTGCATTCGCGGGAAGGTCTGCCCTTTAGGCTTGCTCAGAAAAGCGCTCGTGGATTTCTTCCATGATCTGGCGCAGATTGTATTGGTAGCGCCAATTGGGGAAATCTTCTTGAAACCTTCTGGTATCACTAATCCACCAGATGTGGTCACCGCTGCGATTGGTCTCGTCATAGGACCAGTCCATTGGACGACCTGTCAGTTCCTCGCAGATCTGAATGGCCTCACGCATGGAGCAACAGGAGTGGCGCCCGCCGCCCATATTGTATATAGCGGCCGTCTTGGGCGCTTCGACAAAATGCCACAGCGCATTGACGAAATCATAACTGTGAATGTTATCGCGCACCTGTTTGCCTTTATATCCCATCACCGTATAGGGCGTTCCCTCCACCGCGCAGCGCATCAGGTAGGATAAAAAGCCATGCAATTGAGTGCCTGAATGAGCCGGGCCCGTGAGGCATCCGCCCCGAAAACAGGCCGTCTTCATATCAAAATAACGCCCATATTCCTGGACCATCAGATCAGCGGCTGCCTTAGACACTCCAAAAAGGCTGTGTTTGCAGTTGTCTATGCTCATATTCTCATCAATTCCATGAGCAAAATAGGGATGAGTTTCATCGATTTCCCACCGCAATTCCTGCTCCACCAAGGGCAGATCATTGGGCGTATCGCCATAGACTTTGTTAGTGCTGGTAAAAAGAAAACTGGCGTCGGGCGCGTAACGCCGGGTCATTTCAAGAAGATTGAGCGTGCCGTTGGCGTTGACTGTAAAATCGGCGACGGGATCGCTCGCCGCCCAGTCGTGCGACGGCTGAGAGGCGCAATGCACAATCGTGACGAGATCACTCCCACATTCTCTAAACAACGCCTCCATAGCGCTTTTATCCCGAATATCAGCGTCGACATGGCGATAGCGTGGGACTTGGGCCGTCAGCCGGTTACGCATCCAGAGTGTGCTGGCATTTTCCCCAAAAAATTTCTGACGCATATTGTTGTCGATACCGACAACATCGAGCCCTTTTTCAGCAAAAAATGAAACGGCCTCCGAGCCGATAAGCCCGGCAGCGCCAGTGATAATTGCTATCGCCATAATTGAATTTTACTCATTTAAAAAGGCGGCAATCCCTTGTGCACGCCATTACCCCTCTATGCCCTAAATACGGGCGCTAATTCGTTTTTGTTTTCTACAATCCAACGATGCATATCGTCAAGAATTTCGCCTAAAGCTATGCCTGGTTGCCATCCAGTCAGAGTTTTAATGCGAGTCGCATCCGTCACAAAATAGGGAATATCTGCAGCGCGCGTTTCCAGATCCTTTCCGATGGTCAGATGCGTGCCACATCTTTGTTGACAAAAATCGGTGAGTTCGGCCAGTGAGAGGCTCAATTCCGAACCACCCCCTACATTGAAAACCTGCCCCTGATAGAGGGTGGCGTCAGATATTTGAAGGGCAATCAGCTCATATAAGTCGGCCACATGCAGGATATCGCGAACCTGATGTCCGTCCCCTCCAAACCCCATATAGCTGAGCGCCCCCTGATAGACATGCCGGGCCATCCACAAGGCCACGAATCCCTGATCAACCTTGCCCATCTGCCATGGCCCGGTGAGCACGCCGCACCGATTAATCACGGCTGGTATATCGTACATGGCGCTGTATTCAGCGATCAACAACTCGGCGCTGAGTTTCGTCGCCCCATAAAGCGAACGGGCGCCCTCCAGGGGAAAGTCTTCCGTGATCCCTTCTGCTGACCACCCCCGCCCTACTCCGCCGTTTCCTCCCAACACAAAGCGCTTACCCAAGGTTTGTAAAGGCAGCGCCCTCAGCGCAGCTATAGGGTACACGCGGCTGGTTGAAATAAAGATCAATTGCCCACCTGTGATTCGTAGATGTTCCAGACAATTTATGGCGCCGACAAGATTGGTGTTCACAAGATAGCGCGGATCACCACCATATCCCGCATGGACACTGGGCTCCGCAGAACACTCAATAAGAATATCAACGGCGCCCAATGAGGCTAGATCTTCCGGGTTTCTCACATCTCCGTGCTGAAAACCGACACCCCCCTGGCGCAACCGCTCCAGATTCAACACGCTGCCCTCTCTGCTTAGATTATCTAGCGCCAGAACTTCCCACTCAGGGTGATCCCGTTTGCAATAGAGAGCCAGAGAGGAGCCAACAAAACCCGCACCACCGGTCACAAGAACACGCTTTTTGCTTTTCACCACAGAACCACCTTGATCTTACAAAATCAAAAAATGAAACACGTTCAAGTGTTCCGCCTACTTTGAGCTACATAAGCAGTGTACGGATGAATTGAGTGGAATTATGTTTCTCTCTTACCGTGTTTGCTATACGCCGGGCACATAAGGATAACTTACCCTGTTCCTCTGAAAAGCGGAACATGGCATTGCATAACGCCTCAGCACTGAAAGCCTCCATCAATACACCACAAGGCTCTCCCAAGGCAGTTAATTCTTCCGCCATCCATGTCCCTTTAGTGGTAATCACCGGACGGCCAATCCCCAATGCTTCGATAAATATATGTGAAGTTCGCATCGTATAACTTATCGGGTCATAAGGCACGAGTATGGCATCTCCCGAACTCAAAAACTCAAAATAGGGAGCGCCAGACAGCGGTTCCCCAATAATGAAAACCCGTGGGCCCAAAGATTTCAGCCGTTGCGCCATGGCGGGCGTGACCAGGTTTATCGCCTGAATGACAAAGCTACCGGGACGATCAGAACGAAGATAGCGTTCTATAGCATCCGGCAAAATTTGAATGCCTTTTTCCCGGCGCCCATTCCCTGCGAAGAGAAAGACAGGACCATCTGCGCCAGG
>JAJFIO010000229.1 GCA_021774915.1 Alphaproteobacteria bacterium
ATTGGACTCCTTATAATCAGGCTATCAAGATTTTCATGAGCGATACTTAGATTATCATTCATCCTGTCGATAGCCTCCCGTAATTGCTGCATTTGTGACTCCTGAAATTCTGAATCAATCTTTTGCGCCTCAAGAACAGCGTTCCCTACGCGTTGTTGACGATTTAATTCGATTTCCAAATCTTCCAACTGCTCGATAGTTGTCCCACCCGAGTCCACAATTATTTCTCGTCGCTCTATCTGTTTTGTCAATGTTGCAATACGCGCTTCAATATCAATCAAGTCACGCTTGTGACGCAGTCTGTTTTGTTCAAAAGATAACCGCGTGATATTTAAATTATTAATTTGCTCGGTAAGTTGTGCTTCCCTACCTATTACCTCGAGTTGAAGGTTGGTATTCTTAAGCACAACTAATGCCGTACCTTCAGTTACAAATGCACCTTCTTCAACTAATATCTCTGTGACCTGTCCTCCTTCAATAGCATCCAGATAAACAATATTATGCGGCTCAACATTGCCTGTTATTGGGATATATTCATCAAATATTTCTTGATTAACAGTAGAGATAGTAAGTCGCTCTTTAGGTACGGTGAAGACGCGTGTATTTCCATAAACAACATACACATAAATTGTTATTGATAAGGCAGCCGATATTAAACAGAGAGATAGAACCCTGTTTATCGTAAAGAATTTTCGACTAATTCGCCGATCCATGGAAGTGAGATCATTCAATTCAATATCCTCAGTTTACTTCGAGGTCATAATGAGCAAGATCAAAAAGATGTATTGCTGTGTTGCTATAGTAACACAGCAATACAAGATAGAGCAACAAACGACTTAATTAAGATTGATTTAGGCTATATATGTCGTTGAGGTAGTACGGGGTCCCGATTTGCTTCACTTGATATTTTGGCAAAATGAGTCTAACTTTTTGTTTACTATGGACAAGCAAGGGATCCCACTTACAATTACCTGGACTGATAATCGGACTCATGGATCTGGTTAATACATCTATTTTGTTGCAAGATAATTCATCGGTGATTCTTCGTGATTTTACAGTTAATGATCATAGGCTAGTCAACGATTGGGCATCGAATATTGATAGTTCCAAATATATGTCGCGTTACAGCCCTAAAAAAGAAGAAACCTTGTTACATAAAATTATACAAACGGACGGAAATGACGTAGGGGTAATTTGGCTTGAACGTGGCGCAGAGGCTGATACTGCAATGCTTGGAATTATATTAAGAGATGAATCGTTATTTGGTCATGGTATAGGAACTAAGGCAATCATGCTTACCTTATGTAAGGTTTCACAATCATTATCAGTAATTCGACTTCATGTGAGAGATGACAATGCCAGGGCTATTTCTTGTTACGAGAGTTGTGGATTTCATATTCTCGGGGAAGGAGAAAAAATAACACAAGGGAGAAAATTACAATTTAAAATAATGGAACGTCGCAATGATATTAATGCAACATAATCAGCAACTCCATCGGATCGCAAATAACACGCCTGGCAAGCTAGGTCGTAAAATACAACTTCGTTAATTTGGTCTGTTTTTCGGTTATTTTATTGCCGACTTCAAAATTTGACCCGTGATTTACAGACAGTTCTCGTCTGCTCCTCTCCACTCGTAAGATTGGGAAAGTCGTTGGAGTGATCAACTGATCTCAGACAATAGTTCCTGCTGCGTTGGCTTTCGCCTCGGTTTTTTATGTTTCTTTAATACCGGTGCTAAAAACTGTCCTGTATAGGAACGTTTGTTCTTAATGACGTCTTCAGGCGTCCCCGTCACCACTATCTCACCACCGCCGTTACCACCCTCGGGGCCGAGGTCAATGATCCAGTCGGCGGTTTTAATGACATCCAGGTTATGTTCAATGACAACGACGGTATTCCCGTGATCACGTAAGCGATGCAGCACATGTAAAAGCTGTTTAATATCATGAAAATGTAAGCCCGTGGTCGGCTCATCAAGGATATAAAGGGTGTTCCCGGTATCACGTTTGGATAATTCTTTTGAAAGTTTTACCCGTTGTGCCTCACCGCCGGATAAGGTGGTCGCACTTTGCCCCAGCTTTATATAGGAAAGACCAACATCCATCAGGGTTTGTAATTTTCGCGCAATCACCGGGACAGGATCAAAAAATTCGCGTGCTTCTTCAACGGTCATATCCAGGGCCTCGTGGATATTCTTTCCCTTATACAACACATCCAGGGTTTCACGGTTATAGCGTTTACCTCGACAGACATCGCAAGCCACGTAAATATCAGGTAAAAAATGCATTTCTACTTTAATGAGACCATCACCCTGACAGGCTTCACACCGACCGCCTTTGACATTAAAACTGAATCGCCCAGGCTTGTATCCGCGCGAACGTGCCTCAGGCGTTGAAGAATATAATTCACGCATGGGAGTGAATAGCCCGGTATAGGTGGCAGGATTCGATCGCGGGGTACGCCCAATAGGGCTCTGGTCAATATCAACGACCTTATCTATATGGTCCAGACCAGTAATGGAATCATAGGGGGAAGGTGTCGTGTTTGCCCGGTTAAGCTCTCGTGCGGTAATGCGGTACAGGGTGTCGTTCACCAGGGTCGATTTACCAGAGCCTGACACCCCTGTAATGCAAACCATCAGGCCAAGCGGAATCTCAATCGATATGGATTTAAGATTATTACCCGTAGCACCATGTAGGCATAGTAAACGTTTCTTATCGGGGGGAGTACGCTGGCCTGGGACTTC
>JAJFIO010000230.1 GCA_021774915.1 Alphaproteobacteria bacterium
TACATCGAAATCCGAAACGAAGATTCTAAACCCTTCAAGTGGGTCCGCACCGCCGACCAAATCCTTGATGCCGTAAAACGATTCTGCTTTAAAACACTGCCAAACGATAATCAGGCGAACTTCTGATTCAGGACACTAGAGTATCCGTATTAATCAAGCGGTGTTTTTCAGCCACATTCTGTCTTGTTTCATAAGGAGATTTGCAAGGATAATGAGCTTTCGCATGATAGCGGTGATTGCAACTTTTGATGGTTTACCTGTGTCCTTGAGCTGTTGATATTTGACTTTCATATCAGGATTGAACTGCAGGGCGACGAGGGCCGGCATATAGAGGGCTTCGCGCAGGAATTTGCGTCCGCCGCCGATAAACCTCTTGCCTTTCCATTTTCCAGATTCCCTACTGAAGGGTGCCAGCCCCGAAAGACTGGCCACAGTTTTTGACTTGAGAGTGCCCAGTTCGGGGATTTCCGCGATCAATGTGGCGGCGGTGATTTTGGCGATGCCGGGAATGGAGCAGAGGATTTGGAAAGTCCGCGCCATCTTTTCATCACCGTCAATCAGGGCAAGCATTTCCATTTCGATGCCTGCAAGATCACGCTTGATTTGACGCAGGCGGCTGGCATTCTGTCTTTTGAGCATAGTCAGAGTGAGGTTTTTGGACCGGTTCTTCGCTGCCGTGCGATCCTTGATCAAGGCCTGCCTGGCAATTTGCAACGCCTTGAGATCACGTAATATTTTTGAAGGCGCCGTGTAAATTTCCGGTTGCAAAGCAATCCCCATATGAGCCAAAACCCCGGCATCCACCCTGTCCGACTTGGCCCGTGTGCCGCGTGCTTCGGCAAAGCGGCGCGCCTGCAGAGGATTGACCTTCGCAAGAGGCAAGCCAACTTTCGACAACGCATCCTCAAATGCACGATGATAAGCCCCCGTCGGCTCAAACACGATGCGCTCAATCTTTTGCTTGCCAATCCACTTGATCAGTGCAGAGAAGCCTTGCACATCATTGGTGAATTGCTGCGCAATGCCATCAGGCAACAGGTGCACATCCAGATGGGCTTTCGAAATGTCCACGCCGATTGTATAGTCAGTCATCTTTTCTCATGTCCTATGCTTGTCATGCGGGCCAAAAGCCCGTGTATCCGTTCAGGCCTCAGAAGAAAAGACGGGGGTGATCACACTCTAGTACGGTCCGAAATCCGAACGGATCACGACCAAGCCGTTACCGATCCAGCCCCCGCCACTGACCGGCCCTCAACAGCCGGTCAGTGGCTACATCTTCGCAGATGAGCCGGAAAAATCATAAGACAAGCAAATTCCGTTTATACGGAATCGCTCTCGTTATTATATCGCTCACGACGTATCCGCGCTTTGCGCGAGTCTGCGCGGGCGCGGCGCATAAGCGCCGGGCTCTATCTGCTGAGCGATCTGGCGGCCCGTGTCACCGGCGAAGTGCTGCATGTCGATTCGGGCTACAATATCCTGGCGATCCCGGACCTGTCCGATTTGTGAAAGCACTGTATTTATCACATGCCTAAAACAGCTTAATATTCTTGCTCTAATCCTAGCCAAATCATATGCTTCCAATCGCCATATTTTGCCGATTAGAGTAGATGCGATTTGAGTCACATATTTTCTACAAACTTCAACTCTCCTCCGCGCCATACTTAGCAACACATTCAAGGGGTTGCGGCTCCTGGGAGCAAGTCCGATAATGACGCGTATGGAAAAAGGGGAAATGAGCCGGATTATATCAGATCCGCTCCAGTTGTTATCTGCCCATAGCAGGCAAAGCAATTTTAAGTGGAGGAGTTAAACATATGCAGTGCCCGAACTGTAAATCTGAAGATACAAAACGACTTGAAATCATTATTCAAGAGGGAAGCTTCACGGCAGTTTCTAAAACTGATGGAGTGACCAGGGGCACAACGCGCGGCGCGGCGGGGGGGGAGCAACCTCTATGCCTCCAGTTCAGGTACTATTTCGACGACAACGACCACACATAGCATGTCAGCCTTGGCTAAAAAAGTAGCCCCGCCGAAAGAAAAGTCGCCAATAGGGACAATTGTGATGGGAGTGGTGCTTAGTCTTGTCGGCGGATTCGTGGTTGGGATGCTTTTCACGGGCATCTTCGATCCCAGCCCATCACTCGGAGGAATGGTTACTGTCTTTACCACGATTCTAATCGCAGCCAAGTTCACCCAGATTGTCCGGCGTGAATTCAACTTCAACAAAAATGAATTCCCCGCACAATATGAAAGCTGGAAGCGCTCATTTCATTGTGGCCGCTGCGGTGAGGTTTTCGAGGGCGCTGTCTAATCACAACACTGCGCCGCAATCACAGAGCAAGTAACGGATCACACATCAAGATTAGAGACCTGCAGGGCATTGGTCTGGATGAATTCGCGCCGGGGCTCCACCACATCGCCCATCAATTTAGTGAAAATGTCATCGGCTGAATCCAGTTCGTTCACCTTGACCTGGAGGAGCGAGCGCTGGCCGACATCGAGCGTGGTCTCCCAAAGCTGGTCGGGGTTCATTTCACCAAGCCCCTTATAGCGTTGAAGCGTCAATCCCTTGCGGCCCGCCTCAAAAATGTTTCCGAGCAATTGGGAGGGCGCACGCATTTCAACTTGCGCTTCCTTACGGCGCAGTTTTGCCGCCTTGATATAAACTTCCTGCAATTCTTCCGCCCACGCATCAAGACGCCGCGCCTCGGAGCTGTTGATAAGGGGTGCATCGATCATACGCTCTTCCTTGACACCGCGCAGTTCGCGCGTAAACACCAGGCCGCCATCCTTCGTGGTTTCACCGCGCCAGCCGCGTTCTATTTCCGGCGACAAAAGATCAAGACGGCGCGCGATGTAAGCCGCTGCATCTTCCGCCCGCGCTGCATTACTTAGGACTTCCGGGTTAAGTGCGCCCGCAATCGCCGCCTGTTCAACCACAAACTGCGAATATTTATGCGGCACTTTATCGAGTAGTTTTTTCACTTCACGCGCCCGGTTAATGATCTCCTTCAGATCATTCCCCGCCCGCTGGTCGCCGGTATGAAGGGTCAGAACCGTTTCCTCAATTCCCTTCTCGATGAGATATTCCTCCAACTCCCCCTCATCCTTGAGGTAACGTTCCGAGTTCCCTTTTTTCACCTTATAAAGCGGTGGCTGGGCGATATAAAGATACCCTCGGTCGATCAGTTCCGGCATCTGGCGGTAAAAG
>JAJFIO010000024.1 GCA_021774915.1 Alphaproteobacteria bacterium
ACCAGTGCGCGGGTTTCTGCCCATACGCGCAGAACGCTTGGAGACAGCAAACGTTCCAAGCGTTCCAATGGTGTATTTTCCGGTTTTTTTAGCTGTCTTCAAACCAGACTCAATCTCGCCAAAAACAAGATCCACAGTCCGTTTTGCTTCTGCTTTGTTCATCTTGCCTTTTTTGGCAACACGTTCAATAAATTCTGCTTTGCTCATAGCATTTCCCTTTTGCTTGCTGGCCTTAATGACGAATCTATAACAATAGATTCTCATAAAGACCAACAAATAAAAGGGGCCTAGAAAAACTAATTTTGAAAATCCTCGATAACCACTATGAAATAGCTTCAAGACTCAAGTCCCATGGCTTGGTGTTAGACCTCCTTATGGCCATAATTTATGATTATTCCTGACTGATCACACCCGCATCCGGTAGCCTCACCAGATACAGGCCTATGAGGGAGATTCAATAAACCCCTGATAAAACTTATATATTATAGGTTTTTTCCATACTCTACGACTTTTTTCCTGCAAAGACGTGCCTTTCCTTGGTAAGCTAACGGATTTAGCTCAACCAACCGCACAGCCTGTCTGAATGAACTATCTATGGAGGGGTTTTGTTTACTGTCCAGCCAAGCGAATGCCATAAAAGAATCCCCGCCAACCACACCATCACCCGCAAATAAAAGGGGCTGATTGACAATTTGTGCAGAAGTGATTCTTTTTCAGAGTCCTCGAATCGTGATTCATTGAGCCAGCATGGGCTTATTCACTCAGCCAGAACCGTTGTGATAACCATCGGGGCGCCAAGTGATTTATGTACAGGGCATCGATCTGCAATTTCCAGAAGTCTAGCCCGCTGCTCATCATCGAGATCACCCTCAAGATGAATCTCACGAGAAATATGGTCCACTTTGCCTTTACACTCCTCGCAATCTTCAGCGTGTTTTTTTTCGTGTCGCAGCGTAACGGCAACCCGTTTAAGTGGTAGCTTCTTGAGGTCTGCATACATCCGAAGCGTTATCGATGTGCAAGCGCCAAGCGCCGCACTTAGGTAATCATAGGGAGTTGGCCCTGAGTTATCTCCACCAACACTTTCCGGTTCACCTGCGAATTGGAGGTGATCCCCCGCAACAACATAATTTCCATATTTGCCTGTTCCGGTTTCCTGAACCACTACCGCATGCTCTTTCCCCTGGGGCGCTTCTGCAGGCATTTCAGATTCTGGCAAATAGCGCTCTACCCAACAATTCAAAACGTTACCTACATAAAAGGCATCTCTTTTGCGGGTAAGAAGGTGATCTGCGTTATCGAGGGAGACAAAGCTTTTTGGGTGACGGGCCGCTAGGAAAATCTCAGAAGCATTTTCAACGCCTACATAATCGTCCAGAGGGGCATGCATCACCATCAGGGCTTTCTTGAGCGAACCTGCTGCCTGCAACACATTTTGACTCCGAATATCGTCAAGAAATTGTTTCTTAATTTTAAAAGGACGTCCGCCCAACGTAACTTGCGCCTCCCCCTTCTCTTCGATCTCCTGAATGTGCTGAGCAAAATTATGAGCCACATGACCCGGATCCGATGGCGCGCCGATTGTAGCAACGGCAACAGCTTCAGGCACATCCGATGCTGCCATCAAAACAGCCGCGCCGCCAAGGCTATGGCCAATCAACAGGCGTGGGGCTTCATAATCTTGGCGTAAGAAATCGGCCGCCGCCACCAAGTCAGTGACGTTAGAAGAAAAATTGGTATTGGAAAAATCACCCTCCGAAGCCCCGAGGCCTGTGAAGTCAAATCGTAACAGTGCCCAGCCATGCTCGGTAAGTGCTTTTGAGACCCGCGCCGCAGCATAAATATCCTTGGAGCATGAAAAGCAATGCGCAAAAAGGGCAAACCCGCGCGGCCGTCCGATGGGCAGATCGAGGCGCGCCGCCAATTGATCTCCCTGGCTTCCTTGAAAGGTTACTTTGTGAGAATCTGCCACCATCTGTCTTCTCCTGTCGCATTCATCAGATCTGAGTGATCGATCATAACCCAACAGGCGAAAGAAGAAATGGCTTTGCTTAGTCTAAAGTGCCAGGTCACGGAGTATTGAGTGACTGTGAAGCATCGGTGATAATCTCGATATTGACTGCTCCTGCCTTTTGTACAGATCCCCTGATCTTCAACACATCACCGACTGGGATTGACTCTCCCGCCATAATAATGACCTCCACCTGACCATCATCCTCGACATAAGCATGGATGATCTTCTCCAATTCTTCGGGACGCCTCTCCCTCCCTTCGAGAAAAACCTGCCCAGACGGCTGAACTGTGATGGTGACACGGTCAGGCACATCAACCCAGGTCAACAAAGAAACGGTAAAGACACCAAGAAGCACAATGAAAAGAATTATGGATCGGGTAGACATGATGTGTAATGTTTCCGCGCAATACTGAGATTCAGATTAATTTAGTCCGTTCGCTCTACAATATTTTTTACTCTGGCGCGCTCCTCTTGCGTAAGATCAGGAGAAACGACAGCCGAGCGTCCTTTAACACGACGCAAAAAAACAAATATGCTGAACCCGCCTATGGTGAGCACGAGAAGCGGTCCAAACCACAAAGCAAACGTGTTGACTTGCAGGGGAGGACGCAAAAGCACAAAATCGCCATAGCGTTCCGCGATATAAGCAATAACCTGTTCATCCGTGTCACCCTTGACCAGACGCTCCCGCACCAACAGCCGCAAATCCCTAGCAAGGTCGGCATTTGAATCGTCAATGTTTTCATTTTGGCAAACCAGACACCTCAACTTTTGACTGATCGCCCTGGCGCGCATTTCCATAACAGGATTATCAAGCATTTCATCAGGTTCGACCGCCACGGAGGGATCAGAAAATATCCCTAAAGCGATCATAAGTATGGCAAGAATACGCATTGATCCTGTCACTCAGCTGGCACGGGGGAAGGAGGAGGCGTGGCTTGTCGTTTTGCCGGAAGCCCAACGCGCAACCGGCGGTCCGAAAGAGAGATCAATCCCCCCGCCGCCATGATCATGGGGCCAAACCAGATAAAATTGACCAGAGGATTGTGATAAACGCGTAACGCCCATGCGCCGCTTTCCGGGGTTCCCTGACGGTCGCCCAGAACCACATAAATATCCGAACTCCAGAGGGTATAAATTGCCGCTTCCGTTGTCGCCGTACCAGCAACCGGATAAGAGCGCTTTTCGGGATAAAGTGTGACTACTTGGTTCTGCCCTCGCGTCACCTGGATAACAGCGTGGTCCGCCCAATAATTTGGGCCTTGTACTTGGGTAACGCCTTCAAGTCGAAATTCATAGCCAGCGACGGTCATTGATTGACCGGGCGCCAAGGACGAAATTTGTTCAACCCGCCACGCTGAAATACCGGTGATCCCCAATATCAGCACGCCCAGCCCCGCATGGCCCAGAGCCATACCATAAGCTGAGCGCGGTAAATTCCTGGCCCGTGCCCACGATCGGGACCCTTTTTCAGAGAAAAGCTTAATGCGTAGTGCCCATTCCGCAATGGCGCCACAGATCAACCAAACGCCCAGACCGATACCCAGCGCTGCCAAATAAGGCCCCTCCCTGACGATGGTGAGAACGCTTAAAATACAGATTGCCGCAAGAAACCCCGCCCACCATAAACGTTGCGCCGCACCCAACAGATCAGCGCGCTTCCATGCCAGCATGGGCCCAAAGGGAACAAGCACTGCCAGTGCCGCCATGAGCGGACCAAAGGTCATGTTAAAGAAAGGCGGCCCGACCGTGATGACGCCCCCACCGACGCCTTCCAGAACCAAAGGGTAGAGCGTGCCGATAAAGACCGTAGCCGCCGCAACCGTCAGCAGAAGATTGTTGAGGACCAGACCTCCTTCGCGGCTGATGGGTACAAAAAAACTGTCGGCTTTGAGCAAAGGTGCGCGCAAAGCATAGAGGGTTAATGACCCACCGATAAAAACCGCCAGGATCAGAAGAACGAAAATACCCCGTTCCGGATCAACGGCAAAAGCATGAACGGAAGTCAACACGCCCGAGCGCACCAAAAAAGTCCCCAAGAGACTGAGCGAAAAGGCAAGAATGGCCAGTAGAATAGACCAGCTTTTCAAAACGCCTCGTTTTTCCGTCACCACGGCGGAATGCAAAAGCGCCGTACCCGCCAGCCATGGCATCAGGGAGGCGTTTTCCACGGGATCCCAGAACCACCAGCCCCCCCAGCCAAGTTCGTAGTAGGCCCAGTAGGAACCCAGAGCAATACCAATCGTCAGTGCCGACCATGCCCCTAACGTCCAGGGCCGCACCCAACGCGCCCATGTTGCGTTCACTTGACCTTCAAGAAGCGCCGCCACGGCAAAAGCGAAGGTGACTGAAAAACCAACATAGCCCAGATAAAGAAAAGGAGGGTGAAAAGCCAAACCAGGGTCTTGTAAAAGTGGGTTCAGGCCGTTTCCATCCTGAGGGGCGGGAAAAATACGCAGGAACGGATTGGAGGTTGTGATGATAAACAATAAAAACGCGGCGCCCAGCGCGCCTTGAACACTTAAGACCCGCGCCTTCAGACTTGGCGCCAGCCCCACACCGAACAAAGCCACCATAGCGCCGAATATGGATAAAATAAGCACCCACAGAACCATAGAGCCCTCATGGTTTCCCCACACTCCACTGATCTTATAGAGCATAGGTTTGGCCGAGTGGGAATTCTCAACCACATTCTGAACGGAAAAATCCGAAGTCAC
>JAJFIO010000231.1 GCA_021774915.1 Alphaproteobacteria bacterium
GTCTCTTGATGGACACCCAAGCGCTGTGCCACTATTTTGTTCTGGAGACCTTCCGCACAGGCCAGCACAATTCCCGCCCGCTTGGCCAGACCCTGAGCCGTCGTGCGACGCGAAACCAAGCCCTGCAACGCCTCCTTCTGCTCCTTACTCAAGGTCACCGGCTCAGCAATTCGAGGCATGGCAGTATCCTTCATATCCAAATCAAATAAGACCTGATAATACGAAAAACTTCCAGTTCAGGACACTAGAGCAAAATCCGTTTATAACTGAATCACGAAAATGCTCTAAGTTCTTGTTTGGTCGCATTTCCTGCACGCGAACCGGTGCCCACTTCGCTCGGAAATGCTCTATCTCTTTTTCATACAGTCAAGTCCAAGTAGGCAGACAGCCATCCGGCGGCCAATGCTGCGCTAAGGCCGGCCGCTAGCAGCCCTCCCGGTTTCCCAGCCGCGTTCCAGTCCAATTAACAGCCCGATGGCAAGCGCGATAGTGAGTAATTTGAAAACTGCGAGTTCAGGCATCTATAGGTCCGTTGCTCTAGTTACGTTTTATCTTCTTTGGACATCATGCCTTCATGCCTTCATGCCTGATCAAGGAGAATTGATCTGGATCAGTGGAATAGCGAAAATGAGTGTGTTACATAATAGCGCGTTTGTCCCGCGGCATTTCAGCGATAATCACACCTGTTGCCGACGCTTTTTTGGAATCAAACATGGGAAGGCCTGTTGCCGTGACAATCTATCGTTTGGGTGAGGCGGTGCCGGATTTACCTGCCAGTGAAGATTATTGGGTTGCGCCCACAGCTTGCGTGATCGGGGATGTGCGCTTGGCACGCAACGCCAGCGTTTGGTTTGGCGCGGTGTTGCGGGGCGACAATGAGCCGCTCGTTATCGGGGAGGATTCCAATATCCAGGATGGGTCTGTGTTGCATACGGACCCGGGTTTTCCCCTGACCTTGGGCGCGCGGGTAACTGTGGGGCATATGGTGATGCTCCATGGGTGCACCATCGGCGATAATTCTTTGATTGGTATCGGAAGTGTGGTGCTGAATGGTGCTGTGGTCGGGCGAAATTGTCTGATCGGCGCAAAATCTCTCATTCCCGAAGGTAAGACCATCCCCGACCATTCTCTGGTCATGGGAACGCCGGGAAAAGTGGTTCGTCAATTAACCGAAGATGAAGTCAATGCCTTAAGCTGGTCTGCCGCACACTACGTGGCTAACTGGCAACGTTATCGAGAGGAATTGAAAACTTCTTCGTAAATAGCCGACAATGTACGGCTTTGTGTCAGACGTTATGAAACCTGTTTAGTCGTCATCTTTCCAGATCTTGCGGATTTTGGCTTCAACCTCAGGACCGAGGTTAAACGCAGCAGTTTTTCCCTGATTCACATCAACAATGAAAAGCGAATCCATAGGGCGTAAATATGGGGTGAGGGCATTGCGCACGGTGCCGGCTGTGTAACATCCATGCAGGATCCAAGCATTTCTCATGACATGAGATGCTCGGCCCAAGCGCATTATGGCTTGTTCAAGTTCATTATTCGAATCTGATTTGATATCGATAATCAGAAGAAAATTTGTACTTTCGGATTTGACATCAGTGGGTGCGGATGCAGGCGCCGAAGACCGCTGTCCAAATTTACTCTGTGTACCATGAAAAAAAACTGTAAGATCCGGCTCTTCACTCGCTGCATGCCATTCATCTGCGTCCGCAGGTGAGACCTGAGAATGAGGCGCGAGCATGCCTTGTAGCGCCAATGAGCGCATCTGGTTGACACTGTATGGTCCATGAATCTGAGAACCAATTTTCAGCCGCCATTTGCCCTCTTGTTGTGAGGTATTATTATTTACGGTCGTCTTCACGATCTCTCCCGTGCGCGAGTGAGATCTTCTTATGCCTTTAAAAGGCTTAATATTCCCATACTGAATGAAGCGCTCACGTCTGGGTTGAAGGCAAGATAATATTTTATCAAAGGTTTAAATGGTTTTGAGCAGGCGCACTCAAAACAGAGGTTGAGTGATGGTCCGCCTATTTTGTGGAACCTTTAGGAACTCTATGCCAACGCCTTCTGGGAAATGCCGTACCACACGGCCTTCCATACGGCCGATCATGATGATTTCGCCAATGGGTGGTTTATCTGCGATTTTGATCGCCATTCCCCCCACAGACATATCCGTGATGCTGCACTTGAGTTGGATACCGTCAGCGCGAAGCAGCATGGAGTTTTGCGAGACAGATTTACGAGAATATTGGCGGTCATCAATGGCCGTCCCTGTTGGTTTATTCGCGACCCAGGTGAGCTGGTTGACGGTGCGTTCGCGTTTGGCAGGGGAGCTTTCGAATTCCACACTGAATCCGACCTCTAAGGTACGAACGACTCGGCCCTCATAGCCGCCCATCTCATCGATATAGACAATAATTTTATCGCCGACCTCAGGCTTGGTGTCGGATGAAAGTGCAACTCCCCCGGCCGATATATCATGCACTGCGCCTGTATGCTCGGTTTGATCGGGAAGAAGGAATCGGGCGTCGATGGTGAGTTGAACCCGGCGGTGGCGCCGTTGATCGCGCCACAAGGGGATATCTTTGGCGTTCTGATCGGTTTCCGGCGTTATATTTTCAGCGGGCTGGCTCGTTGATCCGGTGCCGCTTTTGTCAGACTGCATGGCGCATTCATCCTTGGTTGTGCCGCCATTCTGGGATCAATTCATGAAAAATCCGTTGCCGACCCTCAGGCTCGAAAACCGGTACTAAACCGCCTCAACTTCTCGCCAATTTTGCATCAAAAGTTAACTTTCTTCGAAGAAAGTTCATAAGAACATCACCCGCCAAGGAGTTCTTCTGGTTGTGTCTAAGAGCGCGTATGATTCCGCACCATCAAAAATCCTGACACAGGATGCGCTGGCTGATGAAATTGCCGCACATGAGAAGTTTATTGGAGGAATGCGTGGCGGGGCGCGCTTGAATCTGAACTCTCGTGAAGCGAAAAATTTGGATCTGTCCGATCGGGATTTAAGAGAAGCCTCTTTTGTCGGCGCATGTCTGACCGGCGCAATTTTCAGATGTTCGGATTTGACTCAAGCTAATTTTTTTGCTGCCGATCTTTTTGCCGCCGATCTTTCCTGGGTCAGTCTTGTTCGTGCCGATTTGAGGGGCGTGAGATTGAAACGCGCGAATCTTGAAAATGCCAACCTTCAATATGCTGATTTGAGGGATGGTTCTATGATGATTCAGGATGATGGAGGGAATATAAAATATTTGAGTTCAAGAAATAGCGCTTCAAATTTTGATTCAGCAAAAATGATGCGCGCCGATTTGTCCTATGCCAAGGCACCCAGATCATTTGGTCGGGGGACGGACTTATCAGGCGCTATTTTTGACAAATGTAATCTCAAAGGAGCTAACCTTTCCAATTCAGATTTACGGGGGAGTAGTTTTGTCGGCGCCGACTTAACGGATGCCAATTTGAGCGGTTGCATTATGCATGGGTCGAATTTACTGAACAGCACATTGGAAAACACGAATTTTGATAGCGCTGACCTTACCGCATCGCGATTTGTCGCCGATGATTTGCGATGCGCCCATGTGATGGGCACGATTTTTCCTAAACAATTGCTTCACCTTGATACCGAATTAAAAAAAATCATTGAAAAGCACAATGAATGGTTGAATTCTGGCGGCGCCATGGGCAAGCAAGCAGATTTCGAGGGATTAGATTTATCTGGTGTTGGTCTGAAGCGATTAAACCTGGCGGCAAGCAATGTGTCTTTGGCGACCTTATCAGAAGCGGTATTGGATGGGAGCCAGTTCTCCATGTCAGATTTTAGTGGCGTTCTTGCTGTGGAAGCCCATGCCATGGGATGTGACATGCGTGGTGTGAATATGAAGAGGGCTATTCTCCAGGGTGCGTGCCTGAAATATTCTGATTTCTCCCCTATGCCGCTCAGCGAGTATGGTGCGCGGAATTGGGCCACCAATTTTATCGAAGCTGATCTGCAGGATACCGATTTGCGAAAGTGTAATTTAACGGGGGTCGATTTCACCCAGGCAAATCTTAGAAATGCGGATCTGCGCGGCGCCAATCTTACCCAAGCGGTTTTTTTTCAAACCGATTTTGATGGGGCCAATTGCCAGGGAACCATACTGGAAGACTGCGATCTGACACAGGCTCTGGGTCTTGATAATTAGGTCTGGGATTGTGAAACGACCAGGCGCAAATGTGGGCGCCCCAGATATTTGGGTCTGGGAGGCGCAGTGGGTGTGGTGAGGTCAGAGCTGGGATTGATCAGCACTCTGGCATGTACAATTTGTTGATTCACGAGTTTGCGGTGGCCCAGTTCATCGGTGCTGGACGTGGCAAAAGCGCTGCCTAGGATTTTGGTTATGCCCCCCAGCTTGTCCATGAGGGGAAGCATCAGGATTTCCGCATCGATTGAGACACGGTCAATGGTTTCTGCCCGGCAGGTGATGAAGCCGGGCGACTGGGAGCCAATGACATCGTTCAGATGGCCGCGCATTTGGAGGCGATCTTCTCCCCGCCATAGGGTGAGGAAGTTATGGGCTCTGAATTCACGGCCAAAACGTTCACAGATGGCCGTGCCGGCCAGCCGGAAGACAAAATGATTGCTATCGAAACGTTCCAGAATAAAAAGATTTGGCAATAGTCGTTTGATTTGTTGCGGATGGATATCTTCACGCCCCGGCACCAGGCGTCCTTGTTTCAAGCCGCTCCAGTAATAATATAATGCGCGTGTTTGTGGATGATTCATCGTGTTTCCCCAAGTGATCCTGTCGAAGATATTTTTTTGTTTTCGCTGAACGGGTAATCTGTTTCAGTACGGGTATGTGTCTTGGTGCGTTGCCGCTTGTTAAGACTTAGAGCAGGTTCCATGCCAGCCATGCAGTGCGACACGGAAATGCCGGCCGGCGTTGGAATCACGCAGGCATTGGTGTGGCGACTGGGCAGGCGATGCTTGTCGAAAAAGGAATATTTACACGCCGTTAAGCTTAATGACGCCCAAAGCCCGAATGGGCTGGTCAATATGGGACAATTGCCCCACAGTGAGGAAAAGCCGCCCTGTCGTCTCTCGACGTTCTGCTCTTACTCACTTATTGAAGACAAGTGATCTATCATTTGCGCGGGCAGAGCGGATTGAACGGAGAGGGAAGGGTAGAGGGATGAGTTTTGAGTTTGAAGGCCCACTGCACACCCCGCCCAAACGTCAACCAGTATTGATGCTCCCGGCGCCGGTGTTCTGGCTGGTGAGCGCAATTGTCGGTGTGCATGTGATCAGATTGCTTGTCTCCCGTGCGATGGATGCGGCTATCATTTATAATTTCAGTTTTATCCCGGCCCGCTACGATCCGTCCTTTGCACTGTCTATGGGATTGGAAGAGCCGTCATTATTCTGGAAGGTTGTCCCCTTTTTTAGCCATTTGTTTCTCCACGCCAACTGGCTTCATGTCGGTCTGAATGTTGTGTGGCTGATGGCCTTTGGCTCCGGGGTCTCTCGGCGTCTGGGAAAGAGCTTTGCGGCGCATATCCGCTTTTTAACATTTTATGGATTTTGCGGCGTGGCCGGCGCCCTGGCGCATATGGCGTTTTATCCCGGTGCCGCTGCCCCGCTCATAGGTGCGTCGGGGGCGATTTCCGGCCTGATGGGCGGCGCGCTCAGGGTCATGTTCGTGCCCGGAGGGCTTCATGGAAGCCGCATCAGTTCTCTCACCAGCCCGGCCGACAGCCGAATCCTGATTTTTGTGATTGTTTTCGTATTGCTGAATGTCAGCTCCAACATGATAGGTCTTGATGTGGGGGGGCAGGAAGGAGCGATTGCCTGGCAGGCGCATCTGGGCGGTTTTTTTGCCGGGCTGTTTTTCTTCGGACTTTTTGATCAGCACAAGCAAGCGCGGCTTTAAAACTCGTTAGCTTTAAAACCATGTCTCGTGTGTGAGCAGTTTGCCATCGAGGGATAATCCCTTGATCGCGGCTTTACCAGTGTCGGAAACGGCTATCTGCACCAATACCCGGCTGGGGTCCATGCGATCTCCTATGGCTTTCTCAATCTCTTTGCCTTTGCCTTCCGGGACAAAATAGCTGTCAATGCCATATTTGATCCAAACAGAGTTACCCGCGTCATATTTTACTCTTCCGGCCAAAATAATTTGATCCCCGATGATTTGAGGCCATGAAGAATATAAACCGGTTGCCTCCCAGATCTCTCCTCGTTTTTCTACAGCGACGAAAATTTTTTGCCATAAGTCAAATGAATTTTCACCTTCCAATTTATGAGCGTCTAATTGGCTTATGTCATAGCGTAAGGTTACATAATCACCACGGAAGAGAGAGCGTGGGTCGATGGGCGTGGTTTTTAAAACGATGGTTTTTCCGTGCTCCAGAATTTGTATCCGATCATAGACCATGGAGCCGAGAAAGAGACATTGTATCAGTGCAATCACGGTGATGCGAAGTCCTAACATCATGCTGCCGCCTCTTCATGGTCGTGCGATGTGAGTCGCCTGCGTAATCGCTCGAGGCCCAAGCTCACAGCAATGAGCAGAATGCCACCAAAGGCGAAGAACACCGATTGGTTGAGCAATGTATCGAACGTATCCATATAAATCAGGAGAATTTCTGCGCCAAAGGCTATGAAACTCAAATTGATTATAAAGCGATCACCTTGGCGAATGCCGTGGCTCAAGAACCAGGCTGTAACGGCGAGGAATATTCCTCGATAAAACCAGCTTATCAAAACGATATAATTTTGATCCGTATCCGAATAAGTAATGAGAAATGGAAAAACGATTATGGCGGCGAGTGCCCCTAAAAAACCAATCATATCAGATCTATTCAGGCTTTTAGCGCCCCATGCAGCCAAGCCCAGTATCAGCGTTATGCTTGTCAGGGCCATCATTGTCCAGCGCCAAGTCGTGTCGAGTTCTCCCATGTCCTGAGGCGCCGCAAAGAGAAGTATGAAAAAAGCGCCATAGAACAAAGCGGTCCCATAGCGTTTTAAAGAGTCCGCATGAGCATACCTCAAAGCGCCTATCACCATGCCTTTGGCCCATAGTCCCAACCAGAGAACGGCATAAAGCGAGGCGATTTCACCGATTTCCCAGTCAAAGAGGTCGGCAATATTCCCTGTATTGATGGTCAGCCAGTATACGAAGGAGAGCATGCTTAAATGAAAGCCCGGCCGCCACGCTAAGGCTTGCGCTGTGATAAACGCCGTGATCCAAAATGCCATAAATGGCCAATGAAATGTGGCATCAAATTCAAGGGTTTCAATGCCGGTCCAAATGCATGCCAGAACAAAGGCCGCCGCCAGGGCTGGGCGCGAGGGGATAAGGATTGCCGTGAGCAGAGCGCCCAGGGCCCATGCTAGCACG
Source organism: Alphaproteobacteria bacterium (assembly GCA_021774915.1). Taxonomy (GTDB): domain Bacteria; phylum Pseudomonadota; class Alphaproteobacteria; order SMXP01; family SMXP01; genus JAJFIM01. The sequence goes on from JAJFIO010000231.1 coordinate 7,389, forward strand.
CCGTCCGGGTAATGAGCGCTGATATGATAAATCTGCGCGATGAGCATGATGTTGACGCCGAACAGAGCAACCCCCAATAGAATGGCCGCATGGCCCGCCCAGATGCGATCGGTATGTAAACACCACCAGCCAATGGCATAAGAAAGGCCCATCGTGCCAAAAAGAAGTGAAAGTTGAATGAGTTTTGAAATTCCCCAGAAATTCGCGGCCACAAATGACATGGCTGCGAAACCCAGCAGGATGACGCCCAGGATGGCAAAACTTGCTGACAGAGAATGTTTTTGCCCGCTATGACCCGCTTCATCCCACATGGCCTGAGCCGTGTCAGAATCAATCAGATCTTCCGCAATCCAATGATCAAGATCTCGCTTGAGTTGTCGTAGATAAAGAGGGCTGCGCATATCTCTCCTGTCGGTCTACCCAATTAACCCTAATGATGACTGAGGTTGAAATAGGGCATGAGTGTGATTGGAGAAAATACAAGCCCCTGTTGCGCTGCACACTTGCGCCGCCCCTCAGATAAAGGCATGATTCCCCCTGATGTCACCTTTTTCTTCTTTGGCATGACTATATCGCTTTTTTTATAAAAGCAAAGGCGATGCTGGCTGGAAGTTAAGGATTTGTCTTTGAAAAAAGGAGTGTGGGGCCGAGATCGACTAAGAAAGGGAGAGCACGGATGATCGTCGAAAGCATTATCAAAGTTAAGGGTTCTGGCGTTTTTACCATCGGGTTCGGTTGTCAATTGGCGGAGACGGCAAAACTGTTATCGCAAAAACGTATCGGCGCTGTCATTGTTACCAAGGCCGACGGCAGTATCTGCGGAGTGCTATCAGAGCGCGATATTGTCAATGCCATCGCAAAAGAAGGCGCCAGCGTACTCATGAAGCCTGTGGGTGAATTCATGAGCGGGAATGTGATTACCTGCTCGCTTCACGATACGATCAACCATTGCATGACTTTGATGACGGACCGGCGCTTTCGCCATCTTCCTGTGGTGGAAGACGGCCAGCTCAAAGGCATTATATCCATTGGCGACGTGGTGAAGCACCGGATCAGTGAAACCGAACATGAAGCCGAGGCTTTGCGGGATTATATTGCGACGGGTTGAGGCGAGGGCTGAACCTGCTTCTCAAACGATCAGGGTAATGCCGCCGTTGTTGCCGGCGGAACCACTGAGAAGCGTGCTGGCCAGACTGGCCGTGCTGATGGCGTTGAAATTGGCGACATCTGTTTTGGCCAGGTATTGCTGGATAATGCGATCAGTATAGCGCGCACTGTCAAATTTTTCGAAGTCATAAAATTTTTCGAGCACACGCCCCTGCGTTTCGACCGGTTGGATGACGATGGAAAGGGGGATGCCCCGCGCCTCCAGCAACACATCGCGCAAATTGGGATCAGACAATATATTGAAGGGGGTTTTGATACTGCCTTCGGAAGAAATCTTTTTAAAATGAATTGCTTTGCGAATGCCGGGTGCTTGTTGATCCAGTTCTTTTTCCACGGCGACACTGATCAGTTTTTTGCCAATATCAAGCGCAAAAGTTTGGAGTTTCACAAAGAGCGTGCTGTCGTGAAGTTTGAAGTCTTCAGCCATTTCCCGGAAACGGGGATCGTTCATCTTGTTGACCAGAGAGTTTATTTCGTTGGGGTCGCTGGTCAGCACGCCCTTGATGAGGCCCGCTTTTGCAATTTCCGTCTCAAGTCCATAGGCTTCCAATGAGATGCGGAGGAGACGATAATCCTTAAACAGATCATCAACGCTTTCGATTTTCTGGATGTTTTTGGTGAAGTAATCGATATCCGCTTGCACGGATTTGTTTTTCGCCATCATCTCTTCTCTCTTCGGAAGAATCTTGTCCAAGGAGTTATAAAGAGAAACGGCTGAAAAGGTGCCGGAAGCGAGCATCGACTGGTCTCACCTTAGTGGGTTTAATCTAAAGTGCAGTATGCGGAGCGCGCCGCTAATAAGGTGTGAAGTTTTATGATTAATGAAAGCTTATTGAGTCAGTAGAGTGTTCATCGGATCTCGGATCGGTGTCCGGGACAGGCTTAATCCGGGGTCCAGGGCCAAACGATCCGGCATTGGATTTGACGTTCCTCACATATTTATCACTCCGTATCCTTCCCCTTGCCACCCCGCGCGCAGAGGATGCAAAATACGAATTGAATGACGACTACTACTACTACTGCACACCGGCCTGTGAGATTGGCGGCGCGATGCTCAAGGCGCTGGCGTCGTGTGAGTAGGCCCTGGCCGGGTAAAGGAACCCGTTCTTAGAAACGAAACTGTCTGCCGGATGGCAATTTCATTGTTGGCGATGAAAGTATGGCTGGCTGGAATGATAATATGATCGGTCATGCCATTCACTTTGGTGCGTGTCACGGCCACGCGTCCGTCATTTTGGCCGGGGATCAGGAACCAAGAAATTGGATCCATAGTCCAAATCCCGGCGATAATACCGGTTTCATAGACAACGGGTCCCAGAAGTGGAGCAATGGCGGATTGGTCGGTGGTGAGTTGCTGACCAGCAGGTCCGTAGAAGAATTTGTAAGCCGAGATATTTTTTACAAGATCTGCAATTTCGCTGCCCTGATTGGGTGGCGCCAACATGACCACGCGGCCCATCCTTGCTGGCCGGTGTTTGTGCAGGAGTGCGCGCGGCACCAAATTACCTATGGAATGACCGACAAAATGCACGGTGCGGGACTTGTCTTCAAATGCGGGACGGGTGGCGTCGTAAACATAATCGGCGAGTGTTTCGATGTCGTAATCAGTCGATGGATAATCGATGTTGAGCACTTCATAGCCATCTTTCGTGAGCTGTCTTTCAAGCGCCGTCATGCTTTTCAACGTGCGGGCAATGCCGTGAAGCACGATGACAGTGTCAAGTTTCATTTCTTTGGCAGAGACGTTCAGTGTGAAAAAAGAATTTGCCAGAGTCAGAACCAAAACAATGGCAATGCGCAAAACCATAGAGGTGTTTTTTAAGATCAAGCTGCCGTTCCGCCTACGGTCAGTCCTCGGATCATGAGAGTTGGTTGACCCACGCCCACGGGCACGCCCTGCCCGCCTTTTCCGCAGGTGCCGATGCCCGGGTCGAGTTTGAGATCATTACCCACCATGGAAACTTTGGTGAGAACATCAGGCCCATTACCGATGAGAGTGGCGCCTTTGACCGGGGCGCCGATTATGCCGTCTTTCACCAGATAGGCTTCGGTGCAGGAAAACACGAACTTGCCGTTTGTGATGTCGACCTGGCCGCCGCCAAAGGAGGCGGCGTAGAGGCCATTCTTGCAGGCCGCAAGGATTTCTTCCGGCGGCGTCTCTCCCGCCTTCATGAAGGTGTTGGTCATGCGGGGCAGGGGCGGACACTCATAAGATTCGCGCCGCCCGTTGCCGGTAGGGTTCATGCCCATCAGCCGGGCGTTCATGCGGTCCTGCAGATAGCCAACCAGAATACCGTCCTCGATCAGGGTGGTCGCGCTCGTGGGCGTGCCTTCATCATCGACGCTCAGCGAGCCGCGCCGCGCAGCGATCGTGCCGTCATCGACAACGGTGATGCCTTTGGCGGCGATTTGCGTGCCCAACAGACCGGCAAAAGCGGAAGTTTTTTTACGGTTGAAATCGCCTTCCAGCCCATGGCCGATGGCTTCGTGGAGCAGAATCCCCGGCCAGCCCGGGCCTAAAACCACACTCATCTCGCCCGCCGGGGCGGGGACTGCGTCCAGATTGACGAGCGCCTGGCGCAGTGCCTCGTCTACTTGGGTCTGCCAATGGGCCGGGTCGAGATAGGCGGCATAGCCGGTGCGGCCTCCGGCGCCATCGCTGCCCTGTTCTTGGCGGTCGCCATCGCCCACCACAACCGAGACATTGAGGCGCACAAGCGGCCGGATGTCGCGCACGGCCGCGCCGTCCGGGCGCAGGATTTCCACCGCCTGCCATTCGCCGGACAAAGAGCAGGACACCTGACGCACGTTCGCATCTTGGGCCCGCGCATAGGCGTCGATGTCTTTCATCAGTTGGACTTTAGTTTCAAAGTCCACCGCATTCAGCGGGTTGTCGTCCGTATAAAGGTGCGTGTTGGTCTTGGCGGGGCCGGGGGCGAAGGCGCCGCTATGTCCGGCTTTGATGGCCTGAACGGAAGATGCGGCGCGCTTGATGGCCGCTTCGCTAAGTTCAGAGGCATGGGCGTAGCCGGTGGCTTCGTCCGCCACAGCACGCAGGCCAAACCCTTGGGACGTGTCGAAGCTCGCGCTTTTCAGACGGCCATCGTCAAAAACGAAACTCTCCGATTGGCAATATTCGAGAAAAAGCTCGCCATCGTCACAGCCCTTCAAGGCGTCTTCAACGGTTGACTGGACGCGGGTGCGGTCCATACCGGTTTGCGAAAAGAAAAGGTCGGTGATGTCGGGGGCTGTCATAGGCTATCGGGTTCCTGTTTGGTTGAGGGGGCGTCCAAGTCCGGGCTGCAATGGAATATGTCCTTATCAGTGGTCCGTATCAAAAGCCAACGCGTGTTTTCATCTCTCTTTTTGAAAATCAGAGGACTCATAGCGCGCGATGCGCTCGGCCGGAAACGACCAGTCCGGGCGCAATTGCTGGGCGGCAAGAAAATCCTGATAGGCGCTCTCCAAATCCTTCAAGGCCTCATAAGCCAGGCCCCGATTGTAATAGGCTGCATGGGCCTCTTTGGTGCCGAGTTCGAGGGAGCGGTTATAATCCGCCAGGGCGAGATCAAACTGATTCTTGAAAATATAGGTGTTTCCACGGTTGAGAAAGGCTTCCGCAAGGGCGGGCGCTATCTTTAAGGCTTCCTCATAATCAGCCAGCGCCAGATCGTGTCTGTTTGATCTTGTGTAATTGATCCCCCGATTGACCAGGGTGGCCGCCCGGTCCTTTTTGGATAAACCAGACGATTTCAGTGCTTTATTGCACGAGGTGAGGGCGCTGGAGCCGCCCGAGAGCAATCGCGTCTCAAGATAACAAGCCTGAGCGTCAGAATTGCCGAACACAGTGACGCTTTGCGCGTGCGCATGGCTGAGAGGGGCAAGTAGCCAATAAAGCGTGATGACGATGAGAGTGTTTCTGGACATCACTGGTCAACCTCTCTCTTGTCGGTCCATGAGACAATGTTGAATATAACATATATGACCCAATCAGGATAAGGAAAACAGGGTCCGGGTAGGCGTCAGTTTGCATGAGAGGCAACGCATATGAAGATTGACGAACCCGTCGATGAACGGCCCGCTGCGACTGGCTTACGCGCCGTTCCGAAGAGTATTTGGGCTTTGGGTTTCGTCAGCCTGTTCATGGATATCTCCTCAGAGTTGATCCACAGCCTTCTGCCGGTGTTTCTGGTTTCTGTACTCGGCGCCAGCGCCTTGACGGTCGGTTTGTTGATCGTATCGGCAAAGGCATACGCGGCGCCCCGCGTGATGCGCTCATTGGCGACATAGCCCCCATGCATTTGCGCGGCGCCAGTTACGGTCTGCGGCAATCCCTCGACACAATTGGCGCATTTATCGGTCCTTTGCTTGCGGTCGGGTTTGTCGTTCTGATTGCGGCGGATATCGTTCTTGCTCTGGCGACGGGTATATGGCTGGTCACGGTGGGTGTTGTGTTGTGGGGGCTGCACATGGGACTGACCCAAGGTCTGCTTGCCGCCATGATTGTGGATACGACACCATCGGAAATCCGCGGTACTGCCTTTGGCGTCTTCAACCTGGTGACAGGATTGGCGATATTGGGCGGGAATTTAGTCGCCGGGTTGCTCTGGGATTACTACGGACCGTCCAGCACATTCCTAGCGGGCGCCGGCATCACGATGGTTGCTCTGGCTGGTTTGGTCACCTTGCAAAGGAACGGTCAGTCACTTGACGATAGGAAAGAGGGATGAAGCAACAGCCAGGATTCTGCGAGCGGCTTGTGGCAAAAGGTCGCAAGAAAGGCTGGCATATTGGCCCGAATCAGGTAACGCTTTAGGGTGATTTGGCTTATCAGAAGCGGGTGATGGGGAGGACTGTGAGCAACCTGCGCCAGTTTCATGAAATTTGTCACGCGTCGTACTGGACGTCTTTCCTCGCCCGGTCCTGCCCCCTTTCGAGAGCAACCCCCTTAGACCTTGAGGGCATGCGTTAAGAAAGGGGGTCAAAATGACGGCGGGGGAGTTGAATATTTTATCTGAGCGGCGTAAGCGTTGCGCCACGGTAGTGCGGGTTTTAGGCCCCTTCAGCATGGAATTAACCAATGAGAGCAAGAGTCATGCGGATTTTCGGTCATTTAGGCGTTCTGGCGGTGATTGGCCTAAGTTTGATGAGTGCGGATGGCGCGCTGGCTGATCAGCCGCGTGATTGGCAAATGGGATTCCAGGAAGCGGTCACGCCCGTGATGCATGAGATCACCAGTTTTCATAACATGCTGTTGTGGATCATCAGTATCGTCTGTATTTTTATACTCGCTCTCTTGGCGATTGTTGTTGTGCGGTTTAACGCGCGCGCCAATCCCACACCGGCAAAATTCAGTCACAATACGTTGATCGAGGTGATCTGGACCTTTGTGCCCATTGTGATCCTTCTTGTTATTGCCATTCCCTCATTTCGCCTGCTCTATCACATGGACGTCATCCCGGAAGCGGATATGACCCTCAAAGTGACCGGCAGCACTTGGCTGTGGACTTATCAATATCCTGACTACTTTGAGGATGAAGAGTTTATCGCCACCATGGTGCCGGAAGAAGAACTGGGGACCGATCCTTATGGCAATCCTCAGCCGCGCCTGTTGGCGACCAGTTTCGACGTCGTGGTGCCAGTGGGCAAGACCGTGCGCGTGGTGGTGACAGCCGCCGATGTGCTGCATGCTTGGGCGATGCCCTCGTTCGGCATCAAGATTGATGCGGTGCCCGGGCGTCTGAATGAAACGTGGTTCAATGTTGAAAAAGAAGGCATGTATTATGGGCAATGCTCAGAGCTTTGCGGCAAGGACCATGCGTTTATGCCGATCTCGATCCATGCCGTTTCCCAGCAAGAATTTGACAGCTGGGTTTTAAAGACGCGCGGAGAGCTTGGTTTGGCGGAAGTTTCATCTGATCTGGCCGTCGCTACGGCTGAGTAAATAGAGACAAGGGATATTCGAATGGCTTTGGATTACGCTGCCCATCAAGGTACGGAGTCTCACGAGGGACACGCCCATCATCCCACCGGATGGCGCCGATATGTCTTTTCCACAAACCACAAAGACATCGGAACCATGTACCTGATTTTTGCGATCATTGCCGGCATTGTCGGTGGCATCATGTCGGTGCTGATGCGCATGGAGCTGCAATCCACCGGGATCGATGTCCTGCCGGCATTGGCGGGCAGCGAAGAAGCCGCCAAGAGCATGTTTAATGTGCTGGTGACCGGACACGGCCTGATCATGGTATTCTTCCTGGTGATGCCGGCGCTGATCGGCGGGTTTGGCAATTGGTTCGTGCCGATCATGATTGGCGCGCCGGATATGGCGTTTCCCCGGATGAACAATATTTCGTTCTGGCTCTTGCCGTTTTCCATCCTTCTCCTGATTATTTCTGTGTTTGTGCCGGGGGCGCCGGGAACCACGGGGGCGGGGACCGGATGGACTGTCTATCCGCCGCTATCAACAATCGGCATGCCGGGGCCCGCTGTGGATCTGGCGATCCTCTCGCTTCATCTGGCCGGAGCGTCATCTATCCTGGGGGCGATCAACTTTATCACCACCATTTTCAATATGCGCGCGCCGGGCATGACAATGCATAAAATGCCGCTCTTCGTGTGGTCCATTCTGGTGACCACTTTCCTGTTGCTGCTGGCTTTGCCGGTGTTGGCGGGCGCCATCACCATGTTGCTGACGGACCGCAATTTCGATACCGCCTTTTTTGATCCGGCAGGTGGCGGTGATCCGCTTCTTTTTCAGCACCTCTTCTGGTTCTTTGGCCATCCGGAAGTTTACATTCTGATCTTGCCGGGCTTTGGCGCCATCAGCCATATCGTATCGACATTTTCCAAAAAGCCGGTCTTTGGGTATTTGGGCATGGCCTATGCCATGGTTGCCATCGGCTTTATCGGCTTCATTGTTTGGGCGCACCACATGTACACGGTGGGGCTCAGCGTCAATATGAAAGCATATTTCGTGGCGGCCACCATGGTCATTGCTGTGCCCACCGGAATTAAAATCTTTTCATGGATCGCCACCATGTGGGGCGGTTCGATTGAATTCAGAACACCGTTGATCTGGGCTATGGGCTTTATCTTCCTGTTTACCGTCGGCGGGGTCACCGGTGTGGTTCTGGCCAATGCGGGTGTGGATGCCGCCATGCACGACACTTATTACGTTGTGGCGCATTTCCATTACACGATGTCACTGGGAGCGGTGTTCACCATCTTTGCCGCGTTCTATTACTGGTTCCCCAAGATGAGCGGTTATATGTATTCCGAGAAGCTCGCCAATCTGCACTTCTGGGTCACCTTCGTCGGCGTCAATATGCTGTTCTTCCCTCAGCACTTCTTAGGGCTGGCGGGAATGCCGCGGCGCTATATCGATTATCCGGATGCCTTTGCGGGCTGGAACCTGGTGTCCTCATGGGGCGCGTATATTTCCTTCGCCGGGGTGTTCTTTTTCCTGTTCACTGTCGCTCACGCCTTCAAGAAAAAAATCCCCGCCGGTGATAATCCCTGGGGCGAGGGCGCGACGACGTTGGAGTGGACGTTATCCTCTCCCCCACCGTTCCATCAATTCAATGAATTGCCCCAGATTAAATAGGGCGGCTCCAGACAGGCGAGACCTTTCGTGACCACAGCTCAGATCAAGAACGGCCATCCGGCTTCCTTACCTACCGTGAGCGAGGCCACAGTCGGCGATTATCTGGCTCTCCTGAAGCCGACCTTGATGTCGCTGGCCGTCTTTACGGGTCTGGTGGGCATGATTGTTGCGCCTCAGTCCATCCATCCGGTGATTGGTTTGGTGACGCTGGTGTGCCTGTCCGTGGGCGCCGGTGCGGCGGGTGCGCTCAATATGTGGTATGACGCCGATATTGACGGTGGCATGAAACGCACGCGCAACCGGCCTATCCCTTCGGGACGTGTGGCGCCGGGGGAGGCTTTAGGGTTTGGCGCCGTGCTGAGTGTCGGGTCCGTGGCGACGATGGCGCTGCTGGTCAATTACGTCGCCGCTTTGCTCCTTGCTCTGACGATCATTTTTTATCTGTTTGTCTACACAATGTGGCTAAAAAGGCGCACGGTGCACAATACGGTATTGGGCGGTGTGTGCGGCGCCTTTCCTCCTTTGATCGGCTGGGCTGCGGCGACCGGATCGATTTCGGTGGAGCCTTTGATTCTCGCCCTCCTTGTGTTTTTGTGGCAACCTCCACATTTCTGGGCTTTGTCATTGTATCGCTCACTGGATTACGAGAAGGTGGGTATTCCAATGTTGCCGGTTGTAGCGGGCAAAGCCGCCACAAGACGCCAGATTTTGATCTATGCTCTGGCGACATTTCCTGCCTCCCTGTTGCCATATATTTTAGGATTTGCCGGTGAGATTTATTTTGCCATTGCGTTTGCCGCCAGTCTGGTGCTGGTGTTTTACGCGTTACGCGTATGGATGACCGGACGTACTGCTGACCGGGCTATGGCGGAACAAAGTGCGATGGTGAAATCTACTCAAGTGCAAGCGGATCATGCGGCGCGCAAATTATTCCGGTTTTCGACGCTTTATCTGTTTATCATTTTTGCGGTTTTGTTGGTTGAGCAGGGATTTGGTCTCGATATCCGTGATTGGCTGACGAGCTGGGGACTGGGATAATCATGGGCGACAAGCAAGATCACTCACCAAAGAAAGACCCCACCGCGCCGGAGGGCATGGTGCTGACCCCTGAGCAAGTTTCCGCACGCGGAAAGCGCAATATCGCCATTGCTCTCAGTCTGCTGGCTTTTGTCGTCCTGGTTTTTGCCGCCACCTATGTTCGTCTTTCGGGCAATATAGAAAGCCGCATAAAAGACGGGAGTGTGCCGCCCTCAGGCGTTGAAGAAGGTCCGACATCGTGAGGCCTTCCTCTTTAAACATGGCTCCCACCCTGCGGATTGATAATCGGCGTCTGGCCTTGCTGTGTGCCCTGGTGGTCGCATTGATGGTGGGGGCGGCCTATGCGTCGGTGCCGCTTTATAATCTGTTTTGCCGGGTGACTGGATTTGGCGGCACGACGGCTGTGGCGCAATCGGTTACCGGAACCGTTTTGGATAGGCAGATGACCGTGCGCTTTGACGCTAATGTCGCACGCGGCTTGCCGTGGAAATTTGAGCCGGTTCAAGGGGCGCAGACGCTCAAAATCGGGGAAACGGCCCATGCCATTTTTCGCGCTGAAAATATCAGCAATCGCCCCCTCGTCGGCAGCGCCACCTATAATGTGACGCCGCAAAAATCAGGAGCCTATTTTGCCAAGTTGCAATGCTTCTGTTTTACCGAGCAGGTGCTTGCGCCCGGTGAGGCGGTGGAGATGCCGGTGACCTATTTTATCGACCCGGCGATTGCAGACGAATCCAATCTGGATGATGTGGAAACCATCACCCTGTCCTATACTTTTTTTGAGACGGAAAACCCGTCTGAAGCAGCGCTAAAAGTTTTAAGTGAGTTAAGTCTAAAATAAGAGTGTGGTATGACGCGACTCGTAAACGTGTCGCTGCTATCAGGTTAAATCGACGAGGAGCATGAGGCCCATGGCCGACGGACAAGTCAAACACGATTATCATCTGGTGGATCCAAGCCCGTGGCCGATTGTTGGGTCAGTAGGCGCCTTTATCATGGCGCTTGGCGGCGTGGCCTATATGAATGCCAATGGCCTATTCGGTTATAATGGGTCAGCGATTTTCTTCATCGGTCTGGCTATTGTGATTTATGTCATGATGAGTTGGTGGCGCGATGTCATCAGAGAGGCTGAGATTCGTAAGGATCACACGCCGGTGGTTCAGTTGGGCCTGCGTTATGGCATGGTGTTGTTTATCGCTTCGGAAGTGATGTTCTTTGTGGCCTGGTTCTGGGCCTATTTTGGGACCTTTTTGTTTGTCGATGAAGTGCAACAGGCGACGCGGTTTGCTGTGACGGGGGGGGTGTGGCCGCCTGAAGGGATTGAAGCCTTTGATCCATGGCACTTGCCGTTGATGAATACTCTTATTTTGCTCACCTCGGGCACCACGGTGACCTGGGCGCATCATGCTCTGCAACAGGATGATCGCAAGGCCGTGATACAAGGTTTGTGGTTGACGGTGGTGCTGGGAGCGGCGTTCTCGGGTGTTCAGGCCTATGAGTATGCTCATGCCGCGTTTGACTATTCAGGCAATATTTATGGCGCCACTTTCTTCATGGCTACCGGCTTCCATGGCTTTCATGTTCTGATCGGTACCATTTTCCTGGCTGTGTGCTTAGGACGGGTCTATGCCGGACATTTTACACCGAAACAGCATTTCGGTTTTGAGGCGGCAGCCTGGTATTGGCACTTTGTTGATGTGGTGTGGCTGTTCCTGTTCTTCTGCATCTATGTCTGGGGCGGCCCTTCTGTGGTGACGCATTAGAGCGTTTGTTCAGAGAGGCCGAGAGGTGAACGCGGGTGGGCACAAACGCAGCGGTATCCTGGTTTAAATCAGGCCTTTTCAGCCGCTGTCCCCGGTGTGCACAGGGGCGTCTGTTTAACGGCTATCTTAATGTTGCTGATAAATGTGAGCAGTGCGGGTTGAATTACGGCAAATTTGATTCGGCCGATGGCCCAGCGGTTTTCATTATGTTTATTGTCGGCTTTATCGTGGTCGGAGGCGCGTTGGTTCTGGAGGTTGCGACTCAGCCGCCTTATTGGGTCCATGCGGTTATTTGGGGGCCGTTGGCGCTGGCTCTGTCGCTGCTGCTTCTGCGGCCCTTCAAGGCGCTGATGATTGCTCTTCAATATAAGAATGATGCTGCCGAAGGCCGCCGTATTGATGGCTAGAGCGCACACACTTTTGCGCACGGCGCTCTAGGGGTAGTCATGATTTTCTTCCGCCCGCTTTTATGGCCGACTCTGGTCACCATTCCGGCTCTTGCCTTGCTCATATTCCTGGGGAATTGGCAGGTCGGGCGGCTTGCATGGAAAAATAATCTTGTTTCTCAAATTGAAGAGCGCACGGTCAGCGCCCCTCAGCCATTGGGCGATGTGTTGAGGGGAGACAAAGGATCAGATGAGATCGACTATTGGCGCGTTACCGTGTCAGGTACGTTCGATCATGC
>JAJFIO010000232.1 GCA_021774915.1 Alphaproteobacteria bacterium
TGACCGCACTGCATGGAAATGGGGCGCCGCTCACAAGGCGCTTCATCGGCATACGGCGCTGGGTCAAATTCCGATCTTGAAGGATCTGTTCAACATAATCGTGGAAACCGGTGGTGGATTTTATACGATCAACCGTGGGGGTCATTGGCTGAACGCCCCGGAACCCTTCACAAATATTCACGGCTCGGGCTATCGCGCGATTTACGATCTGTCCGATTTGGATCAGTCGGTCTTCATTCAGACCACAGGGCAATCGGGCAATGTGTTTTCACCCTTTTATAAAAGTTTCGTCGAAGACTGGGCCAGCGTGGCTTATGTCCCGATGAGCACGAACCCCGCGGACTATGAAAAGCAAGCTGTGGGACGCCTCAGCCTCCAGCCGTTAACCGCTGATTAAGCATAACGTTAGGGCAAGCCCATAACACATTAATTTTACGCCCTAAACGTGATTTTAACCTCAAAGTTTAACACTCACATGCCTCTACCAGAGTATGTGAGTACGCACCCATGTCCGCCGAAGCCAGCATCGTCATCAAGAAAGTCAAGAAGGTCAGTGGCGGCGGTCATCATGGCGGCGCCTGGAAAGTGGCCTATGCCGACTTCGTGACGGCGATGATGGCGTTCTTTCTGCTCATGTGGCTCGTCAATGCCACATCCCCAGATCAAAAACAGGGAATTGCAGATTATTTCGCACCGGCATCAATAAGCGAGAGCACCAGCGGTTCAGGTGGCCTTCTCGCGGGTCAGGCTTTCGATACTGAAGGTGCGCGAAATTCATCTGCGACGACGGCGGGCAGTCCGACGACAACGGATTCTGACGCCAGTGGCGATGAAGAGGGTGAAAACAAAGGTGCAACCGACACCAGCAGTGAGGCCGCAGAGGCACTCCAGGCCGCCCGGGAAGCGGCGCAGTTTGAACAAGCGGCTCTGTCATTAAGACAAGCTATGAAAGACATGCCCGAACTGGCTGAATTATCAAAGCATTTAATTATAGACCAAACGCCTGAAGGGATGCGCATTCAGATTGTCGATCAGGAGGGGCGGCCAATGTTTCCGCCAGGCGGCGTGGAACCTTATGAACGGACGAGGTTGTTAATGCGCGAAGTGAGTAAAGTGATCAACAGCTTGCCCAACCGGATCACCATCAGTGGCCATACCGATTCCGGGCCGTTTCAACGAGATGACGGCTACTCGAATTGGGAATTATCAGCAGACCGGGCTAATGCCAGCCGCCGGATTTTCGAGCGCAACGGCGTCAATGCCGATCGGATCTATCAGGTTTCGGGTAAAGCTGGGTCCGAACCCCTGTTCCCTGACGACCCATACATGTCGGCCAATCGTCGCATCAGCATCGTCCTGTTGCGTGAAGCCCCAGTCCTTCCCCCCAATCATCAACTTTAACGTGTATTGAAAGAGCTGCCGACCGGTCTCCGCTTGTCCAAAGCGACCCCGCAGGCTATTAAGGCGACGCCCTTGCACTCCAGCCGCTTTCTCCTTCACACTCACGTTAACCCTGTTCGTAAAAGGCGCAAAGCCCCTGCCTCATTCACTATCAAGGCGCAAAACGCATGGCCGGTGAAATCGCAACAACATGGCAAATGTGGGCGACTATGGCTTTTATCGCCATCGCCATTATCAGCTATTGTTATGAGCACTATCCGATCGAAATCACGTCCATCGGCCTGATTGGTGGGCTCCTTGTCTTTTTTTCCATCTTTCCCGTGGCCGGTGCAGACGGAAATAATCTTCTGGGGCCGGGGCCGCTTCTGGCTGGATATGGCAACCCGGCTCTGATCGCCATCATAGCCCTTCTGATCGTCGGGCAGGGTCTGTTTCAGACGGGTGCCTTGGAAACCCCGATGCGATGGCTGCTCGACTCTTCCATCGGCTCAATCGGCCTGAAGCTGATTGTCATCTTCATCTTCGTGATGGTCATCAGCGCTTTTTTGAACAACACACCGGTGGTCGTCATGTTCATCCCGATTGTCTCGGCGCTGGCGGCGCGATCCGATAAATCGGTTTCCTTTGTCATGATGCCGCTCAGCTTCGTCTGTGTTCTTGGCGGCATGACCACTCTGATCGGCTCTTCCACCAATCTCCTGGTGGCGGATACATTTGCTAAACTTGGCAGTGGGACAATTGGCTTTTTCGATTTCACCATTCCCGGTCTGGTTCTCATGAGCGTCGGCGCGATATATGTTCTAGCTCTGGCCTCGCGCATCTTGCCAGCCCGTGAACCGGCCCCGACGCAGCCGTTTGAAGGCAAGCAATTCATCGCCCAGATTGAAGTGAGGCCCAATCATCCCCTCATCGGCGCGCGCGCTGTGGCGGGTCTCTTTCCCAGCCTCCCCCATATGACAGTGCGCATGGTCCAGCGAGGCGGGGAGGTTCTGCTGCCCCCCTTCGATGATATGGCGCTGCGCACTGGCGACACCGTCATCGTGGCGGCGACGCGCAAAACACTGACAACATTTTTATCCTCCAAACCCGAATACCTCCATGGCGTCACGAGTCCCGGCCTGTCCAATGACGACAACCGGCAACTCAACAGCAGTGGCCGAAACCTCATCGAAGCGGTGGTTGCACCTGGTTCGCGCATGGTGGGCCGGACACTTGCCCAGATCGGATTCCATTATCAGACAAATTGCGACATTCTTGCAGTCCAGAGACGCAGTCGAATGATACGGACACGGATGAGTGAAATCCGTCTGGAATCTGGAGATGTTCTGCTGATATTTGGATCGGGCGAAGACATCACCGCCTTACGTTCCAACCGCGATATTCTGCTCCTTGAGTGGTCGACCACAGAACTGCCCACCATCACACACGCCAATCGCGCGCGATTCATTTTTGGCGGCGTTATTCTAAGTGCCGCGCTAGGCATTCTGCCAATAGTGGTGGCGGCGGTCACCGGAGCCACGCTCATGATCGCAACCGGTTGCCTCAACATCCGGCAGGCAACGCGGGCGGTGGACCGACGGATCTTTCTTTTGATCGGCACCGCACTGGCCCTGGGATTGGCATTACAGCAAACCGGTGGGGCAGCTTATTTAGCAACAAATCTGGTGGAATCCCTTTCAGGGCAGAGCATACCCATCGTATTATCGGCGTTCTTTTTGTTTGTCGCCTTTATGACGAACGTCCTCAGCAATAACGCCACGGCGGTTCTGATGACCCCTATTGCCGTGAGCGCGGCGACAAAGCTGGGCGTCGATCCAAGCATATTCGTTTATACGGTTATTTTCGCCGCCAATTGCTCATTCGCTACCCCGATCGCCTATCAGACCAACCTGCTTGTGATGGGGCCGGGTCATTATATGTTTGCCGATTTCCTTAAATTCGGCCTCCCCTTGATCGGCATTTTATGGCTCACATATACTTTTTTTGCGCCATGGTATTTTGGACTTTCTTGGTGAATTTGTGAGATACTTTAATAAAGTACGCTGCGAATGAGAAAGCAGGATCAAGAGGACAAGTGCAAGTGACCGAACAATTGGGCACACAGTTTCCACAATTTTATTTGACGGTACCCGCCCCATGCCCTTATCTCAAAGGCCATCTGGAGCGCAAAGTCTTCACCCAACTTCAAGGCAGTCTCGCCATCCCTCTGAACGATGCACTCACTCATGCGGGATTTCGGCGCAGTCAGAACATCGCCTATAAACCCGCCTGCGAATCATGTGAGGCCTGTATATCAGTGAGGATCGTCGTCGATGAATTTCAATCATCACGGTCACTCCGCAAGATCACCCGGCAAAACCGGGATATCGAAGCGCGCGTGATACCCCCTCTCATCACCGAAGAACAATTTAGTATTCTGCGGGGCTATCTCGATGAACGGCACACAGGTGGCGGCATGTCGGACATGACGGTACTCGATTATGCGGCAATGGTAGAAGATTCAGCTGTCAATACTTTCCTGATTGAATACAGGCAGATGCCAGCCGGTGTTGAAGAGAGTGCAGCTCTAGATTTTGCAGAAAAGGAGTTGATCGCCGTAGCATTAACCGATCGGCTCGGAGATGGCCTATCCATGGTCTATAGCTTCTTCGACTCATCTCAGGCTGACAGAAGCTTAGGCACTTTTATGGTCTTGGATCATGTAGAACGAAGCCTGCAAGAAGACCTGTCCTACGTCTATTTAGGCTATTGGGTGGCTGGTTGTAGCAAAATGGACTACAAAACCCGCTTCAAACCCATTGAAGCCTTGTGCGCACAAGGGTGGGAACCTCTTGACAAATAAGCCTTCGATATGCCCTCTCATGGACCGCGGCAAAAGTAGCGCTATTGATCAAACTTGAAACAATGTCGTGGCGATATCAGGGTATTTCAAAGCTTGGGGCAATAGGGGATATGGACCGCAGAAAATTCGTTAAAAGTGCTGCTATCGGAGGCAGTGTCGCGGCTCTCGGTGCTTGCGACACCCGTGATGCAGTCTCAGAAACCGGACCCGCCATCCTTCACAAAAAGCGTACGTTGAAACTGGTCACATCCTGGCCAAAAAACCTGCCTGGACTGGGGACTGCGCCGGAGCGCATCGCCGAACATGTTGCTCAAGCCACCGATGGCGCGTTGAACATTAAGGTCTATGCCGCCGGTGAACTGGTGGGTGCGTTTGACGCTTTTGATGCTGTCTCAACGGGCGCTGCGGATATGTATCACAGCGCCGAATATTATTGGCAGGGCAAAAGCCAGGCCTTTAATTTTTTCACCAGCGTGCCCTTTGGTCTGACCGCCGATGAACTGATGGCCTGGATGTATCATGGCGGCGGACAGGAACTGTGGAACGAGCTGTCGGCCCGTTTCAGTATCAAGCCCTGGATGGCGGGTAATACCGGTGTGCAGATGGGCGGCTGGTTCCGGAAGGAAATCAACACATTGGAAGATTTCCAGGGATTGAAAATGCGCATTCCCGGCTTAGGGGGTGAAGTCGTGCGCCGACTGGGCGCCGCAGCCGTGGCGCTGTCGGGCGGCGAAATTTTCACCAGCCTTCAGTCGGGAAACATCGATGCCACTGAATGGGTAGGACCCTGGAACGATCTGGCCATGGGTTTTTATCAGGTTGCCAAATATTATTATTGGCCAGGCTTTCATGAACCCGGCGCCGCTCTGTGCCTGGGGACTAATCTGGACGTCTGGAACGACCTGCCAAAATCACAGCAACGCATCATTCAGGATGCCTGTGCCGCCGAGAACAGCCGTAGTCTGGCAGAGTACAATCGCTACAACACGTCGTCATTGCTCACCTTGCTGCAAGACCATGGCGTCCAGCTACGCCAATTCAGTAATGAGATCATGAAAGAACTCGGTCGCCTTTCGGAAATTGTCGTGCGCGAAGCAGGCGCCAGCGATGCGTTTAGCCAGCAGGTTTACGACAGTTATCTTGCCGCACGCCGTGACAGTGCTGACTGGACGAAAATAGCGGAGGAAGGATTTCTTTCAGCCCGCCGCATGACGTCCGAGTTCTGGCCTTAGACACCCCTGAAACACAAAGACAAGAGAGGGGAAATGAGGTAAACCATGTCCATGGTGTCCATTCCCCTACTTCTGGGCAGTGCAGCGGTCTTTGCCCTGATCATTCTGCTCCTGCCACTCACCTATCTTCTAGGCAGTATTTTGACACGGGTGAATATGGCCCGGTTCGCTCGTTTGCTTGGCCGTATGGCAGATCTGATCGATCATCTCAATGACTGGATCGGCAATCGCATCGCCTGGCTTGCTGTGTTCATGGTGCTGGCGCAGACCATCATCGTTTTGCAACGCTATATTTTTGGCATCAACTATATCTGGATGCAGGAATCCGTCACCTATATGCACGGCCTTTTGTTCATGTTGGCAGCGGGCTATACGTTGCTTCATGGTGGCCATGTCAGGGTTGACATCTTCTACCGTGATGCCACACCCCGGACCAAAGCAATGGTCGATTTTGCCGGATCTTATTTTTTTATTTTCCCGGTCATGATTCTCATTCTCACGCTGACCCTTCCTTATGTGCGTCTGTCCTGGATGGTCCAAGAAGGTTCTCTTGAAACAAGCGGTATCCAGGGCATTTATCTGCTTAAATCAGTCATCCTTATTTTTGCCGCCTTGATGCTCTTGCAAGGTCTGTCACTGGCAGCGCGCACCGCGCTGTTTCTGACGGGGCGTAAGAAAGGTGAAATCGAGGCTGAAAGTTCCGCTCAGATTTTCTAAAATTTTTTCAACACCAACGGGACGAAGAAAAAAACCATGGCGCTTGTGGAATACGCAGACATTCTGATGTTCGCCGTGGCGTGCGCCTTTCTGCTGAGCGGCTTTCCCGTAGCTTTTACCCTGGCCGGAGTTGCTCTTCTTTTCGCGGGACTTGGCACGCTTTTCGGTTTTTTCGATTTTGCCTTCGTCACCGCACTGCCGCAGCGCATTTTTGGCAACATGACCAACACGGTGCTGATTGCCGTACCATTGTTCGTTTTCATGGGTGTGATGCTGGAACGCTCCAAGGTCGCAGAAGAGCTTCTCACTTCCATGGGGCGTTTGTTTGGAACATTGCGTGGCGGGCTGGGGCTGTCCGTCACGATCGTCGGGGCGCTGCTTGCTGCTTCTACCGGCATCGTTGGGGCCACCGTGGTCACCATGGGGCTTTTGTCTCTGCCGACCATGCTGAAACGCGGCTACGATCCGGCGTTGGCCTGTGGCTCTATCGCTGCTGCCGGTACTCTTGGCCAAATCATTCCCCCCTCGATCGTGCTGGTGCTGCTAGGCGATGTCATTTCGAGCGCGTATCAGACCGCGCAACTGGAACAGGGCATTTTTGCACCCGATGCCGTCTCCGTTGGCGATCTTTTTGCAGGGGCGCTATTGCCGGGTCTCATGCTGGTGGGTTTTTACATGGCGTATCAGGTTTTCATGGCGATAGTGCACCCCGCTTCCTCTCCTGCTATTCCCGCCGAGATAACGCCTAGCGAAGCCAGGAGTCAATTCAGGGATATCTTTTCAGCGCTCATACCGCCCCTTATCCTGATTATCTCTGTTCTGGGTTCCATTCTCGGCGGCATTGCCACACCAACCGAAGCGGCCGCTATCGGCGCTGTCGGCGCGCTGTTGCTGGCCGGATACAAAAACCGCAGCAGCGTAAATTTTTCACCGCTTGATGCCCAAGCCCGGCAACCTTGGCTGTATAAGGCTTTGCGTATTTTCGATGCCATGGGCGCCTTGCCTATTCAGGGCGCCGCGATGGCTCTGATCGCCTTGCTAGCGCTCACCGCCACCGTGGATTTGCGCATCATGCGCGAGAATATCTCTGGATTGGAGCAAAGCGCGATCATTCTGGCTTATGCTCTGCTCGCCCTTCTGGCCTGGGGCATTGTGGTCAGCATCAGACGCACACTAGGCTCTGGTGTTCTAAAGGAAGTTGTCACCCAGACCACACAGATTAGTTCCATGGTTTTTGTCATTCTAATCGGGGCTGCTCTTTTCAGTCTTGTCTTTCGGGGATTAGGCGGCGATGAAACCGTCAAGGCCTTTTTGACCAATATGCCAGGCGGTCTATTCGGCGCCATGTTCATTGTCATGGCGATCATGTTTCTTTTAGGGTTCTTTCTGGATTTTATCGAGATCACATTTGTGGTCGTCCCGATCGTCGCGCCGGTTCTGCTTAAAATGGGGATTGATCCAGTTTGGCTCGGCATCATGATGGCGATCAACCTTCAAACATCTTTTCTCACGCCACCTTTCGGCTTCGCCCTGTTCTATTTGCGCGG
>JAJFIO010000233.1 GCA_021774915.1 Alphaproteobacteria bacterium
TTTGTCGAAGACAAAGAGTCCGGCGAGTTGCGCCGCCCGCACCATATCGATCTGAAAAGCGGAAAATACCGCGGACGCCAGGTGCTCGAACCCCAAGGCGATTAGGCTTATCATCCATGACAGCAATCCTTGATATTGTCGGCCGGGAAATCCTCGATAGCCGGGGCAATCCCACTGTTGAAGTGGATGTGCTGCTGGAAGATGGCGCTTTTGGCCGGGCTGGCGTGCCTTCAGGGGCTTCGACCGGCGCTCATGAAGCGGCCGAGTTGCGCGATGGGGATGCGGCGCGTTATGGCGGCAAAGGCGTGCGCCAAGCTGTTGAGGCCGTCAACGGTGAAATATTTGATGCGCTTTCAGGCATGGAAGCCGAGGAGCAGCGCTGGCTTGATCAGACCCTGATCGATCTTGATGGCACCCCCAATAAAAGCCGTCTTGGGGCCAATGCGATTTTGGGCGTGTCTCTCGCTGTCGCGAAAGCCGCCGCGAATTCTGCTGATTTTGATCTTCATCGCTATTTAGGAGGGGTTCAGGCGCGCGTGCTGCCTGTGCCGATGATGAATATCGTCAATGGCGGCGCGCATGCCGACAATCCCATCGACATCCAGGAATTCATGATCATGCCCGTTTCCGCCACGTCGATCGCGGAAGCGGTGCGCATGGGCTCGGAAGTCTTCCATGCACTCAAAAAAGCCCTAGCTGAAAAAGGGCACAACACCAATGTGGGGGACGAAGGCGGGTTTGCCCCTTCACTGGCTTCAACTGATGAGGCTCTGGGCTTTATCATGAAAGCGGTGGAGAATGCAGGATATCGTCCGGGTGAAGATATCTATCTGGCGCTCGATGCGGCGTCCACGGAGTTTTTTGAGGATGGCCTTTACCACCTGGAAGGGGAAGGTAAAAAACTCGATGCCGCCGGCATGGTCGCCTATTATCAAGATCTGGTGGCGCGGTATCCGATTATCTCCATTGAAGACGGCATGGCTGAAGATGACTGGGATGGTTGGATCGCATTGACTCAAGCTTTGGGCAAACAGGTCCAACTGGTCGGTGACGATCTTTTTGTTACCAATAAAACCCGCCTGACTCAGGGCATCGATCGGGGCGCAGCGAACTCCATTCTCATCAAGGTCAATCAGATAGGCACCTTGTCTGAAACTTTTGATGCGGTTGATATGGCTCACCGGGCCTCTATGACCGCCGTCATGTCGCACCGCTCCGGCGAAACGGAAGATTCCACCATTGCGGATCTGGCTGTCGCCACGAATTGCGGACAGATCAAAACCGGCTCGCTGGCGCGCTCGGACCGACTGGCAAAATATAATCAGCTCATGCGTATTGAAGAGGCCCTGGGACCGGTGGCTTCTTACGCCGGTCGATCAGTCTTAAGGATCTGAGTTCTCCATTTCTTGAAATTCTTAACGCAGTGTTAACCTCACAAGTGCTTGGAATAGAGGTGACTTGTTACGCTTCTGCTTGCTGAAAGTACGCCCGCTCCATGGCTGGATTCTATATGATTAAAGAAAAACTCGCCGGAACCACGCTCTTGCTGTGTGTTGCGTTTGTGCTGGTTTATTTCGGTTATCAGGGACTATACGGGAATCATGGACTGCTCCGGCTTATGTGGCTCGACAATGAAGCCGAGCGCTTGGCATATGATCTGACCGAAGTGCAGGGGCAACGGGCCAAACTCGAAAAGCGCATTCACCTACTGCGCCCAGAGAGCCTTGATCTCGATATGCTGGATGAACGCGCCCGCGCAGTGCTTGGATATGCCCATAAGAACGATTTGGTGATCACCGATCCCACGGAATAAGGCGCTCCATCTTTGGGGCATGCGTCAGAAGGTTGCGGTGCAGCGTGCGTTACCGGTCACAATCGGTCGCCTGAGTTGCCAAAATAACCACAATAAAACGATGAATTTATTCACCAATTTACGTATATAATGGGTTAAATTAACCGTGTTTAAGCCGAAGCGCTGAACAGCGCGATCATGAAGCTTGAGGATAGAACTGAAAGTTGGGGTTTTCTGGCTTCAGCGTTAAACACAAGGACTGCGAGACAAAATGGCAGCCAGCAAAGCCAACGGAAATTCCCGGCCGGCGAAAAAGAAAAGCCCAGCTCAAAAGGCGGCCGCCAAGGGGACAAAAAAACCGGCCGTCACCAAGGCCGAATTGCTTAAGTTCTACAGCGATATGCTGCTGATCCGCCGGTTCGAAGAGAAAGCCGGGCAACTCTATGGCATGGGATTGATTGGCGGGTTCTGCCACCTTTATATCGGGCAAGAAGCCGTTGTGGTGGGCATGCAGGCCGCCATAGAGGAAGGCGATCAAGTCCTGACCAGTTACCGGGATCATGGACATATGCTGGCCTGCGGGATGGATCCCAAGGGCGTGATGGCCGAGCTTATGGGACGCCGTGACGGCTATTCCAAAGGCAAAGGCGGATCCATGCACATGTTTAGCGCCGAGAAGAACTTTTATGGCGGTCATGGAATTGTCGGCGCGCAGGTGCCGATCGGCACCGGCCTCGCGTTCTCGAATAAATTTCACAATAATGGCCGCGTGACCCTGACCTATTTTGGAGATGGGGCCTCCAATCAAGGACAGGTGTATGAAAGTTTCAATATGGCGGAGCTGTGGTCGCTGCCCGTCGTCTATGTGATTGAAAACAACCAATACGCCATGGGCACCAGTGTCAAACGGTCCTCCTCTGAAACGCATCTCTATAGACGCGGTGCAGGATTTCGCATTCCCGGTGAAGAGGTGGATGGGATGGATGTGATCGCTGTCAGAGAGGCGGGACGCCGCGCGGCCAAATGGTGCCGCAACGGCAAGGGTCCCACCATCTTGGAAATGAAAACCTATCGCTATCGCGGTCATTCGATGTCCGATCCCGCTAAATACCGTTCTCGCGAAGAGGTCCAAGACGTCCGTGAGCATTACGATCCCATCGATGCCTGCAAACGTCACATCATTGAGGCCGGATACGCTGATGACGCGGCACTGAAAACAATCGATAAAGAGATTAGAGCCGTTGTGGCTGAGGCTGTGGAATTTTCAAAAAATAGCCCTGAGCCTGACCCGGCAGAACTCTATACGGATGTTCTGGCTGAAGTTTCTTAAAAAGACGAAAAGGGTCAAACGCATATGTCCATTGAGGTACTCATGCCCGCACTATCACCGACCATGGAGGAGGGGACCCTCGCCAAATGGTATGTGAAAGAGGGAGATAAGGTCACCTCCGGCGATGTTATCGCTGAGATCGAAACCGATAAGGCGACCATGGAAGTCGAAGCGGTGGATGAAGGCGTGATGGGGAAAATCCTTATTCCCGCCGGCAGCGAAGGGATCAAGGTGAATGTTCCTATCGCGCTCATCTTTGAAGAGGATGAGGACGGGGATACCACCGACCAGGTTTCCGTCTCTACTACCCAGAACGCTACAGCATCACAAGCGCCGGCCGAGAACAAAGACCTGACGGAAAGTCTCCTTCCAGGCGGAAGACGCGCGGCGGCAACACTTGATGTGCCCGTGCCGCAAACACCCAATGACCCCGATCTACCCCCGGGCACTCAAATGCAGACCATCACCGTACGCGAAGCCCTGCGTGATGCCATGGCCGAGGAAATGCGCCGCGATGAGACGGTCTTCCTGATGGGAGAGGAAGTCGCCCAATACCAGGGCGCTTATAAAGTCAGTCAGGGTCTTCTGGAAGAATTCAGTGAAAAGCGTGTGATCGATACACCGATCACCGAACACGGCTTTAGCGGATTAGGCGTCGGCGCCGCATTTGGCGGCTTGCGTCCCATCGTTGAGTTCATGACCTTCAATTTCGCCATGCAGGCGATGGACCAGATCATCAATTCGGCCGCCAAGACGCGCTATATGTCAGGCGGTCAGATGAGCTGTCCCATCGTGTTTCGTGGTCCCAATGGCGCCGCATCGCGCGTCGCCGCTCAGCACAGCCAGGACTACGCGCCCTGGTATTCCCACGTGCCGGGCCTCACAGTTATTGCGCCCTATAGCGCGGCCGATGCCAAAGGCCTTTTGAAATCCGCCATACGCGATCCCAATCCTATAATCTTCCTTGAAAACGAAATTCTTTACGGTCAGAAATTCGATGTGCCCGTAATGGACGATTATTTGGTTCCTATCGGCAAAGCCAAGGTCGTCCGTGCAGGAACGGATGCCACCATTGTCGCTTATGGCCGCAGCGTGGAGTATGCGCTGACAGCGGCAGAAGTGCTGGCGGGAGAGGGGGTCGAGGTGGAAGTTATCGATCTGCGCACCCTGCGCCCGCTTGATACAGCAACCATAATTGCCTCTATTCAGAAAACAAGCCGCCTTGTGACCGTAGAAGAAGGCTGGTTGCAAAGCGGCATTGGTTCGGAAATAGCAACGCGGGTTATGGAACAGGCATTCGATTATTTGGATGCGCCAGTCGCACGCGTCGGCCAGCAGGATGTACCCTTGCCTTATGCCGCCAACCTTGAAGCCTTGAGCTTGCCGGGCTCAGACGATGTTGTCGTTGCCGTCAAATCAGTCTGTTATATCGAGTAAGATTCACACTCCAGTACCCCCAGCCACCATGTTAAAATCCGGGTAAGCAACTTGATCGAGAGAGGAAACTTATTGAGAGGCCTGAAAGCCTTCAATGAAAAGGCGGAACAGTTTGTAAAATTTCTGTCTTACGGTTTTTTTATCGCTGTCCTTTTAGATTATTTCGGGTATTTCAAAGAGCTGAACGCCTATATCGGCGTCACGATCAATGGTCTTGAGGTCATTGCACTCTTCATCATCGTTAGTCACTTTGCCATTAGAATGTTTTTTACCCGAAATCCGATTCAGCAAGATTTGGGAAATCTAGCCAAGCCCCAAAACGTTCACCAGGTCAAAAACTGGTTACGAGGACGCGAACTCCCAAAATTCAGATCTCTAAAAGATAATGTTTATTGTTTTGCCGATACTGAAGAATTGCTGGAGAAAGCATCGCGCATGAATTATGACGCGTTTCAACAGTCTCAGTTTGGATTTGATTCTTCTAAAATGCTGTGGCGGAATAAAAATCTCGCAGCTCAAAATAATAAAATCATCATGCTCATGCGTGATCCTGAGAATCTAGACAGATTTTTCGGTTTTTCTTACGTTATTCCTTTAAACAAATTAGCCACAAGGTTATATCTGGAAGGTAAAATATCTGATACCGAGATGAGTCCGGACTGCTTACCTTTGCCCGGTGAGCATCCCAATGCTCTGATGGTGTTTGCCATCGCCCTGGAAAAAGATTATCGCCTGAATAAGGATATCGATAATGAGAAATATCTCATGCTTCTGGTTCAAGGCGTTATGGCGCATGTTTTGATCCTGTGTGGTGGGGATCACGACAAAGTGCCCGTGTTATACGCACAGACTGAAAGCCGTGGCATAACCAAATTGCTCACCAGTTACGGGTTCAAGAAAATCGGGCAATTTTCCGCGGACGGATGTGAAATATTGCGTATGTATCCCGAAAAAGCAGAATTTTTATTTGCTTAAAACCACGAAAGGTGAAGAACCGCTATGCCGATACCCATTCTCATGCCGGCGCTCTCTCCCACAATGGAGGAGGGTAATCTCGCGAAATGGCTCGTCAAAGAAGGGGACACTGTTTCCTCGGGCGATCTCATTGCTGAAATAGAAACCGACAAGGCGACAATGGAAGTTGAGGCGGTGGATGAGGGCGTGATGGGAAAAATCCTGGTGCCCGCCGGATCAGAAGGCGTCAAGGTCAATGAAGTCATCGCCTTGATTCTAGAAGAAGGCGAAGACGCGGCGGCATTAGAAGGCGCCGCAGCCCCCTCACCCCAACCCTCTCCCCAAAGGGCAGAGGTCGCAAAGGCAGAACCTGAGCGGGTGAGGGGGCCTGGCGTTTCAGCGCCGTCTCCAGCCCCCGCCGTTAGCGATAAAAGCATCAAAGCCAGTCCCCTGGCGCGGCGTTTGGCGGCGCAAAGCGGGCTTGATATAGCGGCGCTGAGTGGCTCCGGCCCCAATGGACGCATTATCAAGCGCGATATCGAAGCCGCCGCCAAAGGCGCGGTGGGGTTGCCCGGAGCCGCGGCGGCCACGGCGGAAATCATTCCCTTTGCCCCTGCGCAGGCTCCGCAAGAGCTTGGCATTCAGCCCGGCACGTATGACGAAGTGCCAATGGATACCATGCGCAAAACCGTTGCCCGGCGCATGACGCAATCCAAACAGCAAGTGCCGCATTTTCCACTGACTGTGGACTGCACCATGGATCACCTTCTGACTTTGCGCAAAGACCTGAACGCCCGCACTCCAGAAGGCGAAGACGCATACAAATTATCAGTCAACGACTTTGTCATTCGCGCCGCGGCCCTCGCGCTGAAAAAAGTCCCTGATGTCAATGTCAGTTATGCCGGCGACAAACGTCTGCTTCATCACCATGCGGACATCGCGGTTGCGGTCGCTCTTGAAGGCGGGCTGATCACGCCGATCATCTGGCAGGCGGACACCAAAGGCTTGCAGGAAATTTCAAACGACATGAAGGATAAGGCGGCCCGGGCAAAATCCCGCAAATTGCTGCCGGAGGAATATCAGGGCGGCACATTCTCCATTTCCAATTTGGGCATGTTCGGCATTAAAGAGTTTACCGCCATTATCAACCAGCCCCATGGCGCCATCCTGGCCGTCGGCGCAGGCGAGCCGAGGCCGGTGGTCATCGAGGGCGCGCTCAGCATCGCCACGGTGATGACCTGTACCCTGTCACTCGACCACAGGGTTGTTGACGGCGCTCTGGGGGCCGCATGGCTGAAAGCCTTTAAGGCCTATATCGAAGACCCGGTCACGATGTTGCTGTAAGGAGACGATATCCATGTGCCTTCTAACGTCATCC
>JAJFIO010000234.1 GCA_021774915.1 Alphaproteobacteria bacterium
CCAGGCGATGTTTGCCGTTTGGCGGCGTAATACGGGCGCTTTGCGGGTTCGTATGCATACCCCGCAAATGTTGGTGGCGTTTGAAGAGTTGGAGGACGATATCGAGCAGGCCATCAAGGATGGATTGCTTCCCGAGATCGACACGGATTACCTGACTTCGGCGCTTATTGGTGTGGCCTTTGAGGTGGGAGACCGCATGTTGCGCCGCGCCGCGCCTGATCCGCAAGGGGCGGCGCGCTTTGCGACAGCACTGACTTTAAGCGGCATCAAGGCGCTTCCCACCAAAAGCGTTTCAGCCTCCTAGAGCGCCGAGCACAAAGGCATGCTCTCGGCGAAGCCAGGCGTCAAAATAGCGTGACACTCAGATGTTCCCCAAACAGCACCATCAAAAAGGTCATGGGGATCATCCCAAGGGCGCTGACCCAGATATAGGTCCACCATCGAATAGGTGACAGGCCGAAAGCAAAATTCAGAAGAAAATACGGTACTAGAGGAATACTACGGCCGATGAACAGCATGCCGGCGCCATGTTTGTGCGTAAGGGCATCAAACTTCCGGCCATTTTCCGGCGATAGCAGAGCAATGATGGCGGGACGGCCCAGTGCGCGCGCCAAAGAAAACGCGATGGTGGCGCCAATGAGAGCGCTGGCCCAGGTCAGTACAAATCCCGTCACCGATCCATAGACCATGCCGTTGGCGATGGCGACGAGTTCGGCCGGCAGGGGAGATAGCGCGCATAGGATCATGAGAATCAGGGAGGCGGCGATGGCCCAGCCGCCGAGCGCTCGGATGAGAGCGGCAATATCGTCCGCCGTCAAGGCGGCCGATAGTGTATCGCGCGCCAGAAACCAGATGAGGGCCGGGACAACCAAAAAAAGAAGAAGGGCGCCCCCTGTCCATAGTCTGGCTTGGGTGTTTGTTCGGTCGTGTGGGTTTTGTTCAGTCACTAATATTGTTCTCAACCGCGCATATAGACATTGCCTTCCGGCGCGCCCCTAATCCTGATGGAAAACGAGAGAGGCCATCCAACCGGCAAAAAGAGCGAAAACAACCGCTAAGAGACCGTAGAAGAATGGCGAATCGTAGGCGAATTCATATATGCTGCGTTCAAATCCTGTTTTGTTAATATAAAGAGATTTACTCTGGACACTGATGACCCGGCCATCACTGACCAAAAAGACTTTGGTGTTGTAAATACCCACAGAAATATGGGCCGGAATCTCCACATTGGCGCGGAACAGAGTTTCATCCAGGAACTCAACACCGCCCTGTTTTTCATAAAAGAGCTTATCGCGGGATTTGTTTCGGATAATGGCATTGCGATAGGTGTTTAGCGTTTCTTCATCAAGTTCGATATCTACAGATTTTATTTTAATGTTCTGCGGGCGAATTTCGTTGCGGCGGAATATTTCATCAGACGCGATATCATCAAAATTCCGGCTTGACGCCACAAAGTGATAATCGGGAACACCAGTAAAGAGGATGGAATTTGTGTTTACCCAGATGCCGCCCACCCTCTTTTTGTGGCGCACGGTGATTGGCGTTTGATTGTTTGGCCCACTGATGACGACAATGACATCACGTGAGGCTTGTTCATTCAGATTGCCTGTTGACAGGGTCGTGCTACGATCGATGGCGCCGAAAAGGACCAGGTTTTTACCCGTAAAGTTGGACGTGATGGCGATAGTATTTTCGGAAAGGTCGGCCACAAGACTGTCAGCTTCAGCCTTGTGAGTGCTAAGCCATAAGCTCAATAAGACAGATGTACACCAAAGGGCTTTCATGACAAAGGATTGTGCGCTCATTTGTCGATCACTTCATCGAGAGAATAGAGATCAATGGGAGTGCTCACCAGATCGACCCCCAAGCGCAGGCACACAGCCAGAACCAACAGAGCCAATAGCGCCCGCAACTCTTCCCCCTTCAACCGTTGACCTGCGCGCACGCCAAATTGTGCGCCGATCACGCCGCCTAGCAGCAGCAAGAGCGCGAGCACGAAATCAACGGTATGATTTGTGGTGGCATGAAGGATTGTCGTTACCGCCGTGACGAAAATGATCTGAAACAGCGATGTGCCAACCACAACGGAGGTTGGCATGCGTAACAAATAGATCATTGCCGGCACCATGATAAAACCGCCGCCCACGCCCATGATCGCCGCCAGGATTCCCACCATAAACCCCAGAACAAGAGGTGGAATGCATGAAATGTAAAGCCTCGAGCGGGGGAACCGCATGCGTAATGGCAAACCGTGAATCCAATTATGATGCCTCGTCTTTCGCCGTGGGCCTGGGAGACCCGCGCGCGATCGCCGTATCGTTTTAGCGCTCTCGCTTAACATCAACGAGCCGACGACGCCCAAAAAAGCAACATAACAGAGTGAAATAATGAGATCGATCTGTCCGATTTCGCGTAGCAATCGAAAAATGTAGACGCCGACAAACGCCCCGAAAACCCCGCCCGCCAACAAGACGGTGCCCATTTTGAAGTCCACGCTTTTGCGTTTCCAATAGGCTAGCACGCCGGAGACTGAGGAGGCGACGATCTGATTGGCCTCCGTGGCTACCGCGACCGCCGGTGGGATGCCGACAAAAATCAGCAGCGGAGTCATCAAAAAGCCGCCGCCCACGCCAAACATGCCCGACAAAAATCCGACCGCCCCTCCCATGCCCAGAAGAAGAAAGATATTTACCGACAGCTCTGCAATCGGAAGATAAATCTGCATTGTGATGCGATCGTTAATAGTCCAGTGAGACCTGCCCCCGGGATTGGCTGACTGCAGCGTAAGATGACCCTGCAGTCACAGAACAACCTAAAGCACAATCCGAAAAGTGGGAACCGGTTTTGTCGAAAAATTGAGCGCGATCACAAAGAGATAAAGCGTTTTTCCCGGTGAGAAAGGGGCATGGGGGAAGCTTAAAACTCGATATTCACTTGTCTGTCCAGTGGCTGGGGCTGCCAAATCGAAATCAGGGCCTTTGCGCTGGCCAAGCTCGATGCGTCAAGTTCTAAGTCCAGTTTGGCTTTCATCTCGATCGCGCCCTTATCGCCTTTTTGGGCGGCGATGGAGAACCATTTATAGGCCTGAATGGGATCGGGTGACGTGCCGATGCCGCGATACAGCAACGTGGCCAGATTAAACTGGCTGTCGGTCAGGCCCAGTTTGGAGGCTTTGGAAAACCACTCCAGAGCGCGGGCATAGTCTTGGGCTACGCCATCGCCGGCGGCATAGAGTACGCCAAGATTATACATGGCTTTGCGGTTTCCCGCGAAGGCGGCCTTGCCGTACCACAGACGGGCCTGAATGAAGTCTTGCTCCAGTCCGGCGCCCGTTTCATAAAGAGCGCCAAGGCGGTATTGGGCGGCGGGGAGGTCCTGTTGTGCGGCCTGTTCGATCAGTTGCGCGCCGCGCGGCTCATCCTGGGCAACGCCCTGTCCGTTGAGAAAGCGGAGACCGAGCCGAAAATGCGCCCAGGGATTACCCTCAGCTGACAGGCGCGTCAGATCTTCTATCGGCACTTCTTGCAAGGAGAGGAGCCGGTCAAGATCGGGGTCTGTTTGGCTGTCATCAGTTTCGGGAAGGGCCGCGGAGGGCTCTGGCGTGACGGAAATGGGAAAGAGTTCGGATAAGTCGGCAGGGTTCCCTGTGTCAGTAGCCTGGCCGCTTTCCTCAGGCATGGTGATGTTCAGCTTGGTCAATGCCGATGTGATGTTCAGTTTCGATAATGTGTCCGAGACCGAAAAGCGGCCATCACCCAGAAGGACGAGTACCGCCGCTGCTGCCATGATGATAAAGGACAAAAGAATCGCTCCGATCACACCCCGCCGGACTCTGCCTCTCGTGGTGTAATCTTCATCCTCGTCTTCTTCATCCAAAACCAGATCCGCGATCGGACTTTTGACCCGTGCGGTTTTCTCCATTTCTGGTGTGCGGGGCGGCGCTTTTTTCTGTGCGGCGGCGGGGCGTTCTGTGGGCGCTTTGGCAACCTCTTGGGTGGCGTTTTGAGAGGTTGTGGCCGGAGGGGCTTCGTTCGCAGCGCGGAGGCCGCCGTTTTCTTCTGTATGTGCCTGGACGGGGGCAGGAGCGCTTTCAGGGCGCTGCGGGTCAAACTCCTGCGGCGCGGCCTCCATGTTTTTCAGCGCTGTGCCGGGGACAGGGACAGGGACCGGCTGAACGGGCGGCAGGTTAGCTTCGGCATGGTCGGAGCGGCGCCGCCTCAGTCCCAAGGGGCTGACCAGCCTGTCCGTCAGGCGTCTTAAAGGGGTGGCCTGGGCCTGGGCCGGCTCATCATTGCCTGGAATTCCTCTGAGATCCGCCGCGGGAGCGCCGGTTGCGCCGCCCGGCAGGGCTGCGCGCGCGGCAAGCTGTTCGGCAAGAGTCACAGTGCTTGTTTCAATGCCGC
The DNA here is from genome assembly GCA_021774915.1 of Alphaproteobacteria bacterium. GTDB lineage: Bacteria > Pseudomonadota > Alphaproteobacteria > SMXP01 > SMXP01 > JAJFIM01. The sequence continues at coordinate 4,404 of JAJFIO010000234.1, forward strand.
CGACCTTGTGTTCCATGTTTTTGAGATTGGCTTCGAGAGCTTCGAATCTCAGTTCGGCGCTAAAGTCCGCCGGAAAGTCATCCGTATGCGGATTTTTATGGGGGCTTGGGCTTTTCAGTACGTTGGAAATTTCATAAATCCGCTCTTGGATGGCTTCGGCATTTTCACGCGCTTCCCTCTCCACTTTCCCGATGCGGTTTTCAAGTTCAGCCAGAGGTTTTTTGATGCCGGCCGGTGCGGCCATCTTGCTTTCGGTGGTGTCCATACGGTGGGCCAGATGAGAGATCGCCTGCTCCATGGCGCGCATGCCCTCGATTGCCCTTTTTTCTGAGGTTTCGATATGGTGGACAATCTTACTGAGGGTTCCCTCCAGCGGTTTCAGCGTTTCTCTCTGGATCTGACGGCCAAGCCCGCTTTCGAGCGCTTCCATGCGGCCGAACAATTCCTGTTTGGTTTCTTCCAGTTGGGCCAGAAGCTTTGCTTCTGCTTCTATATTCAGTGCAGGCAGCGCCCCATCCGGCGCTTCATTTATAGCGCGGTCCAGATGGGTGATGATCTCTTGGTTGTTGTGTTCGACTTCGTCAAACCGCCGGGCCATATCGGTGAGGGCCGCATGAAGGGTGGCGAGTTCCTGATCGCTTTTTGATGTGGGCGGTGACCAGTGTGCGGCATCGGCATCAGCATCGGAGGCGGACTCCGCCGACTTCGATGTGAGAATGACACTGTTGAGCCATTGGCCGAGCGTCATCCCAGCCTGCTGCGCCGCCTGTTTTGCCGCAACACGCGCTTCGGGCTCAATGCCCTTGACGCTCCACGGTATACCCGGTTTCATGCGAATCACTGGCCTCTTATCGAAGATTCCGAATGTATAGAGCAACAAAACTTGTGTAAAGAAAGGGTAAAAATCGGTAGTGGGTCACTTTGAAATCAGAACGATCCGTGTGAAGGAGTTCAACTCAATTTGGTATTATCGTGGCTCTCGCCCCGGAGAGTTGCCGGTCGCACGCGGCATTGCCAAGTCGGCTCGAATGACGGCTCGAAAGGCCTCGACGATATACACATCAAGCACGCGCGGCACTGGGCGTTCTGGCAGGTATATGCGAACCGCTCCCAGTGGAAATGCGACAAGCCCCAGTCGACAAGCATGTAGTGAATACTCCGTTCGCTTTGCATAGCGGTGTATCGCTGCAACTGTCTCTTTGTTGACGTTACGAATCTCCGCCTGCAGAGAGAGGGGCGTGATGCCTTTTTTTCTTTGGGCCGCCGCAGGGATGGCGGTTGTAACTTTCTTCGTACACACATTCGTGGGCGGGAAGTTCGTCGCACAGCCCTTACTGGCTGCGCCATCGGGGTTTCGTCACTGGACATCCCTTAAAAATTAAAAGTTGACGTTTACGTCAACGTCAATTAAACTTAATATGATAAATGGGAGGCAGCCCAAAGGAAAGGGCTTTGCCATGGGTCAAGAGCTGAAATTTCATGCCCCTTCGAACATATACAATTCGGGATCTGGCGCACGAATTTGACATCACCACACGCGCTATCCGTTTTTATGAAGACAAAGGTCTGCTCAGCCCCACACGTAAGGGGCAGACCCGCATTTATGCGCCGCGGGATCATGCGCGGCTCTCTCTCATCCTGCGCGGCAAGCGGGTGGGATTTTCTCTGGATGAAATTCGTGAAATGCTCGATCTTTATGGTCTGAAAGACGGTCAGGAGGCGCAGCTTCGTGTCTCCCGGCAGAAATTCACAGAGCGCATTGCGATCCTTGAGCAGCAGAAAATGGATATTGCCCAAGCGATCAAGGAACTGCACGAAGTCTGCACTATCGTTGACGGCATGTTGGAAGAAAAAGCGGCTGAAACAACGAAGCAGAGCACACATGTCACATCAGCGGCCGGATATGCCGGCCCTGTAACCATCATGGTGAGGAACGATGACCATATATAATGCCCCCTTGCGCGATAT